>NZ_JAOXMC010000001.1:0-394755 GCF_026343815.1 Pseudomonas sp. BJa3 | reverse complement strand
TGATTCAATTTGTTAAAGAGCGTTTGGTTAAGAGCGTTTCGTCTCAACCGAGGCGCGCATTCTACGCTTTCCTCATTGGCTGTCAAGCGTTTATTTTGAAGTATTTTGCGAGAAACCCGTTCAACTTCAAACACTTGACTCGCTGCGATCTCTCGTAGCGGGAGGCGAATCATACAGCGTTACAACCTGCTGTCAACTGCCTTTTTCACCGCTGCCGATCTGACGACCGAAGCACCTCCGCAACCCTCTTGATCGATCAACTCATTGATATTCAAGGAGTTTTTCGTTCCGATGTCGCTGGAAGTGGGCGCATTATAAGGGGATCTGAAAGCCCGTCAACCTTTATTTCACAAAACCTTCAGATTGTTGAAAAGCAAAGCGGGGCGGCCTGCCGGCCGCCCCGCTTCTTACATCTATAGCGCGTATTACAGCACCCCTGCGCCCCGAAGGCTCTGCACCGCTTCCCCGCTCAGCCCCAGCACATCCATGAGCACCGCCTCGGTGTGCTCCCCCAGCAATGGAGGCGCATGCCGATACTCCACCGGCGTCTCCGACAACCGAATGGGGCTGGCCACCTGCGGCACGCTGCCCGCCAGCGGATGTGGAACATTCACCGCCAGCCCACGCGCCAATACCTGTGGGTCCTGGAACATCTGCGCCAGGTCATTGATCGGCCCGCATGGAACACCTGCCTTCTCCAGCTCAGTGACCCATTCAGCCGTGGTCTTGAACACCGTAGCCTGGCGAATCAACGGAATCAGCTCCGCACGATTGGCTACCCGCTGCTTATTAGTAGAGAACCGCGGGTCATCCGCCCACTGTGCCTGCCCCGCCACTTCAGCAAACTTGCGGAACTGCCCGTCATTACCCACGGTGAGAATGAAATTGCCATCCGCCGTCGGGAAGTCCTGGTAGGGCACGATATTGGGGTGCGCATTGCCCAACCGCCGGGGTGGGTTGCCTGTGGTGAGGTAGTTCATCGCCTGATTGGCCAGGCAGGCAACCTGCACATCCAGCAACGCCATGTCGATATGCTGGCCTGTGCCCGCCTGATCACGATGCGCCAAGGCCGCAAGAATCGCCACGGTGGAATACAGCCCGGTCAGGATGTCAGTGAGCGCCACCCCAACCTTCATCGGCCCCGCACCCTCCTCCCCCTCCGGGCGCCCGGTCAGGCTCATCAGCCCGCCCAACCCCTGGATCATGAAGTCATAGCCGGCACGCTTGGCATACGGCCCGGTCTGACCAAAACCGGTGATCGAGCAATAGATAAGCTTCGGATTGATGGCCTTCAGGCTTTGGTAATCCAACCCGTATGCCGCCAACCCTCCCACCTTGAAGTTCTCAATGACGATATCCGACTTCGCCGCCAACTCACGCACCAGGCGCTGGCCTTCGGGCTGAGTGAAGTCGATGGTCACCGAGCGCTTGTTGCGGTTGGCCGACAGGTAGTAGGCCGCCTCGCTGGTATTCTCGCCCTGGGCATCGCGCAAGAAAGGCGGCCCCCAGGAGCGGGTGTCGTCACCTGCGCCGGGGCGCTCCACCTTGATTACATCCGCTCCAAGGTCGGCAAGGATCTGGCCGGACCAGGGGCCGGCCAATACCCGGGAAAGATCCAGCACCCGCAGATGGGAAAGCGCGCCCATGGCCTGGCTCCTCTATTAATAGAACGCCTGGATGCCGGTCTGCGCACGCCCAAGGATCAGCGCATGCACGTCGTGAGTACCTTCATAGGTGTTGACTACCTCGAGGTTGACCAGGTGGCGGGCGACGCCGAACTCGTCGGAAATACCATTGCCACCCAGCATGTCCCGCGCCAGGCGAGCGATGTCCAGGGCCTTGCCGCAGGAGTTGCGCTTCATGATCGAGGTGATCTCGACCGCCGCGGTCCCTTCGTCCTTCATCCGGCCCAGGCGCAGGCAGCCTTGCAGGGCCAGGGTGATCTCGGTCTGCATGTCGGCCAGCTTCTTCTGGATCAACTGGTTGGCAGCCAGCGGGCGGCCAAACTGCTGACGATCCAGGGTGTATTGGCGAGCGGTGTGCCAGCAGGCCTCGGCGGCCCCCAGCGCACCCCAGGAGATGCCGTAGCGGGCCGAGTTCAGGCAGGTGAACGGGCCTTTGAGGCCGCGCACGTCGGGGAAGATGTTCTCTTCCGGCACAAACACGTTATCCATGACGATCTCGCCGGTGATCGAAGCGCGCAGGCCGACCTTGCCATGGATGGCCGGAGCACTGAGGCCGTCCCAGCCTTTCTCCAGCACGAAGCCGCGGATATCGCCGGCATCGTCCTTGGCCCAGACCACGAATACATCGGCGATCGGGCTGTTGGTGATCCACATCTTGCTGCCGCTCAGGCGATAACCACCGTCGACCTTGCGGGCGCGGGTGATCATCGAGCCAGGGTCGGAACCATGGTTGGGCTCGGTCAGGCCGAAGCAGCCAATCCATTCGCCACTGGCCAGCTTTGGCAGGTACTTCTGCTTCTGTGCCTCGGTACCAAACTCGTTGATCGGCACCATGACCAGCGATGATTGCACGCTCATCATCGAGCGGTAGCCGGAGTCGATACGCTCCACCTCGCGGGCGATCAGGCCGTAGCAGACGTAATTCAGGCCGCTGCCGCCGTACTGCTCGGGAATGGTCGCGCCGAGCAGGCCGACTTCGCCCATCTCACGGAAGATCGCCGGATCCGTCTGCTCGTGACGGAACGCCTCCAGCACACGGGGTGCCAGCTTGTCCTGGGCGAACTGATAGGCGCTGTCACGGACCATGCGCTCTTCTTCAGTGAGCTGCTGATCCAGCAGCAGCGGGTCGATCCAGTTGAAGCTTGCCTTGCCAGCCATGTGCGGATTCCTCGAAAGATGGGAACGAATTGTTGTGCTGGATTGATCCTAGGCCTGTTTGGCGTGAGGGACAAACGAGGATTGCGCACCGTTTAGTGATATTTTCTCACTTCGTAATCATCAAAATGCCCTGCTCAACGCCTGACATGTGAGGTTCACGTACATGCGCCGCAAGATTCCCAGCACCACTGCCCTGGTCTGCTTCGAGGCGGCCGCACGTCACGAGAGCTTCACCAAGGCCGCTCAGGAACTGGCCCTGACCCAGGGTGCCGTCTGTCGGCAGATCGGCAGCCTGGAGACCTTCCTCAATGTCGAACTGTTCCGCCGTTCGCGCCGGGGCGTGAAAATGACCGAAGCCGGGCTCTCCTATAGCCGCCAGGTAGCCGCACAGCTGGATGCGGTGGAGCGCGACACGCTTTCGGTGATGCGCCAGCAAGGCGCCAATGTGATCGAACTGGCGGTGGTGCCGACCTTCGGCACCCAGTGGTTGCTGCCGCGCCTGAAGGACTTCCAGCAGCGTCACCCCGAGGTCACGGTCAACCTGACCAACCGCACCCGCCCCTTCCTGTTTGCCGACACGCCCTTCGATGCCGCCATTTACTTCGGCGACGCCGACTGGTCGGGCACCCAGTCCCACCGACTGATGGGCGAGAACCCCATGCCGGTGTGCAGCCCTTCCCTGCTGGAAGGGCAAGCCAGCCTCGACGCCCAGCGCATTGCCGGCTTGCCGCTGCTGCAGCAGACCACCCGCCCCTATGCCTGGAGACAATGGTTCGACGGCTTGGGGATGAGCGTCGAACGCGACATGACCGGCCCGCGCTACGAGCTGTTTTCGATGCTGGCCCAGGCCGCCATGCATGACATGGGCATTGCGCTGATTCCACCGTTCCTGATCCAGCGTGAGCTGCAGGAGGGCCGACTGGTGGTCGCTAACAGGCATGCCCTCTCCAGCGACAAGGCCTACCATCTGATGATCCCCGAGCGGAAGGTCGAGTCCGCCTCGCTACGGGCGTTCCGCGACTGGCTGGTGGCGCAGGCGCAACAGTACACCGCCACGGAATAGGGTGAAACGGCCAAAGCTGACCCCGTAGTCAATTATTTTGAACACCTACAGATATATGGATTTGTCGCAAATCCGTAATCTGTTCCGTTCACCCTGAAAAACCTAGCAACCCTAGTTACTGCGCGGGTTTGCAGCTAATTTTGCGACATTCAGCAAACTGAGAACGAAAATAGCGGAATTTTTTTCAAATTTTCTCCTAAGCTCCGCATAGCGCGTGCTTGACGGGTCGAGGGCAGGTCGTTGCGACATACGGTCACAGGGTGACTTGTAGTTTTAACTTCGTTTCGCTTCAGAACCGGTTGAAGGCCCTCGGGTTCGTCTGCAAAATGCCTCCCCCGCCCCGGATCCGGCGGGGTCGTGCTCTACGACCACCCAGCCGCACCACCCGAAGTGCGCTGGTTCCTATAAAGACAAAAGGTCACCGCAGGAGACAAAGTCGTGCACATTGGTGTTCCTCTCGAGACGCAGACGGGTGAGACAAGGGTCGCCGCGACCCCGGAAACCATCAAGAAATTGGTTGGCCAGGGCCATCAGGTCACCGTGCAACGGGGGGCAGGGCTCAAGGCCAGCATTCCGGACAGTGCCTATGAGGCCGTTGGCGCCAACTTGGGCGAAGCCGCCGACGCCTTCGGCGCTCAGCTGGTGCTCAAGGTGGTCGCGCCGAGTGATCAGGAACTGACGCTGATCAACAGCGGCAGCCTGCTGGCAGGCATGCTCAACCCGTTCAACAACGAACTGATCGCCAAGATGGCCGAGCGCGGCATCACCGCCTTCGCCCTGGAGGCTGCACCGCGCACCTCACGCGCGCAAAGCCTCGACGTGCTGTCGTCGCAAGCCAACATCGCCGGCTACAAGGCCGTGCTGCTGGCAGCCCACCACTACCCGCGCTTCATGCCCATGCTGATGACCGCCGCCGGCACCGTGAAAGCCGCCCGTGTGCTGATCCTCGGTGCCGGTGTGGCCGGCCTGCAGGCCATCGCCACGGCCAAGCGCCTGGGCGCGGTGATCGAGGCGTCCGACGTGCGCCCGGCAGTGAAGGAGCAGATCGAGTCGCTCGGCGCCAAGTTCATCGACGTGCCCTACGAGACCGACGAGGAACGTGAGTGCGCCGAAGGTGTGGGCGGCTACGCCCGGCCAATGCCGGCCAGCTGGATGCAGCGCCAGGCCCAGGCCGTGCACGAGCGTGCCAAGCAGGCTGACATCGTCATCACCACCGCACTGATCCCCGGACGCAAGGCACCGACCCTGCTCAGCGCCGAGACCGTGGCGCAGATGAAACCCGGTTCGGTGGTCATCGACCTGGCCGCGGCCCAAGGCGGCAACTGCCCGCTGACCGTGGCCGACCAGGTGGTGATGGCGCACGGCGTGACCCTCGTCGGCCCGACCAACCTGCCGGCCCAGGTCGGTGCCGACGCCTCGGCGCTGTACGCGCGCAACCTGCTGGACTTCATGAAGCTGCTGTTCGACAAGGACGGCAACCTGGTCATCAACCTCGAAGACGACATCGTCGCCGCGTGCCTGATGTGCCGCGACGGCCAGGTCGTGCGCAAGAACGGCTGAGGAGCACGACAATGGAAGACATGCTGATTTCCCACGGCATCTACAACCTGATTATCTTCGTGCTGGCCATCTACGTGGGCTACCACGTGGTGTGGAACGTCACCCCGGCCCTGCACACGCCGTTGATGGCAGTCACCAACGCCATTTCCGCGATCGTCATCGTCGGTGCCATGCTGGCTGCCGCGCTGACCGTCACCCCGGCCGGCAAGGTCATGGGCACCCTGGCGGTGGCGCTGGCCGCGGTCAACGTGTTCGGTGGCTTCCTGGTCACCCGCCGCATGCTTGAGATGTTCAAGAAGAAAACCAAGAACGAGGGGCAGAAGTAAGCATGAGCATGAATCTGGTAACGCTCCTCTACCTCGTCGCCTCGGTGTGCTTCATCCAGGCGCTCAAGGGCCTGTCGCACCCGACCACTTCGCGGCGCGGCAACCTGTTCGGCATGATCGGCATGGGCATCGCCATCCTCACCACGGTTGGCCTCATCTATAAGCTTGGCGCCGAGCTTGCGACTGCGGGTATCGGCTACGTGATCGTCGGCCTGTTGGTCGGTGGTACTGCCGGTTCGATCATGGCCAAGCGTGTCGAGATGACCAAGATGCCGGAGCTGGTCGCCTTCATGCACAGCATGATCGGCCTGGCCGCGGTATTCATTGCCATCGCCGCCGTGCTCGAACCACAGTCGCTGGGCATCGTCGCCGCCATCAGCGACCCGATCCCCACCGGCAACCGCCTCGAGCTGTTCCTTGGCGCGGCCATTGGCGCCGTCACCTTCTCAGGTTCCGTGATCGCCTTCGGCAAGCTGTCGGGCAAGTACAAGTTCCGCCTGTTCCAGGGCGCACCGGTACAGTTCGCCGGCCAGCACAAGTTGAACCTGATCTTGGGCCTGGCGACCATCGCCCTGGGGCTGCTGTTCACCTTCACCGGCCACTACAGCGCCTTCACCCTGATGCTGGCCCTGGCCTTCGTCATGGGCGTGCTGATCATCATCCCGATCGGCGGCGCCGACATGCCGGTAGTGGTGTCGATGCTCAACAGCTATTCGGGTTGGGCAGCAGCCGGTATCGGCTTCTCGCTGAACAACTCGATGTTGATCATCGCCGGCTCCCTGGTCGGCTCCAGCGGTGCGATCCTCTCGTACATCATGTGCAAGGCGATGAACCGTTCGTTCTTCAATGTGATCCTCGGTGGCTTCGGTGCCGACGTCGATGCCGGTGCCGCGACGGGTTCGAAAGAGCAGCGCCCGGTGAAATCCGGCTCGGCCGACGACGCTACCTTCCTGCTGAGCAACGCCGACAGCGTGATCATCGTCCCGGGCTACGGCCTGGCGGTGGCCCGCGCCCAGCACGCGCTCAAGGAACTGACCGAGAAGCTGACCCACAACGGCGTGACCGTGAAGTATGCGATCCACCCGGTAGCGGGGCGCATGCCCGGGCACATGAACGTGCTGCTGGCCGAGGCCGAGGTGCCGTACGACCAGGTGTTCGAGATGGAGGACATCAACGCCGAGTTCGGCCAGGCCGACGTGGTGCTGGTGCTGGGCGCCAACGACGTGGTCAACCCGGCAGCGAAGAATGATCCGAAGTCGCCGATCGCCGGCATGCCGATCCTCGAGGCCTTCAAGGCCAAGACCATCATCGTCAACAAGCGCTCCATGGCCAGCGGCTATGCCGGCCTGGACAACGAGTTGTTCTACCTGGACAAGACCATGATGGTGTTCGGTGACGCGAAGAAGGTCATCGAGGACATGGTCAAGGCTGTGGAATAGGTCCAAGGACCGCATCACGACCGCTTGTACAAGACAAACCCCGGGAAGCCATTTCCGGGGTTTGTCGCATTTGCCTGATCCAGATCAACGGCTCTATTTCCGGGCCGCTCATACGACCATGGTCGCGGGACGGCACCGGGCGAAATCTCTAGACTGCGCTTCCAGTAGCTTCAGTAGCCTGAGATAACAATCCATGTACCGTGATCGTATCCGCTTGTCCTCGCTGCACAGCAAGGTAATGAGTGCGGCTGACGCCGCTGGCCTGATCGAGGATGGCATGACCGTCGGCATGAGCGGCTTTACCCGCGCCGGTGAAGCCAAGGCCGTGCCCCACGCACTGGCCGAGCGCGCCAAGCAGTCGCCGCTGAAGATCAGCCTGATGACCGGCGCCAGCCTGGGCAACGACCTGGACAAGCAACTGACCGAAGCCGGCGTACTCGCCCGGCGCATGCCGTTCCAGGTCGACAGCACCCTGCGCAAGGCCATCAACGACGGCAAGGTAATGTTCATCGACCAGCACCTGTCGGAAACCGTCGAGCAGTTGCGCAACAAGCAACTGACCCTGCCGGACATCGCGGTCATCGAGGCAGTGGCGATCACCGAGCAAGGCCATATCGTGCCGACCACCTCGGTGGGCAACTCGGCCAGCTTCGCGATCTTCGCCAAGCAGGTCATCGTCGAGATCAACCTGTCGCACAACGCCAACCTCGAAGGCCTGCACGACATCTACATCCCGACCTACCGTCCGACCCGCACGCCGATCCCGCTGGTGAAGGTCGACGACCGCATCGGCAGCACTGCGATCCCGATCGACCCTGCGAAGATCGTTGGCATCGTCATCAGCGACCAGCCAGACTCGCCGTCCACCGTGCTGCCGCCGGATCACGAGACCCAAGGCATCGCCGACCACCTGATCGCCTTCCTCAAGGGCGAGGTGGACGCCGGCCGCATGAGCAACAACCTCGGCCCGCTGCAGGCCGGCATCGGCAGCATCGCCAACGCGGTGATGTGCGGCCTGATCGAGTCGCCGTTCGAAAACCTGACCATGTACTCCGAAGTGCTGCAGGATTCGACCTTCGACCTGATCGACGCCGGCAAGCTGAGCTTTGCCTCGGGCAGCTCGATCACCCTGTCGAGCCGACGCAATGCCGATGTGTTCGGCAATCTGGAGCGCTACAAGGACAAGCTGGTGCTGCGTCCGCAGGAGATTTCCAACCACCCTGAAGTCGTGCGTCGATTAGGCATCATCGGCATCAACACGGCGCTGGAGTTCGACATCTACGGCAACGTCAACTCCACCCACGTCTGCGGCACCAAGATGATGAACGGCATCGGCGGCTCGGGCGACTTCGCCCGCAACGCCCACCTGGCGATCTTCGTCACCAAGTCAATCGCCAAGGGCGGCGCGATTTCCAGCGTGGTGCCGATGGTCAGTCACGTCGACCATACCGAGCACGACGTGGACATCCTGGTGACCGAGGTGGGCCTGGCCGACCTGCGCGGCCTTGCGCCACGCGAGCGCGCCCGGGTGATCATCGACAACTGCGTGCACCCGGACTACCGCGCCGCGCTGAACGATTACTTCGAGCGCGCCTGCCAGCGTGGCGGGCATACCCCGCATATCCTGCGCGAGGCGCTGAGCTGGCACGAGAACCTGGAGGAGACCGGGCGCATGCTCGCCGGTTGATCCAAAGGCGACAGGCGCCGCTGACGCGGCGCATCGCCGGCAAGCCACCTCCCACAAGGACGGCACAAAACCTATGGGAGCCGGCTTGCCGGCGATGGGGGCTAAAGGGTCTGCACCAGGCCCGGAGCCGGCACCTGCAACAGGTACTCGATCAACGCCTCCACCGGCAACGGCCGACTGACCAGGAAGCCCTGCACCTGGTCGCAACCGAACGCCCGCAGCAGCGCCAGCTGCTCCTCACTCTCCACACCTTCTGCCACCACCTCCAGGTTGAGGTTGTGCGCCAGGTTGATCATCGCGTGGACCAGCTTGGCGTTCTCTTCGCGTTGCTCCATGCCGCCGACGAAGCTGCGATCGACCTTCAGCAAGGTGATCGGCAAGCTGTTCAGGTGCACGAACGATGAAAAGCCGGTGCCGAAGTCATCCAGCGAGAAACGCACCCCCAGCCGCCCGAGGGCATCCATGGTCTGGCGCACCAACTCGTTGCGCCGCATCACGGCGGTCTCGGTCAGCTCGAACTCCAGCCAGCGCGCATCGACCCCGTGCTCGACGATCAGCCGGCTCAGGGTTGCCAGCAACTGACTGTCCTGGAACTGGCGAAAGCTCAGGTTCACCGCCATGTGCAGCGGTGCCAGGCCACGTTCGCGCAGGGCCTGCATATCGCTCAGGGCCCGCGAGATCACCCAGTAACCCAGTGGCACGATCAACCCGCTCTGCTCGGCCAGCGGCACGAACTCGCTGGGCGCCAGCAGGCCGCGCTCGGGATGGTTCCAGCGCACCAGCGCCTCGAGCCCGACGATACGGCCGTCGGCGAGGTTGAGCCGCGGCTGGTAGTGCAGCTCCAGCTCGTCGCGGCGCAGGGCGCGGCGCAACTCGCTTTCCAGGTCGGCGAGGCTGCGGGCGTTGCGATTGATACGCTCATTGAATACGTGGAAGGTGCAGCCCTGGCTGCCCTTGGCCTGGCGCATGGCGATGTGGGCGTGCCACATCAGCGGGTCGGCGCCGGCCTGGGCGCGGGCATGGGCGATCCCGAGGCTGCAACCGAGCAGCAGGCTCTCGCCGTCGATCCAGTAGGGCTCGGTGAGCGCCTCGGTGATGCGCTCGGCCATCCACTCGGCGCGGTTGGGATCACGCCGGGTGTCGATCAACAACGCGAACTCGTCGCTGCCCAGACGCGCCAGTTGGTCGCTTGCCTCCAGCTGGTGCTTCAGGCGGGCGACCACCTGCAGGATCAGGCGATCGCCCCCCTGGTGGCCGAGGGCGTCGTTGACGTGGCGGAAGTTGTCCAGGTCGAGGTGGCCGAGGGCCAGGCCACGCCCTTCGTTCTCGGCCAAACGTGCGGTCAGCAAGGCCTGGAAGCCCTGGCGGTTGGCGATGCCGGTCAGCGGGTCTTGTTCGGCCAGGCGCTGCAGGGTGGCCACCAGCACGCCGCGCTCACGCACGTGACGCAGCGACCGACGCAGCGTGTCGGTGGTCAGTTGCGCCAGCACCAGCCAGTCGCTGGCGCCCAGCGGCGCGCTGGCCGGTTCCTGCTCGAGCAGCAGGATCGTCGGCAGCTCGCAACGCCCCGGCGCGGGCTGCAGCTCGGGCGTCGCCAGCACCACGGCCTGACGGTCGTTGGCGAACAGGCTGTCCACCGCCGCCCAGTTCGGCGCGGTCAGCAGCACGACGCTGCCACCCATCGGTTGCAGGCATTCGCGCAGGTGCACGGCCCACTCCGGCTCATCAGCCAACAGCAGCAAACGCAGGGGTTCGACAGGCGTGGACAAGCGGGCTCCTTAGATGTGGGCGGTGGAACGGCGAGCGCGGGCAATCCTACCCGATTAATTGGAAATGATTTTCACTTTTAGTCGTTGCCTGTCCCTGGCCGCCATCCCGACGCAATCTGACGTGCATCCTGCGCGAAAGTAGCAGATGCGGCAAATCCGATTCGCGCCCTGCATCACAACGTCAGACGGTCGCGCATTAACCAGCCCATGCCTGCTAGAATGCGCGGCTATTTTCTGGTTACCCCCGGTTTCTAGCATGTCCCGACTCAATCCCCGGCAACAGGAAGCCCGCGACTACGTCGGCGGCCCTCTTTTGGTGCTCGCCGGTGCAGGCTCCGGCAAGACCAGCGTGATCACGCGCAAGATTGCCCACCTCATCCAGAACTGCGGCATCCGTGCCCAGTACATCGTCGCCATGACCTTTACCAACAAGGCCGCGCGCGAGATGAAGGAGCGAGTCGCCACCCTGCTGCGTCCGGGGGAAGGCCGTGGCCTGACCGTGTGCACCTTCCACAACCTGGGCCTGAACATCATCCGCAAGGAGCATGACCGCCTGGGCTACAAGCCGGGGTTCTCGATCTTCGACGAGTCCGACATCAAGGCATTGCTGTCGGACATCATGCAGAAGGAATACTCCGGCGACGACGGCATCGACGAGATCAAGAACATGATCGGTGCCTGGAAGAACGACCTGATCCTGCCGCCCGAGGCCCTGGAAAAGGCGCGCAACCCGCGCGAGCAGACCGCGGCCATCGTCTACACCCACTACCAGCGCACGCTCAAGGCCTTCAACGCGGTGGACTTCGACGACCTGATCCTGCAGCCGGTGAAGCTGTTCCAGGAACACCCCGACGTGCTCGAACGCTGGCAGAACCGCGTGCGCTACCTGCTGGTGGACGAATACCAGGACACCAACGCCAGCCAGTACCTGCTGGTGAAGATGCTGATCGGCATGCGCAACCAGTTCACCGTGGTCGGCGACGACGACCAGTCGATCTACGCCTGGCGTGGCGCCCGCCCCGAGAACCTGATGCTGCTCAAGGAGGACTACCCCTCCCTGAAGATCGTCATGCTCGAGCAAAACTACCGCTCCACCAGCCGCATCCTGCGCTGCGCCAACGTGCTGATCGCCAACAACCCGCATGCCTTCGAAAAGCAGCTGTGGAGCGAGATGGGCATCGGCGACGAGATCCGCGTGATCCGCTGCAAGAACGAGGAAGCCGAGGCCGAACGCGTGGCCATGGAAATCCTCACCCTGCACCTGCGCACCAACCGCCCGTACAGCGACTTCGCCATCCTCTACCGCGGCAACTACCAGGCCAAGCTGATCGAATTGAAGCTGCAGCACCACCAGGTGCCGTATCGCCTGTCCGGCGGCAACAGCTTCTTCGGCCGCCAGGAGGTCAAGGACCTGATGGCCTACCTGCGCCTGCTGGTGAACCCCGACGACGACAATGCCTACCTGCGCGTGATCAACGTGCCGCGCCGCGAAATCGGCTCGACCACGCTGGAAAAGCTCGGTAACTATTCCACCGAGCGCGGCATCTCGATGTACGCCGCCAGCGAGGAGATGGGCCTGGGCGAGCACCTCGACGCCCGCTACACCGAGCGCCTGCAGCGCTTCAAGCACTGGCTCGACGGGGTACGCCACAAAGTCGCCCTGGACGACCCGATCGCCGCGCTGCACGAGATGATCCGCGACATCGACTACGAGAACTGGATCCGCCAGCAGACCGCCAGCGACAAGGCCGCGGAGTTCCGCATCAGCAACGTCTGGTTCCTGGTCGAAGCGCTGAAGAACACCCTCGAGAAGGACGAAGAGGGTGACATGACCATCGAGGACGCCATCGGCAAGCTGGTACTGCGCGACATGCTCGAGCGCCAGCAGGAAGAGGAAGAAAACGCCGAGGGCGTGCAGATGATGACCCTGCACGCCTCCAAGGGCCTGGAATTCCCTTACGTGTTCATCATGGGCATGGAGGAGGAGATCCTCCCCCACCGCTCGAGCATCGAGGCCGACACCATCGAGGAAGAACGCCGTCTGGCCTACGTGGGCATCACCCGCGCGCGCCAGACCCTGGCCTTCACCTTCGCCGCCAAGCGCAAGCAGTACGGCGAAATCATCGATTGCACACCGAGCCGGTTCCTGGATGAACTGCCGCCGGACGACCTGGCCTGGGAAGGCCTGGACGATGCGCCCGTGGAAGTGAAAGCCGCGCGCGGCAACAACGCCCTGGCCGATATCCGGGCAATGCTCAAACGCTGATCAACCATTATTCTTAAACTTTGCCGCTATTTGCGGCCACGGTGGCTTGTATGGCCGATTTGTGAGTTCAAATTCGAGTGCCAGGGTTCGGCACACAAGGCGACACGACGAGTCGTAGCCCAGCTACGGCGAGGAGTGGCAACGCAGTGTGACGAAGTCTGGCGCCGAAGTTGGACTTACAAATCGGCCATACAGGCCACTCATTACATCGGAGACACACAGTGGAAGCACTGCAGCAGAAGATTCGCGAAGAAGGCATCGTGCTTTCCGACCAGGTACTCAAAGTCGATGCGTTTCTCAACCACCAGATCGACCCGGCGCTGATGCAGCTGATCGGTGACGAGTTCGCCCGCCTGTTCGCCGACTCCGGCGTGACCAAGATCGTCACCATCGAAGCCTCGGGAATTGCCCCGGCGGTGATGACCGGCCTGAAGCTCGGCGTGCCGGTGATCTTCGCCCGCAAGCACCAGTCGCTGACCTTGACCGAGAACCTGCTGACTGCCTCGGTGTATTCCTTCACCAAGCAGACCGAGAACACCGTGGCCATCTCGCCGCGCCACCTCAACAGCAGCGACCGCGTGCTGGTGATCGATGACTTCCTGGCCAACGGCAAGGCGTCCCAGGCGCTGATCTCGATCATCAAGCAAGCCGGCGCCACCGTGGCCGGCCTGGGCATCGTCATCGAGAAGTCGTTCCAGGGCGGCCGCGCCGAGCTGGACAGCCAGGGCTACCGCGTCGAATCGCTGGCCCGGGTGAAGTCGCTGGAAGGTGGCGTGGTCACCTTCATCGAGTGATGGATCCGTGGGAGCGGGCTTGCCCGCTCCCACGTAGCCTCACGGCTTGGTAGCCTGAAGCCCCGCCAGCAGCAGCCGCTGGTACAACTCCTCCTTCAGCCCCTGTGGCTCCCCCAGCCCCATGCGCGCCAACTGCGCTGCATAGGCCTCGGGCGCCGGCGCATCCAGCGCCGCCTTGCCCAGCTCCAGCACCTCGCTCAGCTTGAACTTGCTCTTGAGCCAATTCAGCGCCCGCAACAAGTCACGCTCCTCGGCCGTGAAATCGCTGCCCAGCGGATATTCCGGAAACAATCGCGCATGCCGCGCGCGGGTTGCCTCCAGGCGCTCGGGAGTGTTGTCGGTATAGCGCGCATCCAGCACGAAGTCCTTCGCCAGCTTGCCCGCCGACTTGGCCCGCTCCATCAGCTCGCGCTGAAAACGAGAATCACTGATCGCCAGCAGCCGCGCAATCACCTCGCTGTCGGTCTGCCCGCGCAGGTCGGCGATGCCGTATTCGGTGATCACGATGTCTCGCAAGTGCCGGGGTATGGTGCAGTGGCCGTAGGTCCAGTAAAGGTTGGAGGTCACCTCACCACCGGCCTCGCGCCAGCTACGCAGCAACAGGATCGAGCGACCGCCCTCCAGCGCATGGCCCTGGGCGACGAAGTTGTACTGCCCGCCCACGCCGCTGAGCACCCGGCCATCTTCGAGCTGGTCGGCGACACCGGCCCCCAGCAAGGTCATGCCGAATACCGTATTAATGAAACGCGCATCTCGGCGCTGACGGCGCTTGCGCTCTTCCTGGCCGTACAGCTCGTTGATGTAGCTGATGGCGGTCATCGCGAAGCGTGCGCGCTGCTCCAGCGGCGTCTCGCGTAGGCGCTGGTAGAACGCCCGTGGGCCAAGGAAAAAGCCGCCATGCACCAGCACGCCGTGCTCGTCCGCGGGGCGGCGCACTACCCCGGCTTCGGCCAGGGCCAGCAACCCGTTGACGAACATTTCGCTGCAGCCATATAGCCCCTGGGCGAAGGTATCCAGCCCCCCTTCCCGCTCGATCAGAGCCTGCCATGGGCCCACATCCAGCTCATCGAGCAGCGCACGATAGCCTTCGTTGTCGCCCTGGCGTGCCAGCAGCGCCGCCGCCACCGCATCGCCCATGGCGCCGATGCCGATCTGCAGGGTACCGCCGTCGCGCACCAGGGTGCTGGCATGCAGGCCGATGCAATGGTCCTGGGTGTTCACCGGCATGTTTGGCGTTGAGAACAACCGGCGACTTTCGGGCTGGTCGATCAACAGGTCGAACTGCTCCAGGCCCAGTTCCGCGTCCCCTGGCATGTAGGGCAGTTCGTCATGGACCTGGCCAAGCACCAGGATGGTCTCGCCCTCAGCACGGCGCCGGGCGATCATCGGCAGCAGGTCCAGGGTGATATCGGGATTGCAGGCCAGGCTCAGGTGATCGGGCCGCTCGGGCGTGGCCGCCACTAGCTGCGCGATCAGGTTCAACCCCTTGGCGTTGATATCCCGTGCTGCGTGGCTGTAGTTGCTGCTGACGTAGTCCTGCTGGGCCGTATCGCTGTGCAGCAGGCTGCCGGGCTGCATGAAGAACTGCTCGACACGGATGTTCGGCGGGAGCTTGTCGCCACGCAGGTCGGCCAGGTATGCGAGCTCCTCATAGTCGGCGAATACACGCTCGATGAAAGGCTCAAGGAAGCGCCGTTGCAAGCCATCGCCCAACGGCGGGCGGCCAAGTGACAGGGCGGTGTAAAGGGTCAGACGACGCTCGGGCAACTCGCTGATGCGGGTGTACAGCGCGTTGACGAAGGCATTGGGTTTGCCCAGGCCAAGCGGTAGGCCCATGTGAATATGGCTGGGCAGTCGGGCCAGGGCCTGTTCGACAGCCTGGTCGATGGAGCAGCGATACATCTGGGCCTCCTGAGTCATCCGTGGGTTCAGGGGTTGGACACAAGGCACAGCGGGTTGGTTGCCTGTCCCGTCCTCGCAATAGGGCTATCGGCCCAAAAACAAAAGCCCGCCATCAGAGGCGGGCTTTATACAAGTCAGGCCTGGCTCACAGCCCGGACATCTTCTTGATCGCACCCTTCAGGTCATCATCCGAGCAATCGGCGCAGGTGCCCTTCGGTGGCATGGCGTTGATACCTGTGATGGCCTTGGCCAGGATGCCATCGAGTCCGCCCTGGTGGTCGGCACGCTCTTTCCACGCGGCGGTATCACCGATCTTCGGCGCGTTCAGCAGGCCGGTGCCATGGCAGGCATTGCAATGCTTGGCGATGATCTCGTCTGGCGTCTTGGCACCGCCGCCACCGGCGCTGGCGGCCACTTCCATGCCCTTGCATTCCTGGCCCTGGACGCACACCTGGCCGACCGGCTCGAGACGCTTGGCGATGTCGTCGTTGGTTGCAGCGGTTGCGCTCATTGCCCAAAGGGCGAATACGGCTGCTGGTACGGCCAGCATCTTCTTGATTTGGTTCACGCGAACACCCTCATGGTGGCTAATCACGCCCGCGGCCACGGAATTGCGAGCGTTGAAAAGTATAGCGGGAACCTGGAAGGCGTGAAACGACCACACTCAGGGAAAGGGTATTGACCCGTCAATGCACTGCGCTGGATCAAAAGTTCGACGGGGTGGCGGCGCTGATCAGCCGGGCCGGCTCCTCGAACGGGTTGCGGAAGCGGTGCGGGCGGGTGCTTTCGAAGTAGTAGCTGTCGCCGGCCTCGAGGATGAAGATCTCGGTGCCGACCACCAGTTCCAGGCGGCCTTCGAGAAGAATGCCGGTCTCTTCGCCATCGTGGGTGAGCATTTCCGCCCCCGTGTCGGCGCCCGGTGGGTAGACCTCGGTCAGAAACGCGATGGCGCGATTGGGGTGCGACTTGCCGACCAGCTTCATGGTGACCGCGCCGTCGGAAATGTCGATGAGCTCGTGGGCCTTGTAGACGATCTGGGTCGGGCTTTCCGGGGCCAGCTCCACCGAGAAGAACTCGACCATGGACATGGGGATACCGCTGAGCACCTTGCGCAGGGAGCTGATCGAAGGGCTCACGCTGTTCTTCTCGATCATCGAGATGGTGCTGTTGGTCACCCCCGCGCGCTTGGCGAGTTCGCGCTGGGACAAGCCCTTGAGCTTGCGGATGGCTTGCAGTCGTTCACCGACGTCCAAAGCTTGCGCCTCCAGAAACGGTCGAGGTTGGGGGAGTGTGAACGATATGATGGCAATGCCGTTCAGTATTTACAACACACAGCCCCGCAGCCTGTCCGCTTTGGCGCTTTATTCGCCGATATAGTCCAGCGGCACGCGCTTGAGATTGCAGAAGATCTGGTACGGGATGGTCCCGGCCTGCATGGCCACGTCGCTGGCCAGTACTTGCTTGCCCCACAACTCGACCGGGCTGCCGACAGTGGCTTCGGGCACGTCTGTCAGGTCGACGCAGAGCATGTCCATCGACACGCGGCCAATCAGCTGGGTGCGTTTGCCGGCCACCACCACTGGCGTGCCGGTAGGTGCCTGGCGCGGGTAGCCGTCGGCATAGCCCATGGCGACCACGCCGACCCGGGTCGGGCGCGGACTAACGAATTTGGCCCCGTAGCCCACCGGCTCGCCGGCCGGCAATTCCCGTACGCTGATGATACGCGATTGCAG
Organism: Pseudomonas sp. BJa3; assembly: GCF_026343815.1. NCBI lineage: Bacteria > Pseudomonadati > Pseudomonadota > Gammaproteobacteria > Pseudomonadales > Pseudomonadaceae > Pseudomonas > Pseudomonas sp. BJa3. The sequence continues at coordinate 377,373 of NZ_JAOXMC010000001.1, read as the reverse complement.
GGTCATCACCGGCTGCAGGCGAGCTGCTTCGGCCTGCTCCACCTCGAACGGGGTGGCGCCGTAGAGCATGATGCCCGGGCGAACCCAGTCGCTCTTGATGCTCGGCCAGCCCAGCACGGCCGGCGAGTTGCGCAGGCTGCACTCGGCGGCCAGGCCCTGGCGAGCAGCCTCGAACACAGCGACCTGCTGTGCGGTGGCGGCGGCATCGAGCTCGTCGGCGCGGGCGAAGTGGCTCATCAGCACAATGCGCGAGACCTTGCCGCTGGCCAGCAGGCGCTGGTAGGCATCGGCGTAGTCCTTGGGGTGCACGCCGACACGGTGCATGCCGGTGTCCATCTTCAACCAGACGGTCAGCGGCTTGTGCACCGAGGTCTTCTCGATCGCTTCCAACTGCCATGGCGAATGCACCACGCACCACAGATCATGTTCGGCGATCAGCGAAAGCTCGCTGGCCTCGAAGAAGCCTTCGAGCAACAGAACGGGTGCCTTGATGCCTGCCGCGCGCAGCTCCAGGGCCTCCTCGATGCAGGCCACGGCAAAACCGTCGGCCTCGGCCTCGAGCGCCAGGGCGCACCGCACCGCGCCATGACCGTAGGCGTCGGCCTTGACCACGGCCAGGGCCTTGGCGCCGGTCAGCTCACGGGCGAGGCGGTAGTTGTGTCGGAGGGCTTGGAGGTCGATCAAGGCACGGGCGGGACGCATGGCGGCAGCCTTCTGGCAGTTCTGGTTATCGATAAAGCCCCGGCGCGGCAGATGGGGGTAGGTACCCACCGCGCCGGGGTGAGGGAACAGGTCAATCGGTTTCGGGCCTCATCGTGGGGCAAGTCGCATCGGCGCACCACGATGAGGCCAACAGCATCGAATGCTTACTGGTGCGCAGGCGCCGGCTGTCCGTGCTTGGCAGTCTCGCGGCTATTGCCATAACGCGAGATGTCCAGGCCTTCGGCACTGATCTGTGGCTTCTTGCGCGCGATCAGGTCGGCCAGCAGGCGACCGGAACCGCATGCCATGGTCCAGCCCAGGGTGCCGTGACCGGTGTTGAGGAACAGGTTACGGAACTTGGTCGCCCCGACGATCGGGGTACCGTCCGGGGTGGCCGGGCGCAGGCCGGTCCAGAAGCTCGCCTGGCTCAGGTCGCCGCCGCGAGGATAAAGGTCGTTGACGATCATCTCCAGCGTTTCGCGTCGACGCGGGTTCAGCGACAGGTCAAAACCGGCGATCTCAGCCATGCCGCCGACACGGATGCGGTTGTCGAAACGGGTAATCGCGACCTTGTAGGTCTCGTCCAGGATGGTCGAGGTCGGCGCCATGTCGCCGTTGGTGATCGGCACGGTCAACGAATAGCCCTTGAGCGGGTAGACCGGGGCCTTGATGCCCAGCGGCTTGAGCAACTGCGGCGAGTAGCTGCCCAGCGCCAGCACGTAGCGGTCGGCGGTTTCCAGCTTGCCGTCGATCCATACGCCGTTGATGCGGTCACCGGCGACGTCCAGGCGCTGGATATCCTGGCCGAAGCGGAACTCGACACCCAGCTTGATGGCCATCTCGGCGAGCTTGGTGGTGAACATCTGGCAGTCACCAGTCTGGTCGTTGGGCAGGCGCAGGGCGCCAGCGAGGATACCCTTCACGCTCTCCAGGGCCGGTTCGACCCGGGCAATACCGTCACGGTCGAGCAGCTCGTACGGTACACCAGACTGTTCCAGCACTGCGATGTCCTTGGCCGCGGCGTCCAGCTGCGCCTGGGTGCGGAACAACTGCGTGGTGCCCAGGCTGCGGCTTTCGTAGGCAATGCCGGTTTCGGCGCGCAACTCGTCGAGGCAATCGCGGCTGTACTCGGACAGGCGCACCATGCGCTCCTTGTTCACCGCGTAACGGCTGGCGGTGCAGTTGCGCAGCATCTGCGCCATCCACAGGTACTGGTCGACGTCGCCGGTCAGCTTGATGGCCAGGGGCGCGTGGCGCTCCAGCAGCCACTTGATGGCTTTCAGCGGCACGCCCGGGGCGGCCCAGGGCGAGGCATAGCCGGGCGAGATCTGGCCTGCGTTGGCGAAGCTGGTTTCCATGGCCACCGCTGGCTGGCGATCGACCACCGTCACCTCGAAACCTTGCCGGGCCAGATAGTAGGCACTGGCGGTACCGATCACACCGCTACCAAGTACCAGAACTCGCATTGTTGTATCCCTCGCACGCGGCTTGCCGCAGTCTTTTGTTGAAATGGCATGGATGCGCGCAGTATAAGAATCTCCGACCAGTGCTATTCACTATATAAGCAGCTATATTTGGCGAGAATTGTCGGCAAAATTGCCTTTCACGGAGGGGCATCCCCTATGAGAACCCATCACCAGAGCAAGCGTGAGCTGGACAAGATCGACCGCAACATCCTGCGGATCCTGCAGAATGACGGGCGCATCTCCTTCACCGAACTGGGCGAGAAGGTCGGGCTGTCCACCACCCCGTGCACCGAACGGGTGCGGCGCCTGGAGCGCGAGGGGATCATCATGGGCTACAACGCCCGGCTCAACCCGCAGCACCTGAAGGGCAGCTTGCTGGTGTTCGTCGAGATCAGCCTGGACTACAAGTCCGGCGACACCTTCGAGGAGTTCCGCCGCGCCGTACTCAAGCTGCCCCATGTACTGGAATGTCACCTGGTATCGGGCGATTTCGACTACCTGGTGAAAGCGCGGATCTCGGAGATGGCGTCGTATCGCAAGCTGCTCGGCGACATCCTGCTCAAGCTGCCCCATGTGCGCGAGTCGAAGAGCTACATCGTGATGGAAGAAGTGAAAGAGAGCCTGTGCCTGCCGATTCCGGACTGAAGCCTTACACCAGCACCTGGCGGGTACTGGCTATATAGGTGTGAACCAGCTGCTCGGCCGCCGGGTCGATAGGCTGCTCCGGGCCCCGCCCCCTGGGGCAGGCCAGGCGCGGTGTGGTGCCGAACAGGCGGCAGATCATCGGGCGCTCTTCATACACGGTGCAGCCGTTCGGGCCCAGGTGCACGCAGTCCAGGCGCTCCAGCGCGGCGTCCTGCTCGGCCTGGGTCTTGCGCGGCAGGCGGGCCATTTCCTCGGCCGAGGTGGTGACCGGGCCGCAGCAATCATGGCAGCCGGGCTCGCACTCGAACGAAGGGATGAGCTCGCGCAGGAAATGGATCTTGTGGCGGTTGCAGGACATAAGCGGCGCATCTTGAACATTAGTGCTGGATTATAAGGCAATCGCGGGAACGGGCTTGCCCCGCGATTGGCCGGTTGCCTATCCTCGCCTTTTCGCCTTGCCCCCAGGAAACGACACATGGTCTACAGCGCGCAACACGCCGCCTCCTACTACGCCGCCAGCAGCGCGCCACACCCTGACCAGCCATTCCTGCAAGGCGAGCACAGCGCCGACGTATGCATCGTCGGCGGTGGCTACTCGGGCTTGAACACCGCTATCGAACTGGCCGAACGCGGACTGTCAGTGATCCTTCTGGAAGCACGCAAGCTCGGCTGGGGCGCCAGCGGCCGCAACGGCGGCCAGCTCATCCGGGGCGTCGGCCACGGTCTGGAGCAATTTCTACCGGTGATCGGTGAAGAAGGCGTGCGCAGCATGAAGCTGATGGGCCTGGAGGCGGTGGAGATCGTCCGCGAGCGCGTCGAGCGCCATGGCATCGACTGCGACCTGACCTGGGGCTACTGCGACCTGGCCAACAAGCCCGCCGAACTGGAAGGCTTCGCCGAGGACGCCGAGGAACTGCGCAGCCTGGGTTATCGTCACGAACTGCGCCTGGTGCAGCCCGGCGACATGCACTCGGTAGTAGGTTCTGATCGCTATGTCGGCGGCCTGATCGACATGGGTTCCGGTCATCTGCACCCACTCAACCTGGCGCTGGGCGAAGCCGCCGTGGCCAGGCGCCTGGGTGTCGGCTTGTACGAGCAGTCGGAAGTGACCCGCATCGAGTACGGCCCGCAAGTGAAGGTGCATACCGCCCAAGGCCGGGTGCGCGCCAAGACGCTGGTGCTGTGCTGCAACGCCTACCACAACGACCTCAACCGCGAACTGGGCGGCAAGGTGCTGCCCGCCGGCAGCTACATCATCGCCACCGAGCCCTTGGGTGAGGAACGCGCCCGCCAGTTGCTGCCGCAGAACATGGCGGTATGCGACCAGCGCGTGGCACTGGATTACTATCGCCTCTCTGCCGACAACCGCCTGCTGTTCGGCGGCGCCTGCCACTATTCCGGGCGCGATCCGCAGGACATCGCTGCCTACATGCGCCCGAAAATGCTCAAGGTGTTCCCGCAACTGGCCGATGTGCGCATTGATTACCAATGGGGCGGCATGATCGGCATCGGGGCCAACCGCCTGCCGCAGATCGGCCGCCTGGCCAGCCAGCCCAACGTCTACTATGCGCAGGCCTACTCCGGACATGGCGTCAACGCCACCCACCTCGCCGGACGTCTGCTCGGCGAGGCCATCAGCGGCCAGCAGAGCGGGCGCTTCGATCTGTTCGCCAAGGTCCCGCATACCACCTTCCCCGGCGGCAAATTGCTGCGTTCGCCGCTGCTGGCACTGGGAATGCTCTGGTATCGACTCAAAGAGCTGGCCTAGTCACGCCAGAAGGGCTTGCTCGCCTCATGCCGAGCCTGCTCCCAGCTGATGCCGATATCGCGCAGTTGGTAATCCTCCAACTGCAACAGGGCCCTGCGGGTGCGCCAGCGATGCAGCATCAGGCCCCAACGACCCATGCCTTGAGGCGCGCTGAAGACCCGGGGACGCTGCTCCGACTCCAGCTCACTGGCCAACAGTTGCAAGCGCACATCGCTCATGCCACCCATCACCACGTCCTCCGTTAAGTACCTGACGTAGAGACAGCATGCGGGTATGCCTCGCACCAATACAGAGCCAAAATCGACTTATTATTCCCATACAGAATTGGCGAAAATAGGGCTGCATGCAGTATTTTTCGCCTATCTGTACCGGTCCTTGGTCATCAGCTGAGCAGGAGTATGCAGTGACCCTCTATTTCAACCTCGCCGAACTGCTCGGTTCACGCATCGAGCAGGGCCTGTATCGCCCCGGCCAGCGCCTGCCGTCAGTGCGCGCCCTGAGTGTGGAGCACGGCGTCAGCCTGAGCACCGTGCAGCAGGCTTACCGCCTTCTGGAGGACAACGGCCTGGTCTCGCCGCGCCCCAAGTCCGGCTACTTCGTCGCCGAGGACCGCCAGCTACCAGCCCTGCCAGCCATCAGCCGCCCCGCACAACGCCCTGTGGATATCTCCCAGTGGGAACAGGTGCTGGAGCTGGTGCGCGCCACCCCTCGCCCGGATGTGATCCAGCTTGGCCGTGGCATGCCCGATGTCGACAGCCCCACGCTCAAGCCGCTGCTGCGTAGCTTGGCGCAGATCAGCCGGCGCATGGATATGCCCGGCCTGTACTACGACAACATCCACGGCAACGCCCTGCTGCGCGAACAGATCGCCCGGCTGATGCTCGACTCCGGGTGTCGTCTGGGCCCGGCGGACCTGGTGGTGACCACCGGTTGCCACGAGGCGCTGTCGTGCACCATTCGCGCGGTATGCGAGCCCGGCGACATCGTCGCGGTCGATTCACCCAGTTTCCACGGTGCCATGCAGACGTTGAAAGGCCTGGGCATGAAGGCCCTGGAAATCCCCACCGACCCCATCACCGGGATCAGCCTGGAAGCCCTCGAACTGGCCCTCGAGCAATGGCCGATCAAGCTCATCCAGATCACCCCAAGCTGCAACAACCCGATGGGCTACATCATGCCCGAGGCGCGCAAGAAGGCCCTGCTCACCCTGGCGCAGCGCTACGACGTGGCGATCCTCGAGGACGACGTGTACGGCGACCTGGCCTACACCTACCCGCGCCCGCGCACCATCAAGTCGTTCGACGACGATGGCCGCGTGCTGCTCTGCAGTTCGTTTTCCAAGACCCTGGCGCCAGGCCTGCGGGTCGGCTGGGTGGCTCCGGGGCGCTATCTGGAGCGGGTACTGCACATGAAATACATCAGCACCGGCAGCACCGCCTGCCAGCCGCAGCTGGCAATCGCCGACTTCATTGCGCAAGGCCACTACCAGCCCCACCTGCGCCGGATGCGCAGCCAGTACCAACGCGGCCGCGACCAGATGTGCGATTGGGTAACCCGACATTTTCCGTCAGGCACCCGCGCCAGCCGCCCCCAGGGTGGTTTCATGCTGTGGGTGGAATTGCCGGAAAGTTTCGATACGCTGCGCCTGAACCGCGCTTTACTCGAACAGGGTGTGCAGATCGCGGTGGGCAGCATCTTTTCTGCCTCGGGCAAGTACCGCAACTGCCTGCGCATGAATTTCGCCGCGCGGCCCACCGCGCAGATCGAAGGCGCCGTACGCAGCGTCGGTGAAACCGCCCTTCGTCTACTGGATGCCGAACACGCTGGCGAGTAACTTTGCCCCGCCTGCCACGGTCCAACCTCTTAAGCCCTTGCCGCACAGGACGATTCACCCTTGAGACCCCAGCGAGCCTTGCCCCTGCTGCTGGCGCTGCTGCTTGGCCTATCGGGCTGTACCAGCGTCGTCACACCGCGTGAAGTCAGCCACGCACTGCCAGCAGCCGACTCGGCCTTTGGCCGTTCGGTACAACGCCAGGCCGCCCCGTACGAGGGGCGCTCGGGCTTTCGACTTCTGCCCAACAGCAACGAGGCCTTTCGTGCCCGCGCCGAACTGATCCGCAACGCCCAGGCCAGCATCGACCTGCAGTACTACATCGTCCATGACGGCCTCAGCACCCGTGCCTTGGTACACGAACTGCTGCGCGCCGCCGACCGCGGCGTGCGTGTACGCATCCTGCTTGACGACACGACCAGCGATGGCCTCGACGACCTCATGGGCACCCTCGCTGCCCACCCGAACATCCAGATCCGCGTATTCAATCCGCTGCACCTGGGACGCAGTACCGGGCCAACTCGCGCGGTAGGTCGGCTGTTCAACCTGTCGCGCCAGCACCGACGCATGCACAACAAGTTGTTCCTGGTGGACAACAGCATGGCCATTGTCGGCGGTCGCAACCTGGGTGACGAGTATTTCGACGCCGAGCCCAACCTCAATTTCACCGACATAGACCTGCTGGGCGTGGGGCCCGTGGCCGAGCAGTTGGGGCACAGCTTCGACCAATACTGGAACAGTGCCCTGAGCCGCCCCATCGGCGACTTCCTCTGGCGCAAGCCCGACGCCGACGACCTGTTTATCAGCCGTCAGCGCCTGGAGGTTTCCCTGGCCGAGGCCCGGTTCAAGCGCAAGGCGCTATACGACCGGCTGATGGCCTATCAGTCGCAGCCGCGCCTGGACGTCTGGCGCAATGAGCTGATCTGGGCCCACAGCCAGGCTTTGTGGGACGCCCCGAGCAAAGTCCTCGCGGACGGCGAACCAGACCCACAACTGCTCTTGACCCAACAACTGGCCCCCGACCTGAACCACGTGCACAAGGAGTTGATCCTGGTGTCCGCCTACTTCGTACCCGGCGAGCCCGGCCTGCTGTATCTGACCAGTCGGGCCGACGCCGGCACCTCCGTCAAACTGCTGACCAACTCCTTGGAAGCCACCGATGTTCCGGCGGTTCATGGCGGTTACGCGCCTTACCGCCGAGCCCTGCTGGAGCATGGCGTGCAGTTGTACGAGTTGCGTCGCCAACCTGGAGACCCACGGCCACGGTTGGGCTTCCACGGCAGCTCCGACTCAAGCCTGCACAGCAAGGCGATGGTGTTCGACCAACGCAAGACGTTCATCGGCTCGTTCAACTTCGACCCGCGCTCGGTGCTGTGGAATACCGAGGTCGGCGTGATGGTCGATAGCCCGGAGCTGGCCGAGTATACCCGTGTGCTGGCGCTGCAGGGCATGGCGCCTGCACTGAGCTACCAGGTGAAGCTGCTGGAGGGGAAAATGGTCTGGGCGACCGAGGACAACGGCCAGCGCCATATATTGGTAACCGAACCTGGCGGCATATGGCGGCGGTTCAATGCCTGGATCAGCAAGGCCGTCGGATTGGAGAAGATGCTCTAGCCAACGATTCTCGCTTGATGGGTGTCGCTCACCAGGGATTTGCCGCACGAGCGGCGCTCGATCTCACAAGCGCTGCAAAACTGTCGTGGAATACGTGGCCGCCCTCGCACGATAGCCGTCAAGACCTTAAAAGCTCCTGCAAACTTATCGTAAATACCGCCACCCGGTAGACTGCGCCCCCTGCACCGCTGCGGAGATCGCCATTTGGAAGACCTCAACTCCCTCTACTACTTTACCCAGGTGGTCGAGCACGGTGGCTTCGCCCCGGCCGGACGCGCGCTGGACATGCCGAAGTCCAAGCTCAGCCGGCGCATCGCCGACCTGGAGGAGCGCCTCGGCGTACGGCTGCTGCATCGCACCAGCCGGCATTGCTCGCTGACCGAGATCGGCCAGGCCTACTACAACCGCTGCCTAGCCATGCGCGTCGAGGCCGAGGGTGCCGCCGAGATCATCGAGCGCAACCGCAGCGAGCCGAGGGGGCTGGTGCGCATCAGTTGCCCGACCACCCTGCTCAACTCCTGGGTCGGTCCGATGCTCACCCGCTACATGCTCAAGTACCCGCAGGTGGAGCTGTTCATCGAGAGCACCAACCGCCGCGTCGACCTGCTGCACGAGGGTTTCGACGTGGCGCTGCGGGTGCGCTTCCCGCCGCTGGAGAACACCGACATGGTGATGAAGGTGCTGAGCAACAGCACCCAGTGCCTGGTCGGGCATCCGTCGTTTCTCGAACAGCTTGCCGAAGGCTTCGACCCGCAACAGCTCAGTGAGCTGCCCAGCGTCCATTGGGGCAGCGCCCAGCGTGAATACCAGTGGGAGCTTTTTCAGGGCGAGGACATGAGTCGCAGCCTGGTGATCCCGCACAGGCCGCGAATGGTCACCGATGATCTGTTTGCCTTGCGGCACTTCGTGGTGGCGGGCGTGGGGATCGCGCACCTGCCAAGGGTGGCGGTGCGTGAGGACCTGGCGGCGGGGCGCCTGGTGGAGATTCTGCCGGACTGGCACCCGCGTTGCGGCATCGTGCATGCGATCTTCCCGTCGCGGCGCGGGCTGCTGCCATCGGTGCGGTCGTTGATCGATCATCTGGCGGAAGAGTTCGCGGTCAGCGACATGGCGTAGCACGCCATCGCCGCTCCCACGAAGGTCAGTTACCTTGCGTGGGAGCGGCGATGCGGCGACCCGACCTGCTCCGCGATCAGGCCATCAGAAGGCGAAGCAGGAACAGCCCAATGCGCCCCAGAAGCCCTGGTAATCGCTCACCGGCACACTGGAGTGCCGCGCTTTCTCATGGCTGTGAGCATGCACCCCGCACGGCCCCACGCACTGGTGCAGGGCCGCCGCCATCGGTGCCCCGGCGCGCCAGTGCCCCGGAACCTTGGCCACCGGCGACCACTCGGGCAACACCGGCACCTGCGCCGGGCCCAGCGTGTTGAACTCGGCGGCGCCGTACACCACCTTGCCGTCGACAACAGTGAGCACCGACTCGATGCCCTTGATCGCCTCTTCATCGACGCTGAAGAAGTCCAACGACAACGCCGCCAGGTCCGCCAGCTGGCCGACCTTGATCTGCCCCTTCTTGCCCTGCTCGCTGGAGAACCAGGCGCTGCCGTGGGTGAACAGCTGCAGCGCGGTCTCGCGGCTCAAGCCCTCCGGGTACAGCTCCAGGCCACCGACAGTCTTGCCGCTGACCATCCAGTACAGCGACGTCCACGGGTTGTAGCTGGACACCCGGGTCGCGTCGGTACCGGCACCCACCGGCACGCCCATGTCGAGCATGCGCTTGATCGGTGGGGTGTGCTCGGCGGCCTTGGCGCCGTAGCGATCGACGAAGTATTCACCCTGGAAGGCCATGCGGTCCTGGATGGCGATACCGCCGCCCAGCGCCCGCACCCGCTCGATGTTCTGCGGGGTGATGGTCTCGGCATGGTCGAAGAACCATGGCAGGCCATTGAACGGAATGTCGCGGTTGACCTTCTCGAACACGTCGAGCATGCGCGAGATCGACTCGTCGTAGGTGGCGTGCAGGCGGAACGGCCAGCGCTGCTCGACCAGGTGGCGCACCACCGGCTCCAGCTCCTGCTCCATGGTCTGCGGCAGGTCCGGGCGCGGCTCGAGGAAGTCCTCGAAGTCGGCGGCGGAGAACACCAGCATCTCGCCGGCACCGTTGTGGCGGAAGAAGTCGTTGCCGTCGCCCGGCTTGACCTTCTGCGTCCAGTTCTTGAAGTCGGTGAGCTCTTCCTTGGGCTTCTGGGTGAACAGGTTGTAGGCAATGCGCACGGTCAGCTGGTCGTTGTCGGCCAGCTCCTGGATCACCTGGTAGTCGTCCGGGTAGTTCTGGTAGCCGCCGCCGGCATCGATGGCGCTGGTCAGGCCGAGGCGGTTGAGCTCGCGCATGAACTGGCGGGTGGAGTTGACCTGGTACTCCAATGGCAGCTTCGGTCCCTTGGCCAGGGTGGCGTAGAGGATCGTGGCATTGGGCCTTGCGATGAGCATGCCGGTGGGGTTGCCGAACTTGTCACGCTGGATCTCGCCACCCGGCGGATTCGGCGTGTCCTTGGTGTAGCCCACGGCCTTGAGCGCGGCGCGGTTGAGCAAGGCGCGATCGTACAGGTGCAGCAGGAATACCGGGGTGTCCGGCGCGGCCTGGTTGATCTCTTGCAAGCTGGGCATGCGCTTTTCGGCGAACTGGAATTCGTTCCAGCCACCAACCACGCGCACCCACTGCGGGCTCGGCGTGCGCTCGGCCTGGTCCTTGAGCATGCGCAGGGCGTCGGCCAGGGACGGTACGCCTTCCCATCGCAGTTCGAGGTTGTAGTTCAGGCCGCCGCGGATCAGGTGCAGGTGCGAGTCGTTCAGGCCCGGGATGACCGTGCGCTGTTTGAGGTCGATGATCTGAGTAGCGGCGCCCTTGTGGGCCATGGCTTCGGCATCGCTGCCCACTGCGAGGAACTTGCCGTCCTTGATGGCGACGGCGCTGGCGGTGGGTTTCTCGCGGTCAACGGTGTGCAACTTGCCATTGAACAAAATGAGGTCGGCGTTCATGGGATCTCCTGAAAGGGCGGCATGGGCGGAATCGGTGAACGGCAATGCGCTCCACAGCGCGCCGGCGGCACCGAGCACGGTGCTGGTGGCAAGGAACTTGCGGCGGCTCTGGTCGGTAGGGTCCTGACTCATGGTGCTTTCCGTCCGGGTGGGTGATCGGCAGGCGGTTGAAGGATAGGCTTTGTACGAAAAGTGCCTGCGCGACGATCATGCGGCGTTGAAAACAGGCTCGGAATGCTCATTTGCAACCAGCAAACTCCGCTTCCTCGCCTGTTTTCGCCTTACCTGATCGCCGCTCGGCGACTTTTCGTACAAACCCTAGCAATGGATCACGGCGGGTGCTCAGCGGCGCAGCCAGCCGGCACAGCGGCGGGTCACCCAAGGCATGATGTAGAACACCACGGGCAGGATGACGAACAGGTTGGTGATCAAGTTGCCGGTGATCTGGCCACCCAACAGCGGATAGCGGGCAAACAGCGGCGCCAGTAATTGCGGAATGACCAGGGTCATCGGGCAGATCACCAGGTAAGTGAGCACAGCCTGCTTCCAACGCGGTGGCTGCGAAGCGCCTGTAGCGCTTGGGGTGAACCAGAACTCCGGATCGTCATGCACCTGGGTCTGATCGCCCTCCTCCAGCAGCGGCAGCACTTCGGCCACCAGCGCTTGGCGCTCGGTGGAGTCGACCCAGGCCTGCAGCTGGCTGGCCTCGGCAAAGCGCACCACGGTGGTGAACTGGCGACCACCGTCGTCAGGGCGAATCACGTTGACGTCCAGATGGCCCGGTTGCCGACGGGCCACGCCGACGGTGTGGCGCAGCCAGGTTTCATAGCGTGCCAGGGCTTCGGCGCGGACCTTGTGCTGGATGACCAGCGTGACCACGGTGCTGTCGTTCATCGCGGCGTACCTGAAAGGGGTGGGGCCAGGCACCGGGCCGGTGCCTGGCGGAGCGGCTTACTTGCCGGCGGTCAGGGCGTTGTAGCTGGTGATCAGGTTGCGGTAATCAGGGATGTGGTTGGAGAACAGCGCCGCCAGCCCTTCGACATCGTTGCGCCAGTCGCGGTGCAGCTCACAGGCCACGCCGAACCAGGTCATCAGCTGGGCACCGGCCTGGCTCATGCGGTCGTGGGCAGCGTCGCGGGTCATTTCGTTGAAGGTGCCGGAGGCGTCGGTGACCACGAACACATCGAACTCTTCTTCAAGGGCCGCCAGGGCCGGGAAGGCCACGCACACTTCGGTCACCACGCCGGCAATGATCAGCTGCTTCTTGCCGGTGGCCTTCACTGCCTTGACGAAATCTTCGTTGTCCCAGGCGTTGATCTGGCCGGGGCGGGCAATGTACGGGGCATCCGGGAACAGCTCTTTGAGTTCCGGCACCAGCGGGCCGTTGGGGCCTTGCTCGAAGCTGGTGGTGAGGATGGTCGGCAGGTTGAAGTACTTGGCCAGGTCGGCCAGGGCCAGTACGTTGTTCTTGAAGCGGTCCGGCTCGATGTCGCGGACCAGGGACAGCAGGCCGGCCTGGTGGTCGACCAGCAGTACGGCGGCGTCGTCTTTGTTCAGGCGGTTGTATTTGAAGTTGTTCATTGCCGGTACTCCTTGGGTTTCGATCTTCAGTGGTTTAGGTGTTTCGCGTTGATGGGAGAAGATTAAAACCAGGACCTTTTTGGCGGTAGATAGTGAAATTTGGCTTTAGCGTTCTATTTTACGAACGATAGATTGGCATTGCCTGTTCTGGCCTTATCGCGGGGCAAGTCGCATCCAGTCATTGCCCGCCACCCCAACCTGCTCTATTACTACCCACAGCCCTCCCCTGCACCGAGACCACCATGCTGGCGTTCATCCAGTCGTACCCGCTGTTGCTCGGCACCTTGCTGATCTTCTTCGACTTGTTGCTCTGGCAGCTGATCCCGCTGCAGCACAGGTTCTGGCGCATCGCCACGCGGCTGGTGATCTTCCTGTTGTTCAGCGCGGTGTTGCTGACGGCCGGCATGAGCCCGCTGCAACCGCCACCCTGGGCCGACGACGTGTCACGCAACCTGATGGCCACGGTGCTGGCGATCGGCTGGTGGCTGTTCGGCGCGCGCACGGTGACCGTGGTGTTCGGCCAAATGCTGGTGGCCCGCGGCAGTCACGGTGGGCGCCTGCTGCAGGATGTGCTGGGGGCATTGATCTTCCTCGCCGCGGTGGTGGCTGCAGCGGCCTATGTGATGCAACTGCCAGTCAAGGGGCTGCTGGCCACCTCAGGGGTCATGGCCATCGTCATCGGCCTGGCGCTGCAGAGCACCCTGGCCGACGTATTCTCGGGGATCGTGCTGAACACCACGCGGCCCTACCAGATCGGCGACGCGATCTCCATCGACGGCACCGAGGGCAAGGTGGTCGATATCGACTGGCGGGCCACCCGGCTGATCACTGGCAACAGCAGCCTGGCGGTGATCCCCAACTCGGTGGCGGCCAAGGCCAAGATCCTCAACTTCAGCCGCCCGGCCGAGGTGCACGGGGTGTCGATCAGCGTGGTGGTGCCGGCCAAGGTGCGCCCGCAACGGGTGTTCGACGCGCTGGAGAAAACCCTGCAAGGCACCAGCATCCTGCTGGACAAGCCGGCGCCCAAGGTCACGGTAAAGGCTTCGACACTGGAGTCAGTGGAGTACGAGGCCAGCGGCTTCATCGCCGAGATGTCGCGCAAGACCGAAGTGCGCAACCAGTTGTTCGACCTCGCCCACCGCCACCTGGAAGCCAGCGGCGTGACCTGGAACACCGAGCTGGGCGCCCCGGTGCGCAGCCGCCAGCGCGAGCTGCTGGACGAAGTGCGGGTGTTCCGTTCGCTGAGCAACGAAGAGCGCGACGCCCTGAGCCAGCGCATGACCACGGTGGAATACCTCGCTGACCAGGTGATCCTCGACATCGGCGAGCGCTCGGAGCATGTGCTGCTGATCAGCCGCGGCGTGGTGCTGGCGTCGGTTCGCGATGGCGAGCGGCTTATCGAGGGTGGCCGCATGGGGCCCGGCGAGGTGCTCGGGCTCGAGGGCCTGGTGGATGACGAAGCCTCGCCTGTCGAGTTTCGTGCCTTGAGTGGCTGCATGCTGTATCGCATCGACAAGGAACAGGTGCGTGGGTGTCTGGCCGAAAGCGGCGATGTGAAGTCGGCACTGACCAAACTGCAGCGGTTTCGGCGGCAGAAGCGCGAGTCGCTGTTGTTGCAGAAACCGGCGGTTGTGAAGAAGGGTGGGTTCCTCAGCTGGTTACACAAATGACCTAGCTTCGTCGCCCGCACGGGCCCTATCGCCGGCAAGCCGGCTCCCACAGGGCACGTGGAAAAGCCTGTGGGAGCTGCGGTTCGCCGCCGCGATTTGCCGGCGATGAGGCCGGAACAGGAATTACAGCACCACCCGCAGGCACTGCCCGGCGTGATACAGCGAGAACCCCGACTCGTAGAACGCCGTGCGCAACGATGGCGCGCTCACCGGCCTCATCGGCGAGAACGGAATCGGCAGGCTGTCCGGGTCATCCTTGAGCAGAAATTCCGCAAAGGCCCGGCCGATCACCGTCCCGGTGGTGTTGCCCCGCCCGTTGTAGCCGGTGACCGCCACCAGCCCCGGCGCCGGTTCGAACAGGCGCATCAGGTGGTCCGGAGTGAAGTCGATGCAGCCGGTCCAGTGCATCTCCCATTCGACCTTGCCCAGCGCCGGGTAGTAGTGGCTCTGGATGCGGTCGGCCCAGCTGCGCACGAACCAGGCTGGCTTGTTGTCGACCCGGCCGAGGCTGCCGAGCAGCAGCCGGCCCTGTTCGTCGCGGCGGATGCTGCTGAGCACCGTGCGGGTGTCCCACGAGCCCTGGCCATGGGGCAGGACCTGGTCGGCGGCGGCGCCGTGCAACGGCTTGGAAGCGACCTGGTAGTAGTAGCCGCGGAAGAAGTGCTTCTGCAGGTTGCTCCAATCGCCTTCGGTGTAGGCACCGGTGGAGATCACCACCTTGTCGGCACGCACTGCGCCCTGTGCTGTGCGCACCCGCCAGGCATCGCCATCGCGCGCCAGGCCTTCGACCGCGGACTGCTGGAACAGCTTGCCGCCCAGCCGGGTCACGGCAGCGGCCAGGCCCTGGGTGTAACCCATGGGGTTGATGGTGCCGGCGCGGCGGTCGAGCAGCGCGGCGGAAATCTTGTCGGTACCGCAGTATTCCTGGCATTGCGCGCCGGTCAGCAGCTCGACGTCGGCGCCGCGCCGGGTCCACTGCTGGTGGCGGGCTTCGAGGTCGGCGATGCCGGTGGCATTGTGTGCCATGTGCAGCGTGCCCTGGTGCCGGGCCTGGCAGTCGATACCCAGGCGCTCGATCATGGCGAACACTTCGCCCGGCGCCTCACCGAGCACCTTGTTCAGGCGTCCGCCCTGCTTGTGCCCGAGGGTGGCCTCGACGTCGTCGGGGCGGATCCAGGTGCCGGCGTTGACCAGGCCGACGTTGCGCCCGGAGCCGCCATGGCCGATTTTCCAGGCCTCCAGCAGGATCACCGACTTGCCCTGCTCCAGCAGATGGATGGCCGCCGACAGGCCGGTGATGCCGCCGCCGATCACGCAGACATCGGCCTTGTGCTCGCCGGCCAGGGCCTGGGCGGCAACGGTCGGCTGGGTGACGTGTTCCCACAAGCATTCTTGACGCAGTTCGGACATGACCGGCTCCAGCAGATTTTATTCTTGTTGCGGCCCATCGTCGCGGTTCGTCGCCACGACAAGCCGGCTCCCACAGAGATCGACGCGGTCGCTGTGGGAGCCGGCTTGCCGGCGAAACGGGGGCAAAGCCCCCGCGACGATCATCAGTCGAACACGATCCCTTGCGCCAGCGGCAATTCGCGAGAGTAGTTCACGGTGTTGGTCTGACGGCGCATGTAGCCTTTCCAGGCATCCGAACCAGACTCACGGCCACCGCCGGTTTCCTTCTCGCCACCGAACGCCCCGCCGATCTCCGCGCCGCTGGTACCGATGTTGACGTTGGCGATGCCGCAGTCGCTGCCCGCGGCGCTCTGGAAACGTTCGGCCTCGCGCAGGTCGGTGGTGAAGATGCACGACGACAGGCCTTGCGGCACTTCGTTGTTGAGGCGCAGGGCCTCTTCGAAGTCGTCGTAGGCCAGCACGTAGAGGATCGGCGCGAAGGTCTCGTGGCGCACCACCTCGCTCTGGGCCGGCATCTCGGCAATGGCCGGCGACACGTAGTAGGCGTTCGGGTACTGCTCGGCGAGCTGGCGCTCGCCACCGAATACCTGCCCACCTTCGTCGCGGGCCTTGGCCAGCGCGCCCTGCATGGCATCGAACGACTGCTTGTCGATCAGCGGGCCGACCAGGTTGTCCTTGCGCGGGTCACCGATGCGCACCTTGCCGTAGGCGGCTTTGACACGGGCGACCACGTCGTCCTTGATCGAACGGTGCACGATCAGCCGGCGCAGGGTGGTGCAGCGCTGGCCAGCGGTGCCCACGGCAGAGAACAGGATGCCGCGCACGGCCAGGTCGAGGTCGGCGCTCGGAGCCAGGATCATCGCGTTGTTGCCACCCAGTTCGAGGATGCTGCGGCCGAAACGCGCCGCCACACGGGGGCCCACTTCGCGGCCCATGCGGGTGCTGCCGGTGGCACTGACCAAGGCCACGCGTGAATCGTCGACCAGAGCTTCGCCGGCGTCACGGCCACCGATCACCAGTTGCGCTATGCCTGCAGGGGCATCGCCGAAGGCTTTCAGCGCTTTGTCGAACAGCGCCTGGCACGCCAACGCGGTGAGCGGGGTCTTCTCGGACGGCTTCCACACCACCGCGTTACCCGCCACCAGCGCCAGCGCGGTATTCCACGCCCACACCGCCACCGGGAAGTTGAAGGCGCTGATCACCCCGACCACGCCCAGCGGGTGCCAG
This sequence comes from Pseudomonas sp. BJa3, assembly GCF_026343815.1. NCBI lineage: Bacteria > Pseudomonadati > Pseudomonadota > Gammaproteobacteria > Pseudomonadales > Pseudomonadaceae > Pseudomonas > Pseudomonas sp. BJa3. Next base: position 360,420 of record NZ_JAOXMC010000001.1, on the reverse strand, counting down.
GTTTCACGCATATGGTGGCCCGGACGTTCGGAGGCGATGGTCAGGCCGTACAGCTGGCGCGACAGGCCGACGGCGAAGTCGCAGATATCGATCATTTCCTGCACTTCGCCCAGGCCTTCCTGGGTGATCTTGCCTGCTTCGATGGACACCAGCTCGCCGAGGTCGGCCTTGTGCTCGCGCAGCACCTCGCCGAACAGGCGCACCAGCTCGCCACGACGAGGGGCCGGCACGCTGCGCCAGGCTTCGAAGGCCTGTTGCGCCTGGTCGATGCGGGCAACGGTGTCGGCCTTGCCGAGCAACTTCACCGAGGCGATCTGGCTGCCGTCGATGGGGGTATGGACAGGGTAATCGCCCTGGGTGTGAGCCGCGGCGGCAACGCCAAGGCGCTCGAGCAATCCAGCAACCATCGTGCTTCTCCTTACATCGGGTGAAGGGGTTGAAAATGTCGTGGGTCAGTATTAATCCGATTACTCGGGTGCAACAAACGACCTTTATTCCGCATATCATTCCACCAGGTAATGATTTCAGCCGCCGAGACCGCTTATGTCCAAACGCCTGGTACCGTCCATGACCGCCCTGCAGTGCTTCGAGGCCGCAGCCCGTCACCTGAGCTTCACCCGCGCCGCCGAGGAACTGCACCTGACGCAGAGCGCGGTGAGCAAGCAAGTGGCGCAGCTAGAGGAGATGCTGCGCCATCACCTGTTCCTGCGCATCCGCCGCCGCCTGCAACTGACGCCGGCCGGCAGCCTGTACCTGGCCGAGGTGAACAAGATCCTCACCCAGGTGGATATGTCCAGCCGCTATGTCCTGAGCTACGGCTCGCAGACCGAAGTATTGAAGGTAGCCACTCAACCGAGTTTCGGCGTGCGCTGGCTGATCCCGCACCTCAAGGGCTTCGGCAAGCGCCACCCCAACCTGCACCTGGACATCCGCAACGAGATGGAACCTTTCGCCCTGCTGCAGGGCTCGGCCGACGTGGTGTTCTTCTATGGCCAGGGCACCTGGCCCGGGGCGACCTGCATCGAGCTGTTCGGCGAAGAAGTGGTGCCGGTGTGCGCGCCGGAGCTGTTGCAAGGGCGCACGCTGCCTGACGCCGGCGCGGTGGCGGAGCTGGTGCTGCTGCAGAGCACCTCGCGACCGCAGGCATGGCACGAATGGTTCCTGGAGCAAGGGCTGCATACCGACAACAGCTATCATGGGCCGCGCTTCGATACCTTCTACATGGCGTTGAGCGCGGCGCAGGCCGGCTGCGGGGTGGCATTGGTGCCCAGTTACCTGGTGGCCAAAGAGCTGGCCGAGGGCGCCCTGGTGCTGGCCTGGGACCATGCGATGAAAAGCAATGGCGCGCATTACCTGGCGTATGCCGAACATGCGGCGGAAGTGCCCAAGGTGCGGGCGTTGGTGGAGTGGGTTGCCGAGCAGATCCAGCGGCGCGAACACTGACGCCATCGTGAGAGCGGGCTTGCCCCGCTATGGAGTCGTCAAGGTCGATCAAAAAAGGAATGAAACCCGCACTTTTTTTCGCTTGTACGGCATCTCCATTCCCAGCTTTCATGTAAGTGTCCTCCACTCACCCAGGAAGCTTGCGATGCCCGCCCACGATTTCGTCAGCCCCGACAGCATCCGTGCGCAGTTCTCTGCCGCCATGTCGCTCATGTACAAGCAGGAAGTCCCCCTGTACGGCACGCTGCTTGAACTGGTGAGCGAAACCAACCGGCAGGTCATGGCCGCGCAGCCCAAGGTGGCTGAGGCCCTGCGCTGGACCGGCGAGATCGAACGCCTCGACCAGGAGCGCCATGGCGCCATCCGCGTGGGCACCGCCGAGGAGCTCGCCACCATCGCCCGGCTGTTCGCGGTCATGGGCATGGCGCCGGTCGGCTACTACGACCTGAGCTCGGCCGGCGTACCGGTACATTCCACCGCGTTCCGCGCCGTGCATGAGCAGTCGCTGCATGTCAGCCCGTTTCGGGTGTTCACTTCGCTGCTGCGCCTGGAACTTATCCACAACCCGCAACTGCGCAAACTGGCCCAGGGCATTCTCGACAAGCGGCAGATCTTCACCTCCCGTGTGCTGGAAATGATCGTCCAATGCGAACGCGATGGTGGCCTGAACGCGAGCGATGCCGAGACCTTCGTCCAGGAAGCGCTGCACACATTCCGCTGGCACCAGGACGCCACCGTCACTGCCGAGCAGTACCAGCAACTGCACGACCAACACCGCCTGATCGCTGATGTGGTGGCGTTCAAAGGCCCCCACATCAACCACCTGACCCCGCGCACCCTGGACATCGACGCCATCCAGCTCGGCATGCCGGCCAAGGGCATCCCACCCAAGGCCGTGGTCGAGGGGCCGCCCACCCGTCGCCAGCCGATCCTGCTGCGCCAGACCAGCTTCAAGGCCCTGCAGGAAAAGGTCGCTTTCAGCGATGCCCAGGGCAGCCACACGGCGCGCTTCGGCGAGATCGAACAACGCGGCGCGGCGCTGACACCCAAGGGGCGCCAGCTGTACGACCGTCTGCTGGACGCGACCCGCGCGGCCCTCGGCGGCGCGCCGGCCGAGGCCAATGCCGAACGCTACATGACCCTGCTCGCCGAGCATTTCGCCGAATTTCCGGACGACCTGGGGCAGATGCGCGAACAAGGGCTGGCCTACTTCCGCTATTTCGCCACCGACAAGGGGCTGGCGGCGCGCGGGCAGCCCGGCCGCCCCACTACCCTGCAAGGGCTGATCGACGCCGGGCATGTGCATTACGAGGCGCTGGTGTACGAAGACTTCCTGCCGGTGAGTGCGGCGGGGATTTTCCAGTCCAACCTGGGAGATGATGGCCAGGCCGACTACGGCAGCAATGCCAACCGCGAGGCCTTCGAGCAGGCGCTGGGGCTGAAGGTGCAGGATGAATTGGCGCTGTATGCGCAAAGCGAGCGTAGGTCGTTGCAGGCGTGTGCGCAGGCGTTGGGGCTGTCGGCGCTATAAACGTCATCGCGAGCAAGCCCGTTCCCACAGGGTCGGTGGGAGCAGGCTTGCCGCGTAAGTCTTAGCGGCCCACTCGGAACCGATCCACTTCCTGGCGCAACTGCCCCGCCAGTCCTTCCAGTTCGCGGGCCGTCGTGGCCAGCTCATTGGCCACATCTCGCTGCTCGCTGTTGGCCTGGGCGATGCTTTGCAGATTGCGGCTGAGCACCGTCGCGGTGCTGCTCTGCTCCTGGGTCGCGGTGCTGATCACCGCGAACTGCTCGCCCGCGACCCGGCTCTGCTCGTCGATGCGCGCCAGGGCTTCGGCCACCTTGTCGTTGCGCGCCAGGCCTTCCTGCATCAGCTGGTTACCCTGCTCCAGCGTGCTGATGGCATGGCCGGTCTGCTGCTGGATGCTGGCGATCATGCCCGAGATCTCGTCGGTGGCCTGGCGGGTGCGCGCGGCCAGGCCGCGCACCTCGTCGGCGACCACGGCGAAACCCCGGCCCTGCTCGCCAGCCCTGGCCGCTTCGATGGCGGCATTAAGCGCCAGGAGGTTGGTCTGCTCGGCAATCGAGGTGATCACGCCGACTATGCCGCCGATCTCCTGCGAGCGAGCGCCCAAGGTGTCCATCACACTGGCGGTTCCACCCAGTGCTTCGGCGATCTGCCGCAGGGAAACCGAGGCTTCGTCCATGGCGCTGCGACCGATTCGGGTCTGCTGGGCGTTGTCGCGGGCCATGCGCTCGGTCCCGGCCATGTTGTCGGCAATGTTCATCGAGGTGGCGCTGAACTCCTCCACCGCGCCGGCCATGCTGGTGATCTCGCCGGACTGCTGGTCCATGCCCTCGCAGGCGCCGGACGACAGACCCGACAGCGAGCGGGCGCGGCCACTGACCTGGTCGGAGGCGCTGCGGATATGCTCGACCATGGTCGCCAGCGCATCGCCCATCTGGTTGAAGCTGCGGGCGAGCTGGCCGATCTCGTCATGGCTGGTGACGCTCAGGCGGGCGTTGAGGTCGCCGGCACCCAGTGCCTCTGCCTGGCGCACCAGATCGCCGAGCGGGCGCAGTTTGCGGCGCAGCAGCCAGAGAGTCGCGGCCACGGCCAGCAACATCGCCAGCAGGCTGCCAATGGCCAGGCGCAGGCCGACGCTCCAGGTCACTTCGCGGATTTCGCCCTCGGGCATGCTTGCCACCACGGTCCAAGGGCCTTCGGCGAACGGCTCGGTGACACTGAACAGTTGCTCGCCGGCACTGCTCCAGAACCGCCCTGCCCCCGGCGTGATCGCCTTGATCGCCTGGGCCGCCGCCTCGCCGTCACGCACCTCGGCCGGTGGCACCAGCCACTTGCCCTGCTCGTCCAGCAACGCCAGCGAGCCGGTCTGGCCAATGCGGAAACGCTTGAGGTTGGCGAACTGGGCATTCTGCGCGTCGGTGTAGTCGAAGCCGACGAACAGCACCGCGATCACCCGGCCACTGCCATCGCGCACCGGCACGTAGCGGGTCATGTAGTTGCGGTCGAACAACACGGCGCGGCCGACGTAGGTCTGCCCGGCCATCAGTTTCGGATAGGCCGGATGCTGGCGGTCGAGCTGGGTGCCGATGGCGCGGCTGCCGTCCTGCTTGGTCAGGCTGGTGCTGATGCGCACGAAGTCGTCGCCGCTGCGCACGAACAGGGTCGCGACGCCGGCGGTCATCTGCTGGAACTCGTCGACCTGGTGGAAATCGTTGTTCAGCAGGTGATCACCCAGGTACAACGCGGGCGTCGCGGCGCCTGCGACGCTGACCGTTTCCCCCGCGTGCAGCGCCAGGCCGGTGGCGAACCGGCGCTCGAACAGGCCGCTCAAACGCTGGGTGTTGTCCTTGAGCGAGCCATGAAAGGTGTCGAGCTGGTCGGCCAGCAGCCGCGCCTCGCTGGCCAGGTGCGCCTGACGGGTGGTGAGGTTGGCGTCGTCCAGCGAACGCAGGGCGAACAGGGTACTACCGGTGATCACCAGCGCCAGCACTATGGCGAGGGCGATCCCGAGTTGCGAAGCGATTCGGGCACGCGGTTGAGACATGGCAAGGCTCCTGGCAAGAGGCCGGGATCGTCCTGATCACGCTGACCGCCCGCTTCCTATCAACGGGGAATCGCGTCCTCTTCCGGGACGCTGGTGCAAGTTGATCGGCGTCTGTAGGAAATACTTGAGTGTGGGGCCGGGATATTCGCAAACGTTTTCTTTCCGTGGCTTTTCGAACATTGCTAGCCCTGCGGCGAAAGGATCTGCACAGCCGGCAAATCCATCGCCTCCGCCTCCTCCTGCAGAAATACGCTGAGCCTGCGCAAGCGCTCCCCGCCCGGCCGGGTCCGTGGCCACACCAGGTAGTAGTCCATGCCACTGGCCACCGCGGTCGGCCAGGGCAGGCTCAACCGCCGCTGCGCCACATCCTCGGCCACCATCAGCAGGTCGCCCATAGAGATCCCGTAGCCCCGCGCGGCGGCGATCATGCCCAGCTCCAAGGTGTCGAACACCTGCCCGCCCTTGAGCGAGACCTTGTCGGTCAGGCCCATGCGCGCCAGCCAAGCCCGCCAGTCGCGCTTGTCCGGTGTGGGGTGCAGCAACTCGATGCCGGCCAGGCGCCGTTCGTCCAAAGGCGCGTCATCGAGCAGGTCCGGCGCACCTACCGGAATCAGCAACTCGGAAAACAACCGACGCACTTCCCAGTCCGCCGGGAAGCTGCCATCACTGAGCAGCACCGCGCAGTCGAACGGCTCCTGGTTGAAGTCGACATGATCGACATCCATCCAGGCGCTGGTCAGTTGCACCTCGTTGCCCGGCTGCAGATGGCGGAAGCGACTCAGGCGCGCCAGCAGCCAGCGCATGGTCAGGGTCGAGGGGGCTTTCATGCGCAGGATGTCATCTTCACCGCGCAAGGTTTCGCAGGCCCGCTCCAGGGAAGCAAAACCATCACGCACACCGGGCAGCAACATGCGCGCGGCTTCGGTCAGCTGCAGGCTGCGACCATTGCGCACGAACAGGCGGCAGGCGAAATGCTCCTCCAGGGTGCGGATATGCCGGCTGACCGCGCTCTGGGTAATCGCCAGCTCTTCGCCGGCACGGGTAAACGAGCTCAGCCGAGCAGCGGCTTCAAATGCGCGCAGCGCATAGAGCGGAGGCAGTTGGCGGATCATGATGCACCTGTCATACGGGAGCTGGGCCGGTGCAGAGGATCATACAGGCATGAGCCATACTCATGGCACTGATCGCATTTATCCTTTTGTGCAAAGCTGACCGAAGCCTCAGAATCGACGGCTCGCTTCCAGAATCACCAACAAGGACCGCCCCCATGCACGTCGCGCCCACCACCGAACTCAAGGCTTTGCTGCGCCTGGCCGGGCCGCTGATCGCCTCGCAGTTGGCGCACATGCTGATGGTGCTCACCGACACCCTGATGATGGCCCGCATCAGCCCGCAGGCCCTGGCCGGTGGTGGCCTTGGCGCGGCAAGTTATTCGTTCGTGTCGATCTTCTGCCTGGGCGTGATCGCCGCGGTCGGCACGCTGGTGGCCATCCGCAAGGGCGCCAACGACATCGAGGGCGTCACCCGCCTGGCGCAGAGCGGCCTGTGGCTGGCCTGGGGCCTGGCGCTGGTCTCGGCGCTGGTGATGTGGAACCTCAAGCCGGTGCTACTGCTGTTCGGCCAGAAACCGGAGAACGTCGACTCGGCGATGCAGTTGCTGACCCTGCTGCCGCTTGCCCTGCCCGGCTACATGACGTTCATGGCCCTGCGCGGTTTTACCAGCGCCCTGGGCCACTCCACACCGGTGATGGTCATCAGCCTGGTGGGCACGGTGTTCAACTACCTGTTCAACCACGCCCTGATCGAGGGCATGTTCGGCCTGCCCAAGCTGGGCCTGATGGGGATCGGCCTGGTCACGGCGGTGGTGACCCTGGGCATGGCTATCGCGCTCGCACTGTATATCCGCTTGCACAAGGCCTATGCCGCCTACCCGCTGCGCAAGGGCCTGCTGCGCCCTTCCCTGCCGGCACTGCGCGAGCTGTGGCGGCTGGGCCTGCCGATCGGCGGCACCTATATGGTCGAAGTGGGCTTGTTCGCCTTTGCCGCCCTGTGCATGGGCGTGCTCGGCAGCACGGAGCTGGCGGCGCACCAGATCGCCCTTCAGATCGTCTCCACCGCGTTCATGGTGCCGACGGGCCTTTCCTATGCGGTGACCATGCGCGTTGGCCTTTACTACGGCGCCGGCAACTTGCTGGCGGCCCGTAGCGCCGGGCGCGTGGGCATTGGCTTTGGCGCATCGCTGATGTTCGCCTTCGCCGCACTGTTCTGGTTGCTGCCGGATGCCCTGGTCGGGCTGTTCATCGACCGCAACGACCCGGCCTTCGCCGCTATCTTCATGCTGGCAGTGCAATTGGTGATGGTGGCGGCGTGGTTCGAACTGTTCGATGGCGTGCAGACCATTGCCATGGGTTCGATCCGCGGGCTGAAGGACGCCAAGACCACGTTCCTGATTGGCCTGGTGTGCTACTGGCTTGTGGGTGCGCCAAGTGCCTGGCTATTCGCCTTCACCTTCGGTGGCGGTGCACAGGGTATCTGGTGGGGGCTGGCCCTGGGTCTGGCCTGCGCGGCGGTGGCGCTGACGTTCGGCTTCGAATGGCGGATGAAGCGGCTGCTGGGCAAGGCTGAGCGTGCACGGCGGGCAGCATTGTCGGTCTGATACACCCGAAGCCGCTGCGCGCGCCATAGCCGCGCGGGCGGCGCTCGATATCACAAGCGCCGCAACTGTATCGCTGAACACTTTGAACCCAGCACCCATCAAAAACTGTACTACTGTACTGCTATATACCTCACTTCCTGCCGACCATTTCCCTGCCGACACCACAAAACCGCACCAAAAAAGTGCGCACCAGTACAGTTCCCTCAATAACCGGTGCAACAGTCGCTTTCAACAGTTAACTGGCCCATCACATTACACCTGAACTGTACCTACTGTTCTGGACGAGAGAGGAGGAAGATGGGCACCAGTTAAATCACTCCCTAATGCCGCCACAAGCGGAAGGATGACACATCATGGAACGTACCCTCAGTTCCGACCTGGTTTTTGAAAACGCCCAAGCTTCCAACGCCGCCCTGCCGCTGCGCGTCCTGTCCACCCTGGTACTGTGGCAGCGCCGCATGGCCAGCCGCCGCCAGCTGGCGCGCCTGGACTCCCGCCTGCTGGCCGATGCCGGTATCAGCGAGTCGCAGCGCTACGAAGAGCTGAGCAAGCCTTTCTGGCGCTAAGCGCCGGCCGCCGGCCCAGGCCGGCACCGTGAATTCTCAAGAACCCGCCGCAGGCAACTGCGGCGGGTTTTTTGTTTTAAGCCGCGCAGTAGAGCACTTGTGCACGCAAGCGTAACAGTTTTATAGAACTCAAATTCTATAGATACAGTTACGATTTGATCTGTTTTTCGCGCCCAGGCGTCAGAACCGCCGCGTGTTACGCTTGTCTTACGCGCCTGGCATATAAAGTACCGTGACGAGCCAAGCGAGCGTCCGATAACCAGAACCACCCTTGACCCTGTGCAGGAGTCCACCAACATGTCCCGTTATCACCTGATTGGCGCCGCCTTGCTGCTGTCCCTCGCCGGTGCCGCAAACGCCACCAGCTTCGTCGTCACCACCGACGCCGTCGTCGGCGCCGTAGCCGCCTCGACCGACGCCACGTCCGATATCTCCTCCTCGTTCCGCGACGACAAGATCGTCAAGGCCGCCCGTGACGATGCCGCCAGCTTCGTCGGTAGCGATGGCGCCATCCGCGGCGCCAAGCTGGAAAGCGCATTCGTGCACATCCGCCAGCAGCTGCCGGCCCTGCAAGCCAGCGATGCGCAGCTGGCCCGCGCCATCCTCGCCATCTGACCCTGCCCTTGCCCCGGATTCACTGGCCCCGAACCGTGCATCCGGGGTAGCCTTCGCAGCCCGAGACAATCGCCACTTCAAAGCCCATGCGTTACCTATTGCTTTCCCTTGTCGCCCTGACCTGTATGAACAGCGCCCATGCGATGGATGCCACCACCCAGAGCCTGGTCATCACGGGCTACGTCACCAGCCAGGTGACGGCCGCCCCCTTCGACCGCAAACGGATCGTCGCGGCCCGTGACGATGCCGCCGTGTTCGTCGCCAGCGACGGCCTGATCCGTGGCGCGCGCCTCGAGGCGGCGTTCGACGCCCTGCGCCACGGCTGCGCCCGACACTCTGTCGGCGACCGTGAACTGGCCGAGGCGATACTCGTCCAATAACTACACCCGCTCCCTTGTATTTCCGGAGATGCTCCATGCGTAAACCGCTGATCGCCGCCACCCTCGGTATGCTGCTGCTAGCCGACTTGGCCCAGGCACACACCCTGGTGGCCACCAGCAATATCATCGTCCGCGCCTTTGGCCGGTCGATCGACTTCACCTCCGACACCACCACCTCGATCCGTGATTCGAAATTGGTGCGTGAAGCCCACGACGACGCCGCCAGCTTCGTAGCCAGCAATGGCGACATCCGCGGCGCGCAGCTCGAAGCCGCCTTCGACACCCTGCGCGCCCGCGTGCCCGAAGCCCGCGACGCCAGCGACCAGGTACTGGCCGAAGCCATCCTCGCCCTGTGAAGCGCATGCGTGCCTGGCTGCTGGGCTGCGCCCTGACGCTGCTTGGCACGCCCGCCCTGGCCGATCTGCAGCTGGTGCTGCAGACCGACGGCCTCGACCCTTCGCAACAGCAGGCCAGCCAACTGCTGCTCGACGAAGCCATGGCCAAGTTGCCACCGCGTTTCAAGCAGCAGCTCGACCGGCAGATCCTGGTCAGCTGGACCTCGCGCATGCCCGAGGATGCCTACGGCCAGGCTTCGCCGGTCGCCAGCCTTGATCTCAACCGGCACCTGCTGCCGGGCCTCGTAGACGGCAGCGCCGCCCGCGAGAAGACCAACCGCCCCCATGGCACGGTCCGCGAAGAACTGCTCGCCACCGTGCTCCACGAGCTGACCCATATCTATGACCGCGCCCGCCTGTGGCCGCAGGCCGAACGCCAGCTGATCAGCCGCTGCAAGCGCCAGCAGGGCGCGCTTGGCAAGGTCGGCCTGCCGCAGGATTGTCGCGGCCAGGCCGAACGCCGCTTCACCTTGAGCGACGACCCCCGCCTGCTGGACCTGGCCGGCTGGCCGCAGTACGTCGGCCGGCGCGGCGAGCGCGAGCAGCACAATGGCCAGCTGGTGCGCAGCCCGGATCCCTACGAGCTGAGCAGCCCGAAGGAGTTTGTCGCGGTCAACATGGAGTACTTCCTCCTCGACCCCAGCTACGCCTGTCGCCGCCCGGCGTTGAACCAGTACCTGCGCGACCACTTCGACTGGGCGCCGCAACAAGATGCCTGCGCCAAGGGCCTGCCGTTCCTCAACGCCGGCAACGACTTCGCCCGCCAACCCTTGGGCGAGATCGACCCGGAGCGAGTCTACGAGGTCGACTACCTGCTGGCCGAAGCCAACCAGAACTGGGTCAGCCGCTGGGGCCATAGCATGCTGCGCCTGGTGATCTGCGCCCCGGGCCGTCCACGCGGGCCGGCCTGTCGCCTGGACCTCGACCAGAGCCTGGTGCTGTCATACCGCGCCTTCGTCAACGATGTGCAGCTGTCCAGCTGGGACGGCCTGGTCGGCGCCTACCCGTCGAGGCTGTTCGTGCTGCCGTTGGGGCAGGTGATCGACGAGTACACCAAGACCGAGCTGCGCAGCCTGGCCTCGGTGCCGCTCAGGCTCAGCCGCGCCGAGATCGAAAACCTGGTGCGCCAGGCCGCGGAGATGCACTGGAGCTACGACGGCAACTACTACTTCCTGTCCAACAACTGCGCGGTGGAGTCGCTCAAGCTGCTGCGCAGCGGCACCGGTAATGCACGCCTGAACGACTTGGACAGCATCATGCCCAACGGGCTGCTCGAGGTCATGAAGGGCAGGGGACTGGCTGATACCAGCGTGCTCGACGACCCACGCGAAGCGCTGCGCCTGGGCTATCGCTTCGACTCTTACCGCGACCGCTACCAGGCGATGTTCGAGGTACTGCGCAAGCAGCTACCAATCAAACAGACGACGGTGGAAGACTGGTTGGCGCTGGACGCCGAGCAGCGCCGCCAGTGGTTCGACCGCGCCGACCTGCGCACCAGCGCGGCCTTGCTGCTGCTCGAACAGGCCGGGCTACGGCGCCAGCTGCTGCTGGCCCAGGATGAGGTCAAGCAACGCTACCTGAACGGGCGGGCGCTCAAGGACGGCAGCTTCGACAAAGCCAACGAAACCTTGCAGGCGATGCTGGCCAACAGCGGCTTCCTCAGCCGCCCGGCGGAGTTGCTCGGGGCAGGGGGCTACGGCCTGCCGCAGCCGGACGAGCGCAAGCAACTGGAGCAGGTGAGCAGCGAGCGCCAGGGGCAGCTGCTGCGCCTGAGTACCGACCTCGACCAGCAGGTGAGGGCGCTGCTGGGGCCCGAGCGGGGCAGGGAGATCAAAGCCGTGGAGGCCAATATCAAGCAGGTGGGCGAGCACCTTCGGGCGTTGCACAAGGCGGCCGGGGGGTTGCAGTTGCCCTAGTACATGGCGATAGGGCCAGAAGAGGCAGCACAATGCCCTACAGGTTTTCCTCGTCTTCCTCCGGCAACCCTTGATCCACCTGCAACCACGGCAAGCGGCTCCCCACCCAGATATGCCGATTGGCCGGCACCCGCTCCGGGTGATCCAGCGTCGCCACGGTTACGTCGATCGAATCCGGGCTATGGGCCGTCACCAGTGCCACGTGCGCCCCGCAATTGCCACAGAAGTACCGACTGCAGGTTTCCGGCGCCATGTAGCGCTGCGGTGAGCCCGCCAGCCACTGGAAAGCCTCGAAGGGCAGGGTGACCCAGGTTACCAGAGTGCCCCCGCTGACCCGCCGGCAGATCGAGCAATGGCAATGGGCGACATCGCCCAGGGCGCCCGACAAGCGATAACGCAGGGCACCGCAATGGCACCCGCCTTCTTCGACATCCACCATCGAAACGACCTCCCGTCGCCTGGCACCAGCCGAAAGCTGGCTGAAAGCTTGCCCACATAGGATAGCGCCACCACCGGCAGCAGACCGGCCAGCCAGGGCACCCGGAAACTTCCGCGCCCTGGCCCAATCAACAACAACAATGGTGATTCTGATGTTTTCCTGTGCCCGCCTTTTCGCAGTCCCTCTCCGCCAGCTCCTCGCGCAGCGCCTGACGCGCTGATCCGCCCGAATCGTCCTTCCTTTCGCCGCGCCACGCCTGGAGTACCGCCATGCTGACCTTCCTCGGCTTCGCCATGGTCATCACCTTCATGTACCTGATAATGACCAAGCGCCTGTCGGCCTTGATCGCGCTGATCCTGGTACCGATTTTGTTCGCCCTGTTCGGCGGCTTCTACAGCGACATCGGCCCGATGATGCTGCAGGGCATCAGCAAGCTCGCGCCCACTGGCGTGATGCTGATGTTCGCCATTCTCTACTTCGCCCTGATGATCGACTCCGGCCTGTTCGACCCGGCCGTGCGCAAGATCCTCAAGCTGGTCAAGGGCGACCCGCTGAAAGTCTCGATCGGCACCGCGGTGCTGGCCCTGGTGGTGTCCCTGGACGGGGACGGCGCCACCACCTACATGATCTGCTGCGCCGCCATGCTGCCGATGTACAGCCGCCTGGGGATGAGCCCGCGAATCATGGCTGGCCTGATCATCCTCGCCGGCGGGGTGATGAACATGACCCCATGGGGAGGGCCGACGGCGCGCGCCGCCAGCGCCTTGCACGTTGACCCTTCGGACATCTTCGTGCCGATGATTCCGGCCATGGCATTCGGCGTGGTGGCGATCCTGGCCATCGCCTACTGGTATGGCCTGCGTGAACGTGCCCGCCTCGGTGAACTGCACCTGCCGACCGACGACCTCGACCACAGCGAAATCAGCGTGTCGCAGTTCCCGGAAGCCCGCAGGCCCAAGCTGCTGTGGTTCAACGGCGCCCTGACCGCCGCGCTGATGGTCGCGCTGATCGCCGGCGTGCTGCCACTGCCGGTGCTGTTCATGATCGCCTTCAGCATCGCCATGATCGTCAACTACCCGTGCCTGCAGCAGCAGAAGGACCGCATCGCCGCCCACGCCTCCAGCGTGCTGGCCGTGAGCGGGCTGATCTTCGCCGCGGGCATCTTCACCGGCATCCTGTCGGGTACCGGCATGGTCGATGCCATGTCCAAGAGCCTGCTGGCGGTAATCCCGGAAGCGTTCGGCCCCTACATGGCGGTGATCACCGCCCTGGTCAGCATGCCGTTCACCTTCTTCATGTCCAACGACGCCTTCTACTACGGCGTGCTGCCGGTACTCTCGGAGTTCGCCAGCCATTACGGCGTCACCCCGGTGGAAATGGCCCGTGCGTCGATCGTCGGGCAACCGGTACACCTGCTCAGCCCGCTGGTACCCTCCACCTACCTGCTGGTGGCCCTGGCCGGCATCGAGTTCGGCGATCACCAGCGCTTCACCCTCAAGTGGGCAGTGCTGGTATGCCTGTGCATAATGGCCGGCGCGCTGGCGCTGGGGACTTTCCCGCTGTTCAGCAGTCTGTAATACAAGCGCCTCATCCAACCGCAAAGCGCCCGTCACCAGGGCGCTTTGCCTTTACCGCTCGAAGGAATACACATGGAATGGCTGACCAGCCCGGAAATCTGGGTTGCCTTTTTTACCCTCACCGCGCTTGAGATCGTGCTCGGGATCGACAACATCATCATGATCTCGATCTTGGTCAGCCGCATGCCCAAGCACATGCAACCGCGCACGCGGATCTTCGGCCTGGCCCTGGCCATGGTCACGCGGATCATGCTGCTGCTGTCGATCACCTGGGTCATGCGCCTGACCGACGACCTGTTCCATGTACTGGGCGAGGGTATCTCCGGGCGCGACCTGATCCTGTTCTTCGGCGGCCTGTTCCTCCTGTGGAAAAGCTCTCAGGAGATCTACCACGGCCTGGAAGGCGAGGACGAGAACCCCGACGAGCCGAAAGGGGCAGGTGGCAAGTTCTTCTACACCATCATCCAGATTGCCATCATCGACATCGTGTTCTCGCTGGACTCGGTGATCACCGCGGTGGGCATGGTCTCCCACGTGCCGGTGATGATCGCCGCGATCATCGTCGCGGTACTGGTGATGATGCTCTGCGCCGGCACCATCAGCGATTTCATCGACAAGCACCCATCGCTGAAGATGCTCGCGCTTTCGTTCCTGATCGTCGTAGGCACCGTGCTGATCGCCGAATCTTTCGATGTGCATGTGCCGAAAGGCTACGTCTACTTCGCTATGGCTTTCTCGCTGGCGGTGGAGGCGATCAACATCCGCATGCGCACGGCGATGGCACGCAAGAAGGGCAAGGAGCACGATCCAGTGAAACTGCGCAAGGACATCCCGGGTCAATAAGCCCAGGAAGCGCGGTAGCGAAAGGGCCCTTCGGGGCCTTTTTTGTTGCCGACGATGAGGCCAGAGCATGTTTCAAATACGTTTCACCCATGCCAAGCTGGCACCAGCCAGGCAAAACAACTAAAGCTTCAGTGAGCACTGGGAAAAACAGCCCACCCCCGGGCCAGGCTCACCGCTGCACCCATTGGCCCCGCCCAGGGGCATAGAAGAAAAGGGGGCCCGACCATGCTGACCCTGCTCAATCTGCTCTCCGCCGTGGCGTTGCTGGTGTGGGGCACCCATATCGTGCGTACCGGCATCCTGCGGGTCTATGGCTCGAACCTGCGCCGCGTGCTCGGCCAGAACATGGACAAGCGCCCGCTGGCCTTCATTGCCGGGATCCTGGTCACCGCCATGGTGCAGAGCAGCAACGCCACCGCCATGCTGGTCACCTCGTTCGTCGGCCAGGGCCTGATGGCCATGACCCCGGCCCTGGCGATCATGCTCGGCGCCGACGTCGGGACCGCGCTGATGGCGCGGGTGCTGACCTTCGACCTGTCCTGGCTGTCGCCGCTGCTGATCTTCCTCGGGGTGATCTTCTTCCTCTCGCGCAAGCAGACCCGCGCCGGCCAGCTGGGCCGCGTCGGCATCGGCCTGGGCCTGATCATCCTGGCGCTGCAACTGATCGTCCACGCCGCCGCGCCGATCACCCACGCCCAAGGGGTGAAGGTGCTGTTCGCCTCGCTCACCGGCGATATCCTCCTCGACGCCCTGATCGGCGCGCTATTCGCCATGATTTCCTACTCCAGCCTGGCCGCCGTGCTGCTCACCGCCACCCTGGCGGGCGCCGAAGTGATCAGCCTGCCGGTGGCCATCGGCCTGGTGATTGGCGCCAACATCGGCAGCGGCCTGCTGGCCTTCCTCACCACCAGCCTGCAAAACAGCGCCGGTCGCCGGGTGGCGCTGGGCAGCCTGTTGTACAAGGTGGTCGGCCTGCTACTGATCATCCCGGTGCTGCACCCGCTGGTGGCTTGGATGGACAGCCTGAGCTTCAGCCCGCAAGAGCTGGTGATCGGCTTCCACCTGCTCTACAACACCTTGCGCTGCCTGCTGATGCTGCCGACGGTCAAACCCATGGGCCGCCTGTGCAGCTACCTGCTGCCCGAACGCGACAACGGCAATGGCCGCCACCAGCCACGCCACCTGGACCCGACGGCGTTGAACACCCCCAGCCTGGCGCTGGTCAACGCCGTGCGCGAGACCCTGCGCCTGGGCGATATCGTCGACAGCCTGCTCGAGGCCATGCTTGGCGCCCTGCGCGGCACCCAGACAGCCTTGCCGCAACAGGTTAGGGCCCTCGGGGAGGATGCCGAGGCGCTGTACAACGCCATCAAGCTTTACCTGGCGCAGATGCCCCGTGAAGACCTCGCCGAGCAGGACAACCGGCGCTGGGCAGAGATCATCGAGGTGGCGATCAACCTCAAGCTGGCCAGCGACCTGATCGAACGCATGCTGCGCAAGGTGCAGCAGCAGAAGACCTCGCAGCGTCGGGAGTTCTCCCAGGTTGACTTGGAGGAGCTGACTGGCCTGCAGGAACAATTGCTGGCCAACCTGCGCCTGGGCCTGTCAGTGTTCCTCAGCGCCGACCCGCAGAGCGCGCAGCAGTTGCTGCGCGAGAAACGTCGTTTCCGCGCCCAGGAGCGGCGCCTGGCCCACGCCCATGTCAGCCGCCTGCAACGTAAAGTGGTGCAGAGTATCGAGACCAGTTCGCTACACTTGGAGCTCATTGCCGACATGAAGCGTTTGAACTCTTTGTTCTGCAGCAGTGCCTATGTGGTACTGGGCGGCACCGACACCGGCGGGCTGATGCTCGACAGCGTGCCGGACGAAGCCCGTCAGCCTTGAGCCAAGACACTCCGGAGACCTGAGCTCGCCTATGCGTTGCCTGTTGTTCGTTTGCCTGCTGATTTGTAGCCTGCCCACGCTTGCCCTCGACCGCTCGCGGGTCGAGGGCTACCTGTTGCCCAACGGCCTGCAGGTCATCCTCAAGTCCGGCTATGAGCGTGATCATGTGTCGATCCGCCTGGTGGTGGGCGTGGGCCTGGACGACTTCGACTGTGACCAGCGCGAGCTGCCGCACCTGCTCGAGCACCTGCTGTTCAGCGGTATCGACGAGACGGGCGAGGGCGGCCTGGAGGAGCGCATCCAGGCCCTGGGCGGGGAGTGGAACGCCTTCACCAGCAGCGCCGACACCACCTTCGTCATCGAAGCCCCGGCGCGCAACCAGCGCAAGGTGCTCGACCTGCTGCTGGCGGTGGTCCGCGATACTCAAATCGACACGAAGGCGCTGGCCACCGCGAAAAAGATCATCGAGCGCGAGGACGGTGGCCATTACGGCCGACTGCAGCGCTGGCTGGACCGTCAGGACATCGGCCACCCAGCCAGCGACCAGCTGGCTACCGAGCTGGGCCTGAAATGTCCCGAGCGCTCCAACTTCGACGACATGACCCTGGAACAGGTCCAGCAGTTGCGCGAGCACTGGTATGTGGCCAACAACATGTCGCTGATCGTCGTCGGCGGCCTCGACCGCCTGCTGCCAGCCTACCTGGAACGCACTTTTGGCGAGCTGCCGGCGACCGAGCCCGAAGAACGCCGCAACCTCGAAAGCATCAGCCAGCAGGCCGAGCAGCGCCGCGACCTGACCCGCGGCTGGCTGGGCGACAGCGTCAAGTTGCACTGGCTGTTCATCGAGCCGACCCTGGAGGAGGGGCACGACCAGACCCTCGAGCTGCTGTCGCGCTACCTGGACTGGGCGCTGTACGACCAGTTGCGCCTGCGGCACGGGTTGTCCTACGGGCCGTCGGTACAACGCGAGAGCTTCGGCGACAGCGGGCTGCTCACCCTGAATGCCGACCTCGAGCGCCAGGACCTCGACAAGGCACTGAAGGTACTCGAGCAGTTGTTCGACCATCTGCGCAAGCATGGCCTGGACCCGGACACCTTCGCCCGCATCAAGGAGGCGACGATCGCCCGGGAGAGCTGGACCACCCAGGGCAACGCAGCGCTCGCCGACTACTACTGGGGGGCGCTCAACGCCTACGAGGACGGACGTTTCACCGATCCGGTGCGAGAACTTCGCCAAGTCAGCCTGAAACAGGCCGATGCGGCGCTGCGCGAGCTGCTCAAGGAGCCGGGGTACCTGCGCATCGAGAAGCCGTTGCTGGGGTATGACGAGCTGTATGGGTTGGTGGCCTTGTTGCTGGGGTTGGTCCTGGCAGTCGGGCTGATCCGCCGCCGCGGGCCTCGCGCCAAGCCCAGCGGTGCTACACGGGCGCCCTGATTCGGCGGTATCCTGTAAGCCTTTCGCTAGCACTCATCGCGGGGCAAGCCCGCTCCCACGACGATTCATGCGTGGGAGCGGGCTTGCCCCGCGATGAAGCCGGCACAGCCATCCACCGCTCCCTGTTGCTTGCCTCATGCCCCCAATCCCCAGCTTCATCCTGCGCATCATCGAGCTGCTCAAGCGCTACCCCGGCATCATCGCGCTCTACGGTTTCCTCTCGGGCATCGGCAGCTTCATCCTGGTCGACCGCCAGGCCGGCCTGGCAAGGTGGATCGCCATCGCGATGCTGGTCAGCTGGGTCTGGCTGATGCTGGAGAACACCCTCACCGAGCTGTTCGCCCGCACCTTCAAGCGCGAGATCCCGCAACCGTTGCTGCGCTTCGCGACACAGATGATCCACCAGGAAAGCCTGTTCTTCGTCCTGCCGTTCTTCTTCATCACCACCACCTGGAACAGCGGCCAGCTAATATTCACCGGCCTGCTCGGTGCCGCGGGGCTGATCTCGATCATCGACCCGCTGTACCACAAGTGGCTGGCGCCGCGGCGCTGGCTGTTCCTGGCGCTGCACACCCTGACACTGTTCGCGGCCATGCTCACGGCATTGCCAATCATCCTGCATCTGACCACCGCGCAAAGCTTCAAGCTGGCACTGATCGCCGCCATGGCGCTGTCGTTCCCGAGCCTGGCCAGCAGCTTCCCGATCAACAGCTGGCGCCGTGGCGTGGCCCTGGTGCTGGTGACCCTGGCGGTGGGGGGCGGCGGGTGGCTGCTGCGCTCGTGGGTGCCGCCGGCCACACTGTGGATGACCGACGTGGCGATCAGTACCGAGGTGCTCAACCGCCAGCCAGGCGAATCACTGGACGAAGTGGCGGCCAGCCGTATCCGCAGTGGTGGGCTGTATGCCTACACCGCCATTAACGCACCGCGCGGTCTGAACGAGCGCATCTACCATGTGTGGCAGCTCGATGGCAAAGAGGTCGACCGTATCGCCTTGGACATTCACGGCGGACGCAAGGAAGGCTACCGGGCCTGGACCCACAAGCAGAACTTCCCACCCAATCCCGTAGGCAAGTGGCAGGTGAGGGTGCTGACCGAGGACGGGCAGGTGATCGGGGTTCTGCGCTTCAAGGTGGTGGAATCCTGACAAGGATCGCGGGGCACGCCCGCAACCATCATCGTGGTGGGGAAGCGGGCCGGCCCCGCGATGGGCTATGATCTGACTCGCCGATTCGCCAGTCAGATGCAGGGAGCCTATGACCGCCCCGAGCGCCACCTTGGACACCCGGCAGCAGCCCACTCGCCTGCGCATCGCCGGAGACTGGACCCTTGCCCACTACGCCAGCCTCAAGCGCGAGTGCGAGCGACTGCGCGACCAGTACGGTGACGAAACCCTCGCCGACCTCAGCCAGCTGGGCCGCCTGGACACCGCCGGCGCCTCGCTGCTGGCCGAACTGCTGGGCTCCGAACGCCTGTCGCGCTGCAGCGACGAACTCCCCGATGCCAGCCGGGCCTTGCTGAAGAACGTCTACTGCTCGGTGCAGGACTACTGCATCCCGGTCAAGGAACCGGAGCAGCCAGTGCTGCTGCTCCTGCTGGCGCGCATCGGCCGCGCCGTCGACCAGCTGTGGCAGGACACCACCCAGGTGCTGGGTTTCATCGGACTGATCCTGCAGACCTTGTTCCTGCGGCTGTTCCAGCCGCATCGCTGGCGGGTCACCCCGGTGGTCGCGCACCTCGAGCAGACCGGCCTGGACGCCGCGCCCATCGTCGCCTTGCTGACCTTTCTGGTCGGCGCTGTGGTGGCCTTCCTTGGCGCTACGGTGCTGGCTGACTTCGGCGCAACGATCTTCACCGTCGACCTGGTAGCGTTCTCCTTCCTGCGCGAGTTCGCCGTGCTGCTGACCGCCATCCTCATGGCCGGGCGCACCGCCAGCGCGTTCACCGCGCAGATCGGCTCGATGAAGGCCAACGAAGAGATCGACGCCATTCGCACCCTGGGCCTCAACCCGATCGAGCTGCTGGTTGTGCCCCGAGTGCTGGCACTGTTGATAGCATTGCCATTGCTGACCTTCGTCGCGATGCTCTGCGGCATGATCGGCGGCGCGGTGGTCTGTGCCCTGACCCTGGACATCTCGCCGGCCATGTTCCTCTCGCTGCTGCAGAGTGACATCGGCGTGCAGCATTTCCTGGTGGGCATGGCAAAGGCGCCGTTCTTCGCTTTCCTGATCGCCGCCATCGGCTGCCTGGAAGGCTTCAAGGTCAGCGGCAGCGCCGAGTCGGTGGGTGCCCACACCACCTCCGCCGTGGTGCAATCGATCTTCGTGGTCATCGTGCTGGACGCGGTCGCCGCGCTGTTCTTCATGGAGATGGGCTGGTGACTGAAGCCGTGATCGAAGCCCGGGGGCTGTGCAACCGCTTCGGCAGCCAGAGCGTGCACGAGAATCTCGACCTGGACCTGTACCGCGGTGAAATCCTCGCCGTGGTCGGCGGTTCGGGCAGCGGCAAATCGGTGCTGCTGCGCAGCATCATCGGCCTGCGCCGGCCCAATGAAGGCACGGTCAAGGTATTCGGCCAGGACCTGGCCACGCTCGACGAAAACCAGCGCTCGCTGGTCGAACGCCGCTTCGGCGTGCTGTTCCAGAAGGGCGCGCTGTTCTCCTCGCTGACCGTTACCGAGAACGTCGCCCTGCCGCTGATCGAGCATGCCGGGCTGTCGCGGGCCGACGCCGAGCACCTGGCCGGGGTCAAGCTGGCGTTGGCCGGGCTGCCGATCAGCGCTGCCGACAAGTACCCGGCCTCGCTGTCCGGCGGCATGATCAAGCGCGCCGCCCTGGCCCGCGCCCTGGCCCTGGACCCGGACATCCTGTTCCTCGACGAGCCCACCGCCGGCCTCGACCCGATCGGCGCCGCCGCCTTCGACCAGTTGATCCTTACCCTGCGCGACGCCCTGGGCCTGTCGGTGTTCCTCATCACCCACGACCTGGACACCCTCTACACCATTACCGACCGGGTGGCGGTGCTGTCGCAGAAGAAGGTGCTGGTAGCCGGGCCCCTGGCCGAGGTCGAGCAGACCGTTGATCCCTGGATTCACGAATACTTTCACGGCCCGCGTGGCCGGGCGGCCGAAGACGCCGCCCTGCGCGCCCGCCAGGAGCGCTGAACGATGGAAACCCGAGCTCATCATGTCCTGATC
This sequence comes from Pseudomonas sp. BJa3, assembly GCF_026343815.1. Lineage (NCBI taxonomy): Bacteria > Pseudomonadati > Pseudomonadota > Gammaproteobacteria > Pseudomonadales > Pseudomonadaceae > Pseudomonas > Pseudomonas sp. BJa3. Next base: position 339,503 of record NZ_JAOXMC010000001.1, on the reverse strand, counting down.
GGCCTGGTCACCGTGCTGGTGGTGGCGGGCGCCATGCTATTCGGCCTGTGGCTGACCAAGTCCAGTGTCGACGATGCTTTCAAGGACTACGAAGTGGTGTTCAACGAGGCGGTGTCGGGCCTGTCCCGCGGCAGCCCGGTGCAGTACAACGGCATCAAGGTCGGTGATGTCAGCAACCTGCGCCTGGACCCGAAGGACCCGCGTCGGGTCCTGGCTCGCGTGCGCCTTAGCGGCGACACGCCGGTCAAGGAGGACACCCAGGCCAAGCTGACCCTGGCGGGAGTGACCGGCAACTCGTTCATCCAGCTCAGCGGCGGCACGCCGCAAAGCCCGGAACTCAAGGGCAAGGACGGCAAGCTGCCGGTGATCGTCGCCTCGCCATCGCCAATCTCGCGCCTGCTCAACGACAGCAGCGACCTGGTGACCAACATCAACCTGCTGCTGCACAACGCCAACCAGATGTTCTCTTCGAGCAATATCGAGCGCCTCAGCAATACCTTGGCCAACCTCGAGCAGACCACCGGCGCCTTCGCCAACCAGAAGGGCGGGATTTCCGAGGCCATCGAACAGCTGGCTCAGGTCGGCAAGCAGGCCAATGCCACCCTGGCCGAGACCCAGGCCCTGATGCGCAATGCCAACGGCCTGCTGGGCACCCAGGGCAAGCAGGCCATCGGCAGCGCCGAGCAGGCCATGCAGTCGCTGGCCGAAAGCACCGCGACCATCAACAGCCTGTTGCAGGACAACCGCCAGTCCTTGGACGATGGTGCCCAGGGCCTGAACCAGATCGCCCCGGCAATCCGCGAACTGCGCGAGACCCTCAACTCGCTCAAGGGCATCTCCCGGCGCCTGGAAGCCGACCCCAGCGGCTACCTGCTGGGCCGCGACAACAACAAGGAGTTCCAGCCATGAAGCTGTCGCTGCGCCTGGCCGCACTCGCTACCGCCCTGAGCCTGGCTACGGCCTGCTCGATCCTGCCGCAGTCCGAGCCTGTGGATATCTACCGCCTGCCGGTGAGCCAGACCGCCCGCAGTGCCGCGCCGCTGGACTGGTCGCTGCGCCTGAACAAGCCACTGGCCAGCGAAGCCCTGGCCGGGCCGCGTATCGCGGTCATTCCCCAGGGGGATGTGATCAGCAGCTACAAGGGCGCCCGCTGGAGCGACCCGACGCCAATGCTGGTGCGCAATCGCCTGCTCGACGGCTTCCAGCGCGATGGCCGGGTGCAGCGCCTGAGTGCCGACGACAGCAACCTGCAGGCGGACTACGAGCTGGGTGGCGAACTGCAGGCGTTCCAGAGCGAGTACCGCTCAGGCGGGGCTGTGGAGGTGGTGATTCGCTACGATGCACGGCTGGTGCAGGGCCGCAGCCAGCGCATCCTCGCGAGTAAACGCTTCGAGGTACGCCAGCCGCTACGCAGCCAGCAAGTGCCGGCAGTGGTCGCCGGCTTCGGTACGGCCAGCGACCAGCTGGCGCGCCAGGTAATCGACTGGACCGTCAGTCAGGCTCAGGCAAAGAACCAGTAGCAGACGAAGATCGCCGCGATCACCCCGGACAGCTCGGCCAACAACGCGCAGCCCACCGCATGGCGCACGCGCTGGATACCCACCGCGCCGAAGTACACCGCCAGCACGTAGAAGGTGGTTTCGGTGCTGCCCTGGATCGTCGCCGCCACCAGCGCCGGGAAGCTGTCCACGCCCTGGGTCTGCATGGTCTCGATCAGCATCGCCCGCGCCGCGCTGCCGGAGAACGGCTTGACCAGCGCCGTGGGCAGGCCCTCGACGAAGCGCGTATCCAGGCCCATCCAGGTCACCGCTTGACGGATGCCGTCCAGGGCCAGCTCCAGGGCGCCGGAGGCACGCAACACGCCCACGGCCACCAGCATCGCCACCAGGTAGGGCAGCAGCCCCTTGGCCACGTCGAAACCTTCCTTGGCGCCCTCGACGAAGGCCTCGTACACCTGCACCCGCCGCAACGCGCCGATCACCAGGAACAGGATGATCACGCCGAACAGCGTCAGGTTGCCCAGGATCGAGGACAGGCTGGCCAGCGCGGCCGCCGACAGCGTGCCGAGAAAAGCCATGAAGCCACCCAGCAACAGCGCGCCGGGGATCAGGTAGGCAAGCACCACCGGATCCCACAGGCGCAGGCGCTGCATCACCGCCACCGACAGCAGGCCGACCAGGGTCGAGCAACTGGTGGCCAGCAGGATCGGCAGGAACACCATGGTCGGGTCAGGTGCGCCTTGCTGGGCGCGGTACATGAAGATGGTCACCGGCAGCAGGGTCAGCGATGACGCATTGAGCACCAGGAACAGAATCTGCGCGTTGCTCGCCGTGGTGCTGCTGGGGTTGAGCTCCTGCAGCGAGCGCATGGCCTTCAGGCCGATGGGCGTGGCGGCGTTGTCCAGGCCCAGGCCGTTGGCGGCGAAGTTCATGGTGATCAGGCCCAGGGCAGGGTGGCCCGGCGGTACCTCCGGCATCAGCCGGGCAAACAGCGGCCCGAGGACCTTGGCCAGCCATTCGACGATACCGGCCTTCTCGGCAATCTTGAGAAAACCCAGCCACAGGGTCAGGGTACCGAACAGCAGGACCATCACCTCTACCGAGAGCTTGGCCATGGCGAAGATGCTCTCGACCATCGCGGCGAAGATACCGGCATTGCCGCCCACCAGCCATTGGCCCAGGGCGCTGATGGCCGCAATCAGGAAAAAGCCGAGCCAGAGGCCGTTGAGCATCCGTGTGTTCCCCCGTGAAAAAATGCCCGAATGATAGCGCAATCAACCGGCGCGCTGTTGGGGGCGCTTCGCACCCCATCGCCGGCAAGACGGCTCCCAAAGGGATTTGCGATACCCGTGTGGGAGCCGGCTTGCCGGCGATGGGGCCAGTGTGGGTAACACGACCGCGGTCAGCTTTCAGACAGCAAAAAGCCCCGACAAGTCGGGGCTCTTCGTTTAGCTCAGCGGCTTACTGGTTGACGGTCTTGCCCGCCACCACGGCCTCTTTCTTGCCTTTTTCCAGCACCAGCGACTTGTAGTACGCCTCGCCTTTCTCGGCGTCGTACATGCCCTGCCACTTGGCGATGACCACTGCGGCCAAGGCGTTGCCGACCACGTTCAGCGCGGTACGAGCCATGTCCATGATGCGGTCGACACCGGCGATGAAGGCCAGGCCTTCCAGCGGGATGCCCACGCTGCCCAGGGTGGCGAGCAGTACCACGAACGATACACCCGGCACGCCGGCGATACCCTTGGAGGTGACCATCAGGGTCAGCACCAGCAGCAACTGCTGGCTCCAGGACAGGTCGATGCCATACAGCTGGGCGATGAAGATCGCCGCGATGCTCTGGTACAGGGTCGAGCCGTCAAGGTTGAACGAGTAGCCGGTCGGAACCACGAATGAGCAGATCGACTTCGGCGCACCGTACTTCTCCATTTTCTCGATCACGCGCGGCAGCACGGTCTCGGAGCTGGAGGTGGAGTAGGCGAGGATCAGCTCATCTTTCATGATGCGCATGATCTTGATCACCGAGAAGCCGAACAGGCGAGCCACCAGGCCCAGCACCATGAAGGCGAAGAAGGCGATGGCGAAGTACACCAGCAGCACCAGCTTGGCCAGCGGCAGCAGCGAGCTGAAGCCGAAGTTGGCGACAGTCACGGCGATCAGGGCGAACACACCGATCGGCGCGTAGTTCATGATCATGTGGGTGACCTTGAACATGGTCTCCGACACGCCCTGGAAGGTACGCACCAGCGGCTCGCGCAGATCGGCGTTGAGGCTCGACAAGCCCATGCCGAACATCACCGAGAAGAAGATGATCGGCAGCATCTCGCCACGCATCAGCGCCGCGAAGATATTCGACGGGATCAGGTTGAGCAGGGTCTCGATGAACGCATGCTCATGCTGCACCTCGGCTGCGGTGGCCTGGTACTTGGAGATGTCGACGGTGCCCAGGGTGCTCATGTCGATGCCGGCGCCCGGGTGGAACACGTTGGCCAAGACCAGGCCGACCACGATGGCGATGGTGGTCACCACCTCGAAGTAGATGATGGTCTTCAGGCCGATACTGCCCAGTTTCTTCGCGTCGCCTACCCCGGCGATGCCCACGATCAGCGACGAAATCACGATCGGGACGACGATCATCTTGATCAGGCGAATGAAGATATCGCCGGCTGGCTGGAGGACGTTGCTGATCCACCATGCCTTTTCTGCACTGAAATGATTCAGTAGCGCGCCGACTGCAACGCCCAGCAACAGACCGATGACGATCTGCCAGGCGAGGCTCAGTTTTGCCTTCTTCATGTCATTACCCTTTGTTGTAGTGGTCACGGGCACCTGACGGAAAGTCGCTTTCCAGAGCGCTTCAAAGCTGCTGGGCGGCTGCGTGTTCCGTTCCGGGCCCCTCTGTAAGGACACCGCGAGCGAGCATTTCTGGCGCTCGGGCCAAGGAAAAAGGCGGCAACTATTGCGACGTGGGCAGGGGCAGTCTAATGCCGGAAACGAATACCATATGCCGAATCGGCATGATACCAGAAGGCCAAATCGAGCATCGCCAAAGCCTTGATTTTCAACGTTCGGATTTCCGAACAAGGCCAATGCGCCATTTTTCGGCAGATTTGCAGGTATGACAGAAGGGAGTTTGATGGCGTGTTCGACAATCCGAATGGCTGAAATGCCACACGGGCTGACCTGTCGGACAACTAAAAAAATTTCGATATACGGTAGCGACAAAATGTGTCTGAAGTGAAAAGTCGCTCGTATGGATAGACAAATCCCTACAGGCGCTTCGGAAGCCAGATCGATCACGTCCTCAACTCGACCTGATCGACCTGCAACTTCCGATGCCACCCTCTCCTGACCCGGCCCATGATGGAGGCACTCCCTGTACCCCTAGGCCACTCCGACCCTGCAACAGTCAGAACGGCCCGGCCCCCTGGTCATGCGCCGCCCCTCCTCGGGGCGGCGCATCATAGAAGCCTGAAAGATAAAAAGGTTCAGCTTCTATAGCGTTACAGTGCGCGACCGCTGGTCAGTACCAATTCGGGTCACGCTTGAGCTGCTCCTGCAGCAAAGCTTTCATGCCTTCGTCCGGCTTGCCCAACCAGCGGTAGTCCGCATGGCGTGTCGGCGACTTGTCCGCAGGCAGGCCCTCAGGCACTTCCACGAGCATGCCGTAGGCTTCGTCCTTGTCCCAGCTGAAGGCCACGACCAGGCGCTTGTAGGTGCAGTTGCCCTCGGATTCGCAGAGCGGACCAACCAGATACTGGTCGCCGTCCTCGGTCACCGCCGACATCTGCTGTGCCGAACTGCCGCTGAGGTTGATCACCCATTCGGGCAAGCGCTCTTCTTTCTTTATCGTCTTCTGCCAGGTCTTCTGGTATTCAGGGTCCGAGCCAAGCAATTGGTTGACCCGGACCTGGCCGTCATTGGCGGCCAGCGCCGACGCACCACTGCCCAGCAGCAGTGCGACGGCCAAGGCTTTCGGGAGCATCCTGCTCATGGTCGTCAACCCCTACCGCGGCCGAAGAAGAAGGAGGCAACGAACAGCACCAGGAAGACGATGAACAGGATCTTCGCGATACCGGTCGCAGCGCCGGCGATACCACCAAAGCCCAGGACTGCGGCGATAATGGCGATGATGAGGAAAGTGATAGCCCAACTCAGCATGATGTTTCTCCTTTTCTTGTACGAAATCGGTTAACAGTGTCAGAACACCCAACGTTCCTGGGGCTCGACACGTTCAAGAACAGCAGGAGCGTTTTCAGCACTAGCCAGTGGCTCTGCAGCCTTGACCAAGGTGCTGGCGTGAGGCGTTGCCCGCAGTTGCGTCAACAGCGCGGTCTGCGCGGCCACTTGATCGGCCAGCCGAGCGGTCTGCCAGCTGTGGTGGAACAAGCCCACCGCCAAGGTCAGGAGCAGAGCCATGCCGAGGAACAGCAGTTGCTGCATAGGTACTACAGCGCTCTGCGTGCGATTGACATTGTGGCGATTCATGCCGGCTCCTCCTGCGAACTTGTTATTCGTGCTTGGAAACATCAGTGCAGCCTGCATGCCAGTCGTAAGCCTACAAAAAAATCCTTTTAAATCAATAACATATGAAATTTAGAAACCTTTACCTGGTGCGTATACTGCACGATACCCGTTATAGGGTCGTGCGATTTGCACGATTAGCCCTCCACCTTGGTAGCGATCTTGAGCAGGTCGGCGTCGACGCCACGTACCCCGACAATTTGCCTCGCGACTTCCACGGCAATCGTTTTCTGCTCACTACTGACCACCTCACCCGACAACCTGACCAGCCCCTCATCACTGGCTACCTTGATGTTCAATCCGTCAAGGTTGCGGCTGAATCGGTAGCTGGCCTGAATCTTGTCGACGATCCAGCTATCGCTGGGCTGCGGTCCTGCTGGCGCATCAAGGGGTTTTTCCCGGGCCTTGGCAAGGGCAGTGCTGTCCAGGCTGACAAGGTTGTTGACCAGATGCACTCCATCGGTTGTGCGCGCCAGCACCCCTGCTAGCTCCTTGGCTTCGGGGCTGTCTACTTTGCCCCGCAGAGTCACCACACCTTCGCGGCTTTCCACCTCAATGAACGCTTTCTCGGTGATTCGGCTCCACAGCAAGCGTGCGCGCACCACCGCGCCGAGGGTGGCGTCTTCCAGGCGCTGGGCGTAGGCGCGCAACTCCAGGGGCCTGTCCACCAGGCGGGGATCGATCCGCAGTTGATTGTCGACCCGCTCGATACCTTTGGTGGCCAGAGCCACCTGCTCGGCCAGCGCCTGCTCCACCGGATTCTCAACATCCCCGGAGAGTCTCGCCTGCTGGCCATCGACTTCCACCTTTATAGAAAACGGGTTGAGCATGGGATTGAGGGACAAGGCTGTCTGCAACGCCCCTTCCAGACGAGCATCCTGCACGGGGTCGGCCTGGGCCGGCGCGATCATCGAAAGGGCACAGGCAGCAAGTACAACCATTCGAGGGTAGGTGGACATAAGAGAATCTCCTTGCGCATAGCTCAACCAATCAAACTGGCAACCGTCGTGCCAGCCATTTGATGACAATGAACTTCATATTTTTCAGTCACTTAGACATCATTAAGGCATGCGGCTAGCATGCATGGCGCAGAATCAATCAGAATTGACCATGCAACTTGCCCGATTTTTCCGACACTAATTGAGATCAATCCCAAAGGAGCGCAGGAAATGGAATCAGCCCAGGACAACCAAGGCCGCATTCTGCTGGTGGACGATGAGTCCGCCATCCTGCGTACTTTCCGCTACTGCCTTGAGGACGAAGGCTATACCGTGGCAACCGCCAACAGCGCCGCACAGGCTGAGACTCTGCTGCAACGCCAGGTGTTCGACCTATGCTTCCTCGACCTGCGCCTTGGCGAGGACAATGGCCTGGACGTACTGGCGCAGATGCGCATTCAGGCGCCGTGGATGCGGGTGGTCATCGTCACCGCCCATTCCGCCATCGATACCGCGGTTGACGCTATCCAGGCTGGCGCCGCCGATTACCTGGTCAAACCCTGCAGCCCTGACCAACTGCGCCTGGCCACGGCCAAGCAACTGGAAGTGCGCCAGCTGTCGGCGCGACTGGAGGCACTGGAAGGTGAAGTACGCAAGCCCAAGGACGGGCTGGACTCCCACAGCCCGGCAATGATGGCCGTGCTGGAAACCGCCCGCCAGGTGGCAACCACCGATGCCAACATTCTAATCCTCGGCGAATCCGGTACCGGCAAAGGCGAATTGGCCCGCGCCATCCATGGCTGGAGCAAGCGAGCACGCAAGGCCTGCGTGACCATCAACTGCCCGTCGTTGAATGCTGAGCTGATGGAAAGTGAATTGTTCGGCCACACCCGCGGCGCTTTTACGGGTGCTAGCGAGAGCACCCTGGGACGGGTCAGCCAAGCCGATGGCGGAACGCTGTTCCTCGATGAGATCGGCGATTTTCCTCTCACACTGCAACCGAAGCTGCTGCGTTTCATCCAGGACAAGGAATATGAGCGGGTCGGTGACCCGGTCACGCGCAGGGCGGATGTGCGAATCCTGGCAGCCACCAACCTGAACCTGGACGAGATGGTGCGTGAGAACCGTTTCCGTGAAGACCTGCTGTACAGGCTGAACGTCATCACCTTGCACCTGCCCCCTCTGCGCGAACGCAGCGAAGATATCCTGACCCTGGCCGACCGTTTCCTGGCGCGCTTCGTCAAGGAGTACTCGCGCCCGGCGCGTGGCTTCAGCGAAGAAGCCCGCGCCGCGCTGCTCAACTACCGCTGGCCGGGCAACATCCGTGAACTGCGCAATGTGATCGAGCGCGCCAGCATCATCTGCCCGCAGGAGCGCGTGGAGATCAGCCACCTGGGCATGGCCGAGCAACCCACCGGCAACGCACCCCGTGTCGGCGCGGCGCTGAGCCTGGACGAGTTGGAGCGTGCCCATATCGGCGCGGTACTGGCCACCAGCGAAACCCTCGACCAAGCCGCCAAGACGCTGGGCATCGACGCCTCCACCCTGTATCGCAAGCGCAAGCAGTACAACCTATGAAATGGCCGATGAAGCTGCGTACGCGACTGTTCCTGAGTATCTCGGCGCTGGTAACCGTGGCCTTGCTGGGGTTGCTGCTCGGGCTGTTCAGCGTGCTGCAGATGGCGGCCCTGCAGCAGCGAGTCGTACAGGACACTACCCAGACCCTGGAACTGGCCCTCAAGCTGCGCCAGAACCTGGGCGAGCAGCTCAACCTCATCCTCGACGAGGACACCGCCCCCAGCAACCTCGTCACACTGCAGGATCAGTTCCAGATACTGCTCAAACAGGGGCTGGAACAAGGTGGCGAGCGTACCGGTTTCAGCAAGGCTGCCAGCAACTACCAGGCATTTGTCCAGGCCTACCGGCAGAGCCCGATGCCCGCTCGCAGCATGGGCGTGGACCAACCCCTCGGCGCTGCTTTCAACCAGGTACGCACCGACCTGCTCGACTCGCACCGCCAGGCTCTGGAACACATTACCCGCAGCGAGGAGACATCGCGCGCGCACGCCTTGCTCATCAGCGGCTTGCTCGGCCTGATGGGCCTTATCGTGCTGGTACTCGGTTTCATCACCGCGCACAACATCGCGCGCCGCTTTGGCCAGCCAATCGAGGCACTGGCCAAGGCCGCCGATCAGGTCAGCCAAGGCAACTTCGACGTCACCCTGCCGGTGACCCAGGCCACCGAGCTCAATCTGTTGACCCGTCGCTTCGGCCTGATGGCTGACGCTCTGCGCAAGCACCAGGCCACCAATGTCGATGAGTTGCAGGCTGGCCAGCAGCGCCTTCAGGCGGTACTGGACAGCATCGACGATGGCCTGCTGATCATCGACCGTCAAGGGCGCCTGGAGCACCTCAATCCGGTGGCCCAGCGCCAGCTGGGCTGGGACCCAAGCCGCCTGGGCGTAAGCCTGGCCGAAGCCTTGCACCGCCCCGAACTGGAACAACAGCTGCGTCAAGTGCTGCGCGGAGGCAGCCTGGACCGACTGCCTGAAGACCTGAGCCTGGAGGTGGATGAAGAGACCAGGCTGCTGACCTATAGCCTGACCCCGGTCAGCCACCCCGAAGGCCCCATCCTTGGCGCGGTGATGGTGTTGCACGATGTCACCGAGCAACGCGCTTTCGAGCGGGTACGCAGCGAGTTCGTATTACGTGCCTCCCACGAACTGCGCACCCCCGTCACGGGGATGCACATGGCATTTGGGCTGTTGCGCGAACGTATCAGCTTTCCCCCAGATGCACGGGAGAACGACCTGCTCGAAACCATTGCCGAAGAAATGCAGCGCCTCACTCAATTGATCAACGATCTGCTCAACTTTTCCCGCTATCAAAGCGGTTTGCAGAAGCTGGAATTGGCCCCCTGCTCATTGGAGGAACTGTTCGAGCGCGCCCAGGCGCGTTTCATCGAACAAGCCTCGGGCAAGCAGATCGAGATCATCCGCGAGCTGGAGCCACCACTGCCACGCATCCAGGCCGATGTCGCCCAACTCGAGCGCGTGCTGGACAACCTGCTGCACAACGCCATTCGCCACACCGGCTCCGGCGGGCGTATCCGCCTGCATGCAAGGCGGCATGCCGAGCGGGTGATCATCAGCGTCGAGGATAACGGCGAAGGTATCGCTTATGGTCAGCAGGGGCGGATCTTCGAGCCTTTCGTGCAGGTCGGGCGCAAGAAGGGCGGGGCCGGGCTGGGATTGGCGCTGTGCAAGGAAATCGTGCAACTGCATGGCGGGCGGATGGGCGTGTTCTCACGGCCGGGTCAGGGGACACAGTTCTACATGGCACTGCCGGTTTGACCTGTTCACCCTCAACGCGCCCAGCCTCAAGGCTCATCATCGATCCGCCGCCCTGCCACACGCCGCCCACGAGTGATCAACTCGACAAACTGGCTGGCATTCAGCGGATGGGCGAACAGCCAGCCCTGTCCGTAGTTAACCCCCTCGCTGTTGAGCAGCTGCGCCTGGTCCTCGCACTCGATCCCCTCGGCGATTACCCGCAGGTGCAGGTCGTGGGCCATGCGAATGATGTGCGGCGCCACGCCGCTGCTGGCGGCGTCATGGCCCAAGGCATCGATAAACGACTTGTCAATTTTCAGGCAGTCCACCGGCAGGGTCTGCAAGTAAGCCAAGCTGCAATAGCCCGTGCCGAAATCATCAATCAGCACTTGGTGTCCGACGGCACGCAGTGCTTGCAGATTGTCTCGCGCCACGACTACATCAATCAGGCCACGCTCGGTCACCTCGAAGGCGATCTGGCTGGGTGCAACACGATGATGCGCCAGTAAGCGCGCCGCCACCCTTCCGATCCGCGGTGCCATGACATCGCAGGCCGCCAGGTTGACCGAGATATAGAGCTGGCGGTTGGCCCGCAGCAACTGGCCCAGTTGCTCGAGGACCCGTTGCAGAACAAAGTCGGTGATCTGTCGAATCTGGCCGGTATTTTCAGCCAGCGGAATGAACAGCTCCGGGCTGGTCAGGCTGCCGTCCGGGCGGCGCCAGCGCACCAGTGCCTCGGCACCGACGCAGCGACGGCTGTCCAGTTCGAAGATCGGCTGGTACAGCACCTGCAGCTCGCCACGGCGCAGCGCATGCTGCAGCTCAGAGCTCATCGAGCGACGTTGCAGGATCAGTTGCAGTACCAGCCAGCCGATGCAGCCGGCCAACACCAGGCTTCCAGGGAACAGCAACCAGAGCAGGCCATTGAGCTTCAATGGCAGGCTCGCCCTCGGCGCGATCAGCACCAACTGGTAGTCCGGGGATTTGGTGGACATGCGATAGACCAGGCGATCAGGCAGCTCGATCAACGATTTGCCCTGGGCGGGCGGCCATTCGGTGGTCGGAGGCCAGGGTTGCGTCGGGCCAAGCACGGGGATGGCACGGGTACCGCGATCGAGCACCACCAGCAGGCTGCCACCGGGCGGCAGGTCGACGACGTCTGTGAGGTGGCCACGGGAGGTGGAGACCACGAAGCGGCCACGGCCCAGCATCAGGGCCGCGAGGTTCTCGTTGGGCTCGGTGGTGGTATTGAGCCAGTAGCTGTAGGTCGGCCCTTGGATATCAGGGCTGCGCAAGGGCTCGATGATCCGCTCGTCGCCGCGGTTGGAACAGGCCCGCGTACCCTCCACATAGGACGCTTCGTAGATGAAACGCGACTTCAGCGCTACCTGTTGCAGCTGTGTCAGCATCAACGGATCGCAGCCGCGCAGAGGCTGCGCCTGCAGCTGGTCCACCGCCTCGCGCAACTGGCCGAACACCTGCTCCAGACGTTCGAGGAAACGCTCGCCCTGGGCATTCATCTGCGCGCTTTCACTTTGTTTCATCTGTTGCAGGGCAACGTTGACGCTGATTGCAAGCAACAGCCCCGCGCTGGCAAGCGCCGCAAGCGCGGCCAACAGCCAGGGACGGTGGAAAAATTGACGCACCGTAGCGAAGAGGGCGGGCATGCGTGGCATCCAGTTGAATACCAAAGGTATAGCAACGGATTTAAAGCTTGGCGCTGCCACTGGGCGTGTGGATTGGCCCGCACCCGCACCAAGCGCCCGAAAACCGGATCAGCGCTTGCGGTTGAGCACCTGCAGCATCGCGGCGGTCTGCGCATCCGGCGTGCCATCGAACAGCCGCGGGCGGAAACGCATCTGGAAGGCCGCGATCACATGCCGGGTAGCTACGTCCAGATCACCGGTCTGGTCGACGGCATAGCCAAAGTGCGCCAATTGCTGCTGATACCAGCTGATGCTTGGCGGGTTGACCTCAAAAAAGGCCTGTTGCCGCGCTACCGCAACGCTATTAGGCCACACCCCCAGGCCCGCGTCGGCCAGACGTTTCCAGGGAAACAGAGGGCCAGGGTCGAGCTTGCGCAGCGGGGCGATATCGCTATGGCCAATGATGTGGCGCGGGTCGATGTTGTTGCGCTTGACGATGTCTTTGAGCAAGGCAATCAGCGCTTGCACCTGGGCCTCACTGTAAGGGTGCCAAACTCGCCCGGTCGGCGTGTCCGTGTAGCCCTCGTTGACGATCTCGATACCGATGGAGCTTGAATTGAGCCAGGTGCGGCCCTGCCACTGACTATCCCCGGCGTGCCAGGCGCGGCGGTTTTCGTCCACTAGCTGGTAGACCTTGGCCGGGCCATCTCCGATGAGGTAATGGCTGCTGACCTCGCCATGGGTCAGCAGGGCGAGGGAGCGCTCCAACGACGCGTTGGTGTAGTGCACCACGACGAACTGAATGCGACTGTCCTGATTGGCCGAGGGGTGGCTGCGGTCGATGCGCAGGCCACTGGAACAGCCTGCCAAGGCCAACAGGAGCAGAGCGGTAAAAAGTCTTTTCATTGCGGGGAGCACGTCATTGAGTAGGCGAGACAAGCGCTACAGTATAACGTGCTCTTGCGGCATCGTTGCGTTCAGCGTACGCACAGCACCAGAAATTCCAGCGAGTTGTCAGCGCTGGCGCTTTTCATGTCCACCAACTGGGTCATCACGCTCAGATGCTCGACCAATGGTTTACCGATCACTTTGGCCTGGCCGTGCATCTGCCGGTCGTAGCTGCTGACGTCGATCGACGACACCGAGCAGAAACCTGGAGCCTGATGCACGATACGTGGATTGAGCTTCAGCTTGTACTGGGAGAAGTAGTTGGCCTGCACCTCGCGCTCCACGTGGCTGATCCATTCCGGCCACTGGCGCAGTACCTTGCCGTCTGCTCCCACATGCGCGGTGAAAATCATGTCCTTGCCCGCGGCACTGGCCTGGAAGGCCAGGCCGAGCACGGCCAACATCAACCATCTAGTTACATTCATCCTCAACTCCTTTCACAATCGATCTATCGGCGATGCGCTGAAGAGTCAGCGCTGCGAAAAGTGTCGATTGGTCGGGGGGCTGGGGGGCGTTAACTATCTATGCCTGCTCGACACGATTGCGCCCATCGGCCTTGGCTCGATACAGCGCTTCGTCGGCCCGCTTGAGTACCTGGTCGCTACGCTCGCCGGAGCGGAAAGCGCTGATACCGATGGACGTGGTAATCACCACGCGCTCACCCTTGAAATGGAAGGGGCACGCCTCGATCGCCGCACGCAGCGTCTGCGCTACCTGGACAGCCGCCGGCGGCGAGGTCTGCGGCAGCAGCATGACGAATTCCTCACCACCGAAACGGGCGATGAAGTCGCGCCCGCGCAGGCGCTTACGCAGTTGATCGGCAACGATCTTCAGCACCTTGTCGCCTGCCAGGTGACCATAGCCATCGTTGATGCGCTTGAAATGGTCCAGGTCGAGGATGGCCATGGCCAGGTGGCCACCGTTTTCCTGCCAGTCGAGCACCTCGCGCTCGACCTGTTCACTCCAGGCCGCTCGGTTGGGCAGGCCGGTGAGCGGATCGATCATCGCTTTTTGCCGCTGCTCCTCGAGATGCTCACGATAGCCCAGGGCCTCCTGCTCCATGCTCGCCACACGCTCGGCCAAGCCTTGCAGGCGGCTGGCCATATCATGCTCGCGGCGATCGCGCTCGTGCTGGTGATCATCCATCGTCACAAGCAGGCCTTCGAGGCGGCTCTCCAAGATATGCTTGAGGCTGTCAACATCAACAGCCCCCTGCACACTGCTCTGCAAACCATCAACCTGCTCGCGCAGCTGGCTGTCGAGCTCCCGGGCGGCGAAGCTGTTATCGGCGTGGCCGGCGCTGGCTTCGTGAAGGTGGCTCTGGAAGGTTTCCAGGCGCTCGTTGAGTTGCTGCAGGTAGGCCTCGAACTCGTGCTGGCCGCTGTCGGTAATCGCCAGCATGAGCACGGCCAGGTCATCCAGCACAGGGATCAGTTCGTACCAGTTCAGCCCCCGGGAAACCCGCTCACGCATTTCCAGAGCCTGTGCCTTATGGCGCTCAGGCAAGCTCAGGTCGTCGAGCAGGCCGATCAGGGTCTGCTCGATATGGGCGGCAACCTGGCTGTAGGGCGGCTCCACCGCATCGGGCAGGGCATAGGGGCCATCATCGTCGGCGTCCAGTTCTGCCACTGTATCCGGCTCAGCCGTTGCGCCTTGCTCCGTCTCGATGACGGTCGATGGCTCGAGTACAGGCTCGGCAACCGGCGGTTCGAGTTCGGGGCGGGGATCGGCAACGACTGACGGCGTGGTTTCAACCAGCGCCGGGCCAGCCAGTTCCACTTGCGCGCCAGCGAGATCGACGGGCACCGTTTCATTCACGGCCTGTGCCGCCTCGGGCAAGGCTTGAGGCGCAGGTTCCAGGGCGTGCAGCTCGTCGACATCCCCATGGTGTGGCTCAGCTGCGATGCCTGGGCCTGCAGCGGCCGGCTGCGGCGCAGGCGATGCCGCCTCGACCGCAACGGGTGCGGGCGTCAATTCGTCCATGGGCTCGTCACGGCCCCCGAACAGGCGCTGCAGAAACCCGGGACGGGTTTCATCATCGGGCTTTTGCACGGCGTTGAGGGCGCGCCCCTGCAAACCACTGAGCTCGCCCAGCAAGGGCGGCAACTCCCGGGACTGGCTGACGCCACCGTCGAGCTTTTTCGCCAGTTTTTTCAACGGACGGGCCACATCGCCCGGCAGCGGCAAGGTCTGCAACTGGGTAACCAGCGCGGTCAGCGCCTCGCTGACCTGATTCATGCGGGTTTCGCGGCGCTGCTCGGAGTCGAGCACGGCTTTTTCCAGGCGCGGAATCAACCCAGCGAGGCCGGCGTCCATGTTGTCGCTGCGGATGACCTCGCGCATCTCCTTCATGCACTGGTCCACGATCTTGTCACTACCTTCGGCCGCCAAGGTGCTGCGCACCAGGCCACGACGCAGCAAGTCGAGACGGGCTTCCCAGCGCCGCTCGAGCTTTTCCTGCTGCTCGATGCTCTTGAGGTATTTTTCTTTCCAGCGCTCGGCTTCTTCGGTCATGCCTGGATCCGCAACGGGTAGTGGCATCTAGTCCTGCAATCACTGGATTTCGGCGGAAAAGCCCAACACTTGAGTGCAGGATTCGCCCAGGCAGGACTAACTCAGGACCGGCAGGGTATCCACAGTCAGGGCGTCAGGCAATCGGATCTCGACGGCGACGGGCAGGTGATCGGAAATTGGCTGTGCCAGCACCTCGACGCGCTCCAGTGTAAGACTCGGGCTGAGCAGGATGTGGTCAAGACAGCGTTGGGGGCGCCAGCTGGGAAAAGTGGCCTCGACCTGGGGCGCGATGAGACCTAGATCACGCAAGGGCGAATGATCGAGCAGGTCGTTGGCGTGGGTGTTCATGTCACCCATGAGGATCTGGTGACGATAGCCGCCGATCAGCTCGCGGATGTAGGCCAACTGCCGGGCGCGCGTCTTGGAGCCGAGCGCCAGGTGCATCATCACCACGATCAGGGCGTCGGCACCTTCGCCGAAACGCACGAGGATCGCCCCTCGCCCAGACGGGCCAGGCAGGGGATGGTCTTCCAGGTGCTGGGGCTTCAGACGGCTGAGCACGCCGTTGCTGTGCTGGGCGAAACGCCCCAGATTGCGGTTGAGCTGCTGGTACCAATAGGGGAAGGCCCCCAGTTGGGCGAGATGCTCCACCTGGTTGACGAAGCCGGAGCGCAGGCTGCCTCCGTCGGCTTCCTGCAAGGCCACCAGGTCGAAGTCGTTGAGCAGGTCACCGATCTTCTGCAGGTTACCGGCGCGCCCGTTGTGCGGCAGCAGGTGTTGCCAACTGCGGGTCACGTAGTGGCGGTAGCGCTCGGTACTGATACCGACCTGGATATTGAAACTGAGCAGCCGCAGGCGACCATCGGCCGGCAGGCCGCTGGCCTGCAGGTGATGTTCGTTGACCTGCGGCTGGTGCAGGCCGACGCTTCGGGTTGAGCGAAAGCGGCCCATGGCATTCGCCGCTTACTTAGCGGCGCGCTCCTTGGCGATCAGCTGGTCGGCGACGTTCAGCACGCCTTCCGGACCACCGGCAGTGCCCAGGTCGAAGCGATACTTGCCGTTGACGACCATGCTCGGAACGCCGGTGATTTCGTACTTCTTGGCCAGTTCCTTGGCCTGGTTGACCTGGCCCTTGATGGCGAAGGAGTTGAAGGTGGCCAGGAACTTGTCCTTGTCCACGCCCTGAGTGGCCAGGAAGTCGGCCATGTCGTTCGGGTCAGTCAGGCGCTTGCGCTGATTCTGGATGGCGTCGAATACCGCGGCGTGAACCTTGTGCTCCACGCCCATGGCTTCGAGGGTCAGGAACATCTGGCCATGGGCATCCCATGGGCCGCCGAACATGGCCGGGATGCGTTTGAAGTTGACGTCCTTCGGCAGTTTTTCAGCCCAGGGGTTTATGACCGGTTCGAAGTGGTAGCAGTGCGGGCAGCCGTACCAGAACAGCTCGACGACTTCGATCTTGCCAGGCACCGACACCTGAACGGGGTTGCTCAGCTCGATATATTCCTTACCAGCGGTTGCAGGCTCCGCAGCCTGTACGGCGGCCATACCGAACACGCTGGCGGCGACCAGCGCGGCGCTGAGAATCAGTTTACGCATGCTTTACTCCTGAGCAGTCTTTGGTCGCCTCGACGCGACCTGTGTAGGACAGGTCGGGAAGGGCTCGAGTTCTGTAGTGTAACGGCTACGGACAGAAAAAAGGGCAGCGTGGGCTGCCCTTTTCATCTTTAGCGCTGAAGCATTAACCGAGTGTTAACGCGTAATTCAGTGCAGGCCCTGGATGTAGCTGGACAGCGCTTCGATGTCCTTGTTGCTGAGCTTGCCGGCGATGGTGCGCATGGTCATGGCGTCGCCGTCGTTGGTGCGGTTGCCTTCGCGGAAGTCGGTCAGCTGCTTGCTGACGTACTGCGCGTGCTGGCCGCTGAGGTGCGGGAACTTCGCCAGGGCGATGCCTGCACCATTGGGGGAGTGACAACCGGTGCAGGCCGGCATGCCTTTCTCCAGGTTGCCGCCGTTGAACAAGGCACGACCATGCTCGACGAGCTTCGGATCGGCGGCACCTACGCTGCCTTTCTGGCTGGCGAAGTAAGCGGCGATGTCGGCCAGGTCCTGGTCGTTGAAATTGGCCAGCATGCCGGTCATCTCAAGCACGGTACGCTTGCCGTCCTTGATGTCGTGCAGCTGCTTGTTCAGGTAGGGCTCACCTTGGCCGGCGAGTTTCGGGAAGTTCGGTGCCAGGCTGTTGCCGTCCGGGTTGTGACAGGCCCCACAGACAGCTGTCTTGGCCTGACCGGCGGCGGCATCGCCTTTGATGGGTCCCGCAGCAGTTGCCGCACCTGCGACCCCCATGGTCAACAGCAGACTCACGACTAGTTTGTTCATCAGCTAATCCAACACGGCTAAGGGTGAAATGTTATGTATCGGGACTGCCGCTCATCCAAAGGATGACCAAACGGTAGTCCTCGGCACTGCAGTCCATGCACAATCCACGCGGCGGCATAGCCTTGAAACCCTGTGTAACATGTACCACCAGTTGCGCCATGCCTTGCGCCAGCCTTGGCTCCCAGGCCGCCCGGTCACCGCTTCTGGGTGCCTGAGGCAGTTGTCCGGCGTGACAGGCCGCGCACGTGCGGTTGTACAACGCCTCGGGATCCTGTGTAGCCTGTGCGCTGAAAAACGGCAGGAACATACCGACAGCAAGCAGCCATTTCGCCATGCGAAACGACCTGACAGGGTTGGGGGCCGCGCTGCGTTCTGTTGCGCGAGCTATTGTTCGACACCCCATGCTCAATTGCCTTCGCTGGGCGAATGAGCACACAAAAACTGGGGCATTATATACTTCCGCCAGCCAAACGGAAACGACACCGCTTGCCAGGCCTGGTCCTACGCCTCCAGCGCTGGGCAACACCCACATCGGAAATCCCATGCAAGTCAAGAACCCCATCCTCGGCCTCTGCCAGAAAGCCAAATTCGCCCTCAGCGCCGCCAAGGTCGAACAATGCCCCGAAGACCAGGGTTACGAAGTGGCTTTCGCCGGCCGTTCCAACGCCGGTAAATCCAGCGCCCTCAACACCCTGACCCACGCCAGCCTGGCGCGTACCTCGAAGACCCCCGGCCGCACCCAGCTGCTGAATTTCTTCAGTCTGGACGATGAACGGCGTTTGGTCGACCTGCCGGGCTACGGTTATGCAAAAGTGCCGATTCCGCTCAAGCAGCACTGGCAGAAACACCTGGAGGCCTACCTGGGCAGCCGCGAGTGCCTGCGCGGGATCATCCTGATGATGGACACCCGCCATCCGATGACCGACTTCGACAAGATGATGCTCGACTGGGCCAAGGCCAGCGGCATGCCGATGCACATCCTGCTGACCAAGGCCGACAAGCTGACCCACGGCGCGGGCAAGAACACCTTGCTCAAGGTGCAGTCGGAGATTCGCAAGGGCTGGGGCGATACCGCGACCATCCAGCTGTTCTCGGCGCCCAAGCGCCTGGGCCTGGAAGAGGCCTATCGCGTGCTGGCGGACTGGATGGAGCTGGAAGACAAGCCGGTGGCCTGAGGTCGAGTGAGGCTTTCGTGGGAGCGGGCTTGCCCCGCGATGGCCCTGGCGCAGGGCCAACCCGTGCCCACGAGCCCAGGCAGACATGACGCCGAATTGCGGGCAAAAAAAACCCCGGACTTCGTATGGGGAGGGGGAAGTTCGGGGTCCAAGTCCGGACCGCTAGGGCGGGGTCCAGATATCTGCCAACACTTAACACAACATAGGAGCATCGAAAGGCTTCACCAGCCATTCAGTACCTCTGAGTGGCGGTTCACCGGTTTAGTTCCGAGCCCCTGGAAACTATTTGCGATAGTTTCATGAAACTCTCGATCTAAGGCCCGAGGCCTGCACCGGATCCGCGACACTACGCCGCAGATCCTACACAGCTTTCACGCGGAGTTTAGTGAGCTTCGTCCCAATTCGAGCCAACGCCCGCTTCCACCAGCAACGGCACATCCAGTTGCGCCGCGCCGCTCATGTGGACCCGAATCTCGGCTTTCACCTGTTCGACCAGGTCTTCGCGCACCTCGAGCACCAGTTCGTCGTGCACCTGCAGGATCACCCGCGCATCCAGCCCGCTCTCGGTCAGCCAGTTGTCCACCGCCACCATGGCGCGCTTGATGATGTCCGCCGCGGTGCCCTGCATCGGCGCGTTGATCGCGGTGCGCTCGGCGCCTTTGCGCAAGGCCGGGTTCTTGGCGTTGATGTCCGGCAGGTACAGGCGACGCCCAAACAGGGTTTCGACGAAGCCCTTTTCAGCGGCCTGGGCGCGGGTGCGCTCCATATAGGCCAGCACGCCTGGGTAACGGGCGAAATAGCGGTCGATGTAGTCCTGCGACTGCTTGCGATCGACGCCGATCTGCTTGGCCAGGCCGAATGCGCTCATGCCATAGATCAGGCCGAAGTTGATCGCCTTGGCGCTGCGGCGCTGGTCGGTGGTGACCTCTTCGAGGGCGACACCGAACACTTCCGCGGCAGTGGCGCGGTGCACGTCCAGGTCGTTGCGGAAGGCGTGCAGCAGCCCTTCGTCCTTGGCCAGGTGGGCCATGATGCGCAGCTCGATCTGCGAATAGTCCGCCGCCAGCAATTTGTAGCCGGGGCTGGCGACGAAAGCCTGGCGAATGCGCCGGCCCTCGGCGGTGCGGATCGGGATGTTCTGCAGGTTCGGGTCGCTGGACGACAGGCGACCGGTGGCAGCCACAGCCTGCTGATACGAGGTATGGATGCGGCCGGTACGCGGGTTGATCTGCCCCGGCAGCTTGTCGGTATAGGTGCTCTTGAGCTTGCTCAGGCTGCGGTACTGCATCAGCACCTTGGGCAGCGGGTAGCCCTGCTCGGCAAGGTCATCCAGGACCGCCTCGGCGGTGGACGGCTGGCCCTTGGCGGTCTTGCTCAGCACCGGCATGCCCAGCTTGTCGTAGAGGATCGCGCCGAGCTGCTTGGGCGAGCCCAGGTTGAATTCCTCGCCGGCAAGCGCATATGCCTCACGCTCCAGCTCGACCAGCTTCGCCCCCAGCTCGCCACTCTGCACGCCGAGCAGCCTGGCGTCGACCAGCGCGCCCTGGCGCTCGATCTTCGCCAGTACCGGCACCAGCGGCATCTCGATATCCATCAGCACCGGCAGCACGCTGGGCGTCTGGGCCAGGCGCGTCTGCAGCGCATGGTGCAGACGCAGGGTGATATCGGCATCCTCGGCGGCGTAGGGGCCGGCCTTTTCCAGCGAGATCTGGTTGAAGGTCAGCTGCTTGGCGCCCTTGCCGGCGATATCCTCGAAGGCGATGGTAGTGTGGTCCAGGTACTTCTGCGCCAAGCTATCCATGTCGTGACGGGTGGCGGTGGAGTCGAGCACGTAGGACTCGAGCATGGTGTCGTAGGCCACGCCGCGCATGTGGATGGCCGGGCTGCCATTGGCCAGGATGCTGATGTCGTACTTGGCGTTCTGGCCGATCTTGCCCTTGGCCGGATCCTCCAGCAGCGGTTTGAGCGCCAGCAGCACGCGCTCGCGGTCCAGCTGGGCCGGAGCGCCTTCGTAGTCGTGAGTCAGGGGCACATAGGCGGCTTCATGGGGCTCGACGGCGAACGACAGGCCGACGATCTGTGCCTGCTGGGCATCCAGGCCAGTGGTTTCCGTATCGAAGGCGAACAGCGGCGCCTGACGCAGCTTTTCCAGCCAGGCGTCGAAGCGAGCCTGGTCGAGGATGGTTTCGTACTTTGGCTCGACCTTCTCAGCCACAGGAGACTCGGCGGCAGCGGCGCCATCACCGGCCTGGGGCGCGCTGCGCTGGACTTCGGCGACCCAGCTCTTGAACTCCATCTCGGTGTACAGCGCCAGCAGTGCTTCACGGTCCGGCTCGCCGCAGACCAGGGCGTCCACCTCGACATCCAGCTCGACATCGCACTTGATGGTGGCCAGCTCGTAGGAGAGGAAGGCCGCGTCGCGGTGCTCCTCGAGTTTGACGGCGAGGGTCTTGGCACCTCGAATCGCCAGGCCCGGCACCTTGTCCAGGTTCTGGTACACATCGCTCAGGCCACCACCGATACCGGTCAACAAGCCGACCGCGGTCTTCTCGCCAACGCCCGGCACGCCGGGAATGTTGTCGACCTTGTCGCCCATCAGGGCGAGAAAATCGATGATGTGTTCGGGACCTACGCCAAACTTCTCGTGCACGCCAGCGACGTCGAGCACGCTACCGGTCATGGTATTGACGAGGGTAACGTGGCCGTCCACCAGCTGGGCCATGTCCTTGTCGCCGGTCGAGATGATCACCGGGCGGCCGGCGGCGGCGCTGCTGCGCGCCAGGGTGCCGATCACGTCGTCGGCCTCCACGCCTTCGATGCACAGCAGCGGGTAGCCCAGGGCGCGGACGCTGGCGTGCAGCGGTTCCACCTGCACCCGCAGGTCGTCGGGCATGCTCGGGCGGTTGGCCTTGTACTCGGCGAACATGGCATCGCGGAAGGTCCCGCCCTTGGCATCGAAGACCACTGCGAACAGGCTGTCCGGATACTGCTTGCGCAGGCTCTTGAGCATGTTCAGCACGCCCTTGACCGCGCCGGTGGGCATGCCTTTGGAGGTGGTCAGCGGCGGCAGCGCGTGAAAGGCGCGGTAGAGGTAGGACGAACCGTCCACCAGGACGAGGGGCGCTTGGCTCATGAGGAGAATCAACCTTTTCGACGGGTCCGGCGCTAGAATAACCGGATCAATGACGACAAAAGGACTAGGTTATCATGCGCACACTCAATCGCCTGTTACTGCTCGGTCTGCTGGCCACCATGCCAGTCGTCACCCAGGCGGCGGACGAAGCCCCATCGGCCGATCCCGATGTAACCATTCGCACGGAAGGCGATAAGACCATCCAGGAGTACCGTCAAAACGGCTTCCTGTATGCGATCAAGATCACGCCGAAGAACGGCAAACCTTATTTCCTGGTACGCGCCGATGGCTCCGAAGGCAATTTCATTCGTTCCGACCAGCCGGATATGCTGATTCCGTCCTGGAAGATCTTCGAGTGGTGAGCTAGTAACGCGTATCGTTCTTATCAACCAGGCACTTCCGGCGGAAGTGCCCGCATGGGCAATTCTTCAACATGTCAGTCTTCACCCCTGTGTCCCGGCCTGAGCTGGAAACCTTTCTGGCGCCATACGAGCTGGGCCGCCTGCTCGACTTCCAGGGCATCGCCGCCGGTACCGAGAACAGCAATTTCTTCGTCAGCCTGGAAAAAGGGGAGTTCGTCCTCACACTGATCGAGCGTGGGCCGGCTGAAGACATGCCGTTCTTCATCGAACTGCTCGACGTGCTGCACGATGCCGACATGCCCGTGCCCTATGCCCTGCGCGACCGCGAAGGGCATGGCCTGCGCGAACTGTGCGGCAAGCCTGCGCTGCTGCAACCGCGACTGTCGGGCAAGCACATCAAGCTGCCGAACAACCAGCACTGTGCCCAGGTCGGCGAGCTGCTGGCGCACATTCACCTGGCCACCCGCGAGCGCATCATCGAGCGCCGCACCGACCGGGGCCTGGACTGGATGCTGGAATCGGGCGCCGAACTGCTGCCGAGCCTGAACCAGGCGCAAACCGCGCTGCTGCAACCGGCGCTGGCGGAAATCACCGCGCACAAGCCGCAGATCCTCGCCCTGCCCAAGGCCAACCTGCACGCCGACCTGTTCCGTGACAACGTGATGTTCGAAGGCACTCACCTGACCGGGCTGATCGACTTCTACAACGCCTGCTCCGGGCCAATGCTGTATGACATCGCCATCACCGTGAACGACTGGTGCCTGGACGAACAGGGGGGTATCGACCTGCCGCGGGCCCAGGCCTTGCTGGGCGCCTACGCGGCACTGCGACCGTTCACCGCTGCTGAAGCGGAGCTGTGGCCGGTGATGCTGCGGGTGGCTTGCGTGCGCTTCTGGCTGTCGCGCCTGATCGCGGCGCAGGCGTTCGCCGGGATGGACGTGATGATCCATGACCCCAGCGAGTTCGAAGTGCGTCTGGCGCAACGCCAGCAGGTGGCGCTGAAGCTGCCGTTCGCGCTCTGAAGGGCGATAACACCGCGATCACCCGCGGCGCGGGTGCCACACAACGTGGCGCCCGTTTCGCGGCTGAAGCCGCTCCTACAGCTGCTCCAAGCAGCCGACCAGGTCGCCACCGAGCTTCTCCAGCAAGCGCTCATAGCCCTTGCCATCCGCCTTGTCGGTGCCACCCAGCGCATCCAACTCGGCCAACCGCACCGGCAACCCGGCCGTCAGCGTCTCGGCCAGGCGCGGCCTCAGCGGCGGCTCGCTGAACACGCAGGTCTTGCCCACCGCCTGCAAGCGCTTGCGCATGGCGGCAACGTGCTGCGCGCCCGGCTGCACCTCGGAGGCCACGCTGAACACGCCGGTGTGCTTCAGGCCATAGGCGGCCTCGAAGTAGTCGAACGCCTCGTGAAACACGAAGTAAGGCTTGCCGGCGATCCCCGCCACACGCTGCTTGATGCGCGCATCAAGGGCATCCAGGCGCTCGACGAACTGCTTGAGGTTGGCCTGGTAGCGCGGGGCATTGGCCGGGTCGGCCGCTGCCAGGTCGCCGGCCATCTTCGTCGCGATCACCCGGGCATTCAGCGACGACAGCCACAGGTGTGCATCGAGACTGCCCGGGCGGTGGTCGTGGTCATGGTCGTCGTGGTCTTCCTCATCATGGGAGTGGCTGTCCTCGCCGAAATGACGCAACTGCATGCCCGGCAGCGACTGCACGGCCACGGTCGGCTTGGCGCGGCTCTTCAGCACGCGGGGCAGGAAACCTTCCATGTCCGGGCCGATCCAGTACAGCAGGTCGGCATCGGCGACCTTGCGCACGTCGGAGGGGCGCAGTGCGTAGTTGTGCGGGGAGGCGCCCGGTGGCAGCAGCACATCGGGGCTGCCGACACCGTCCTGGACGGCGGCGGCGATCTGCTGCAGGGGCTTGATGCTGGTCAGCACACGCACGTCGGCGTGCGCCGAAAAAGCGATGAAAGCGACAAAGAGGGCAAGGATTCGGGACACGGTGGATACTCGGGTCGTCAGAAACAGGTAACATAATAACGTCTCCATCCTGAACCGTCGCTGCCCATGTCCATCACGCCGCTGGCCCACCGTCCCCACGATCACTCCCATTGCGTCCACAGTGCGCTGGCCGAGGCCGACGCGCTGTGCAACCGTCAGGGCCTGCGCCTGACCGCCCTGCGCCGCCGCGTGCTGGAGCTGGTGTGGCAGAGCCACAAGCCGCTGGGCGCCTACGATATCCTCGCCGTGCTCAGCGAACAGGACGGCCGCCGCGCTGCGCCACCGACCGTCTATCGCGCCCTGGACTTCCTTCTGGAAAACGGCCTGGTGCACCGCATCGCCTCGCTCAATGCCTTTATCGGCTGCAGCCATCCCGAGCACGCGCACCAGGGACAGTTCCTCATCTGCCGCGAATGTCACGTGGCCATCGAGCTGGAGCAGAACAGCATCAGCGACGCCATCGTCAGCAGCGCCAATGCCGTGGGTTTCGCGGTCGAGACGCAAACCGTCGAAGTGGTCGGCCTGTGCGGCAACTGCCGGGGCAAGGCATGAGCGATGCCCTGATCCGCCTCGAGCAGGTCGGCGTCAGCTTCGCTGGCGAAGCGGTGCTCGACAGCATCGACCTGGCGGTGGCGCCGGGCCAGATCGTTACCCTGATCGGTCCCAACGGCGCCGGCAAGACCACCCTGGTGCGCGCCGTGCTGGGTCTGCTCAAGCCGCATCGCGGCAAGGTGTGGCGCAAGCCCAGGCTGCGCATCGGCTATATGCCGCAGAAGATCCAGGTAGACGCCACATTGCCCTTGTCGGTGCTGCGCTTCCTGCGCCTGGTGCCCGGTGTAGACCGTGCGGCAGCCTTGGCGGCGTTGCAGGAAGTCGGCGCCGAGCAAGTGATCGACAGCCCGATCCAGACCATCTCCGGTGGCGAGATGCAGCGCGTGCTGCTGGCCCGCGCGCTGCTGCGCGAGCCCGAGCTGCTGGTACTCGACGAACCGGTGCAGGGGGTCGACGTGGTTGGCCAGACCGAGCTGTACAACCTGATCACCCGCCTGCGCGACCGCCACGGCTGCGGCGTGCTGATGGTCAGCCACGACTTGCACCTGGTCATGAGTGCCACCGACCAGGTGGTCTGCCTCAACCGCCACGTGTGCTGCTCGGGCCACCCGGAGCAGGTCAGCAACGATCCGGCCTTCGTCGAGCTGTTCGGCCAGAACGCCCCGAGCCTGGCCATCTACCACCACCATCACGATCACAGCCACGACCTGCACGGTTCGGTGATCGCCCCCGGCGCCCATGTTCACGGAGAGCACTGCAAGCATGGCTGATTTTCTTCTCTACGCCCTGCTTGCCGGTGTATCGCTGGCGCTGGTCGCCGGCCCCCTGGGCTCGTTCGTGGTGTGGCGGCGCATGGCCTATTTCGGCGACACCCTTTCCCATGCCGCGCTGCTCGGCGTGGCCCTGGGCTTCGCCCTGGATGTCAGCCCGGCGCTGGCAGTGACCGTTGGCTGCCTGCTGCTGGCGATCCTGCTGGTGACCCTGCAGCAGCGCCAGCCCCTGGCCTCGGACACCCTGCTCGGCATCCTCGCCCCCAGCACGCTGTCGCTGGGGCTGGTGGTGCTGAGCTTCATGCACGATGTGCGCATCGACCTGATGGCCTACCTGTTCGGCGACCTGTTGGCGATCAGCCCAACCGACCTGGCCTGGATCCTCGGTGGCAGCACCTTGGTGCTGGTGCTGCTGGCGATGTTCTGGCGCCCCTTGTTGGCGGTGACCGTGCACGAGGAACTGGCGATGGTCGAAGGCTTGCCGGTGACCGGCCTGCGCCTGGCGCTGATGCTGCTGATCGCCGTGGTGATTGCGGTGGCGATGAAGATAGTCGGTGTGCTGCTGATCACCTCGCTGCTGATCATCCCGGCCGCCGCGGCACAGCGTCACGCCCGCTCACCGGAGCAGATGGCCCTGGGCGCCAGTCTGCTGGGGGTTGCCGCGGTCTCCGGGGGCCTGGCGCTGTCCTGGTTCAAGGACACCCCGGCCGGGCCTTCGATCGTGGTCTGTGCGGCAGTGCTATTCTTGCTGAGCCTGGCGTTGCCGAAACGCTGAATTTTCAGGGTGCGCGCAGGCGCATCCTGCAACCTTTTCGCAGCTTTCGAGTCTGAGAAGACCAGTTTTCGAGCGTGCGCACCTGGGTGTAGACTTGCTCGCTTTTTGCGCAAATAGAGAGTCGCAGGAATGAAGCCGTTCGCCTCACGTTATCTGCTTGTTGCCGCGTTTTCCCTGTTCCTGGCTGCCTGCTCCAGCAAGCCGGCCGAACAGCCGGTGGCGCCTGCCCAGCCCGATGCCTGGCAGCAGCTCGAGCAAAGCATCGCCAGCAACGAGCTGGCCACCGCCGAGGATCAACTGGTCGCCTTGCAGGGCCAGGCGCCGGATGATGCCCGCCTCGAACCGCATCAGCGTCAGCTGGCCGAGGCCTACCTGCGCCGTAGCCAGATCGTCCTGCAGAAGGGCGATGTGAATGCCGCTGCCACGGCATTGGCCCGCGCCCGCGCGCTGATGCCGCAAGCCCCGGCCCTGACCGGCGGCGATGCCGTGGCCCAGGCCCGCAAGGCCGAACTGGAAAAGGCCGAAGCGGCGCTCAAGGCTGCCGAGTCCAAGCCCAAGGCCCGGGTGATCGACCCCACCGCGCCGACCACCGTCGTGGCACTTAAAACCACCGATAGCCGCGCCATGCGTCGCCAACTGGACGATATCGCGGCGGACGTGGTGAGTTATCAGTGCGATGTAGTGTTCCAGGTGCCGCGCACCGAGGATGCGCCTTGGCTCAAGACCCTTCTGCAGAAGCGGGTGCGCAAGCTCGACAGTGGATTCGAGCTGAAGCAGAAGCATGAGATCCAGCGTTCATTGCCGGCGCAGGTGGTGTTGATTCCCCATCAGCAATAAACCTGTCCGGGCCTCATCGCCGACAAGCCGGCTCCCACAGGGAACGCCTACAATCTGTGGGAGCCGGCTTGTCGTGGACGGACCGCGGCGATAGGCTGCAGAGCAGCCCTCGATTAAGCAGGAATAGCTTCGGCAGCCGCCTCCCGCGCCCACACCCGGTGCCCCTCGACTGCTTTGAAGAAGGCCTCGAACGCCTTCTGGTCATCGCCCAGTAGCAGCCCCGCATCCTCCTTGAGCCCCAGCTTGTTCAGCAGCAGCTTGCCTTCACTGGCTACGCCCATGGGCTTGAGATGCTTGTAGGCCTCGAGCAGGAAGTGCTTGGCCACGCCGCTGTTTTCCAGCGCCTCCAGCGAAGCCTTGCCCGCCGGCACCCACACGCCGTCGAACATCACCGACGGCATCCCCTCCATCGACGCATCCACCGGCAGCTGCTTGCCACCGGCAGTCTTGACCGGTGCCGAGGTCGCCCCCAGCAGCATCGGACGCGCACGCTGTGCCTCCAGCGCCTTTACCACCTTGTCGACGCTCGTATCGTCCACGCCGTCAGCCATCAGGATGGCAATCTTGCGCCCACTGATACCGATGTCACCGGGGTGATTCATCTGGCTCAGTGCCTCGGATTGCGCCGGCTTGCTGGTCTTGACCGTAACCGTCCCGGCCTTCGGCGCCGGCAAGCCGAGGTTGGCCGCCACGGCAGCTGCCAGCTTGAGGTCGATATTGGCCAGGATCTCGTTCACCTCCCGCGCCCGGATCGTCTCGCGCTCCACCTTGCCCAGCTCGAAGCTGTAGGCCTTGATGATGTGCTGCTGTTCGGTGGGGCTCATGCTCTGGAAGAAAAGCCGCGCCTGGGAGAAATGATCGCCGAACGACTCGCTGCGCTGGCGGATCTTATGAGCGTCGATGCGCTCTTGATAACTTTCGAAACCGCCATCCTGCGCGGCGGGGGGCGTTTCCTTCGGCCAGCCGCCATCGATCGAGTTGGGCTCGTAGGACGCCCGACCCTTGTCGATGGTCATTCGATGCATCGCATCGCGCTGGCCGCTGTGGTTGGGCGCAACAGGACGGTTGATCGGGATCTCATGGAAGTTCGGCCCACCCAGACGGCTGATCTGGGTATCGGTGTAAGAAAACAGCCGGCCCTGCAATAACGGATCGTTGCTGAAATCGATGCCCGGCACGATATGCCCGGGGCAGAAGGCGATCTGCTCCACCTCGGCAAAGAAGTTGTCTGGGTTGCGGTCGAGGACCATTTTGCCCAGCGGGGTTACCGGCACCAGCTCCTCGGGAATGATCTTGGTCGGGTCGAGCAAGTCGAAGTCGAACTTGTGCTCGTCCGCCTCCGGCACAATCTGCACGCCCAGCTCCCATTCCGGGTAATGACCGGTCTCGATCGCTTCCCACAGGTCGCGGCGGTGGTAGTCGGTGTCCTTGCCGGCAAGCTTCTGGGCTTCGTCCCACAGCACAGAGTGCACGCCCTGGCGCGGCTTCCAGTGGAACTTGACGAAGCTGGCCACGCCTTGGGCATTGATCAACCGGAAGGTATGCACGCCAAAGCCTTCCATCATGCGCAGGCTGCGCGGAATGGCCCGGTCGGACATCGCCCACATGACCATGTGCGCGGATTCCGGCACCAGCGAAACGAAGTCCCAGAAGGTGTCGTGGGCAGAGCCACCGGTGGGCATCTCGTTGTGCGGTTCGGGTTTGACCGCGTGGACGAAGTCGGGGAACTTGATCGCGTCCTGGATGAAGAACACCGGCATGTTGTTGCCGACCAGATCGAAGTTGCCTTCATCGGTGTAGAACTTCACCGCAAAGCCGCGCACGTCGCGCACCGTGTCGCCCGACCCGCGTGGACCCTGCACGGTGGAAAAGCGCACGAACACCGGGGTGATTTTCTCGGGATCTTGCAGGAAACCGGCCTTGGTCAGTTCGGCATGGCAGCCGTAGCTCTGGAAGTAGCCATGGGCGCCGGTCCCGCGGGCATGGACGATGCGCTCGGGTATGCGCTCATGGTCGAAGTGGGTGATCTTCTCGCGCATGATGAAGTCTTCGAGCAGCGAAGGCCCGCGAGCTCCAGCCTTAAGGCTGTTCTGGTTGTCGGCGATCTTCACCCCCTGGTTGGTACGCAACGCCTGGCCGCTGGCGTCACTGCGAAACGCTTCCAAGCTCTGCAGTTTGGCGTTGGTGTTGGCCTTGTCCGGGGTGTCGGTGCCGGCGACCGTGCTCGGCTGCGGCGCCAGGGGCTTCTTGCTGGGCATCTTCGGCTCTCCTCATCAGTCTTCAGGCTGCCCATTCGGGCTAGTTGAAGTAGTGACTGGGCCGCCCTTGAATGCGTTCAATCGGATTGCCGACCGTCGCGTTATGCCGATTGGATTGGAGCGTGACGAAATAAATGCTAAGAACACGCAGGGGAAAAGGCTAAAATGCGCGCCCCGGCTAACCGCTGACCCAAATTCCATGCGCCCCACAAGGTTCGCTCAGTGATCGAGTTTCAAAATGTCCACAAGACCTACCGCGTCGCCGGTAGGGATATCCCGGCCCTGAACCCGACCAGCCTGACCATCGAAGATGGCCAGGTGTTCGGCCTGATCGGCCACTCCGGTGCCGGCAAGAGCACCATGCTGCGCCTTATCAACCGCCTCGAGGAGCCGTCCGGCGGCAAGATCGTGGTCGACGGTGAAGACGTCACCGCCTTCGACTCGAACCAGCTGCGGCGCTTCCGCCAGCAGGTCGGCATGATCTTCCAGCACTTCAACCTGCTGGCCTCCAAGACCGTCGCCGACAATGTCGCCCTGCCGCTGGTGCTGGCGGGCGAGCTGTCGCGTGGCGAGATCGACAAGCGCGTCACCGAGCTGCTGGCCCGTGTCGGCCTTTCCGAGCATGCCCGCAAGTACCCGGCGCAACTGTCGGGTGGGCAGAAGCAGCGCGTCGGCATCGCCCGCGCCCTGTCCACCAACCCCAAGATCCTGCTGTGCGACGAGGCCACCAGCGCCCTGGACCCGCAGACCACGGCCTCGGTCCTGCAATTGCTGGCCGAGATCAACCGCGAGCTGAAGCTGACCATCGTGCTGATCACCCACGAGATGGACGTGATTCGCAGGGTCTGCGACCGCGTGGCGGTGATGGATGCCGGGCAGATCGTCGAGCTGGGCCCGGTGGCCGACGTGTTCCTGCACCCGCAGCACGCCACCACCAAGCGTTTCGTCCAGGAAGACGAGCAGGTCGACGAGAACGAACAACGCGACGATTTCGCCCATGTGCCGGGGCGCATCGTGCGCCTGACCTTCCAGGGCTGCGCCACCTACGCGCCGCTGCTGGGCACCGTGGCCCGCGAAACCGGCGTGGACTACAGCATCCTTGCCGGGCGCATCGACCGCATCAAGGACATTCCCTATGGCCAGCTGACCCTTGCCCTGATCGGTGGAGACATGGAGGCGGCATTCGCCCGCTTCACTGCAGCTGACGTACATATGGAGGTACTGCGTTGATGGACATCCTCAGCTATTTCGCCAACGTCGACTGGGTCGAGATCTGGCAGGCGACCAACGACACCATGGTCATGCTGTTCATCTCTCTGGCCTTCATCATCCTGCTGGGCCTGCCACTGGGTGTCGTGCTGTTCCTGTTCAGCCCACGGCAGATGTTCGAGCACAAGAAGGTCTACGCCGTGCTGGCGACCATCGTCAACATCGTGCGTTCGGTGCCGTTCATCATCCTGCTGATCGTGATGATCCCGATCACGGTGCTGATCACCGGCACCTCGCTGGGCGTTGCCGGTGCCATCCCGCCGCTGGTGGTGGGGACCACGCCGTTCTTCGCGCGGCTGGTGGAAACCGCCCTGCGTGAGGTGGACCGCGGCATCATCGAGGCGACCCAGTCGATGGGCGCCACCACCCGCCAGATCATCTTCAAGGCCGTGCTGCCTGAAGCGATGCCGGGCATCATCGCCGCCATCACCGTGACCGCCATCACCTTGGTGTCCTACACCGCCATGGCCGGCGTGGTCGGGGCCGGTGGCCTGGGTGACTTGTCGATCCGTTTCGGCTATCAACGCTTCCAGACCGACGTGATGATCGTCACCGTGGTGCTGCTGGTCATTCTGGTCCAGGTACTGCAAATGATCGGCGACAAGCTAGTCGTGCATTTTTCCCGTAAGTAACCCCAATGGGGTCGGCCCAGCCGACCCGTTCGGGGGCCATCGCGGCCCTCACAAGGAGTGATCAATGAAGAAGCTGCTTGCTGTTGTCGCCGCGGTAGCGGCCTTCTCGGCCCACGCCGAGACCCTGACGGTCGCCGCCACCCCGGTGCCGCACGCCGAAATCCTCAACTTCGTCAAGCCGCAGCTGGCGAAGGAAGGCGTGGAACTGAAGGTCAAGGAGTTCACCGACTACATCCAGCCGAACGTGCAGGTGTCGGAAAAGCGCCTGGACGCCAACTTCTTCCAGCACCAGCCGTACCTGGATGAGTTCAACAAGGCCAAGGGCACTCACTTGGTAAGCGTCGCCGGCGTGCACATCGAGCCGCTGGGTGTGTACTCGACCAAGGTCAAGGAGCTCGACAAACTGCCTTCCGGCGCCGCCGTGGTCATTCCCAACGACGCCACCAACGGCGGCCGCGCCCTGCTGCTGCTGGACAAGGCCGGAGTGATCAAGCTCAAGGACAACACGAACATCCTGTCGACCATCAAGGACATCGCCGAGAACCCGAAGAACCTGAAGTTCCGGGAGCTGGAAGCCGCGACCATCCCGCGTGTGCTGACCCAGGTCGATGCCGCCCTGATCAACACCAACTACGCGCTGGAAGCCAAGCTCAACCCGGAAAAAGACGCCCTGGCCATCGAAGGCAAGGACTCTCCGTACGTGAACATCCTGGTGACCCGCGAGGACAACAAGGACGCGGACGCGGTGAAGAAGCTGGTACAGGCCCTGCACTCGCCTGAGGTGAAGCAGTTCATTACCGAGAAGTACAAGGGCGCTGTGGTTCCTGCGTTCTAAGCTGAAATTCCCAGGGCCGCTCCCACAGTTGCAGTGCCAGCTCAACCCTAGCACTGCAACTGTGGGAGTGGGCTTGCCCGCGATGCATCTACAAAGGCTGGACTGCGTTTTGTCACCTGATAACTCAGCCTAGTTGTCTGTTCCACCGCGCAACACCGCCAAAGCGTCCAGGTAATTGTTGTACGTCAAACCCTGGGCCGGATCTGCGAAAGAACCAGTAACACCGCCCAAAGCCACTGAAGTTCTCCTGAGTTCAACCATAACTGCCTGCGCACGGGCTGGATTCACTTCAATGGGTATCGCCGTTGCCGTCGTGAGCCTCTGCTCCACTGCCGCCTTCATGGACGCTTTGATTGATTCCCTATTGGGACGTGGTGCCGAACTACTTGGTCCGGTTACTGTGTTTGGAGAGCTTGCTCCATGTACTGCGTGTTGTGGCTGTAGAGCGGTATTGGTGTCAGGGAGTGGTAGCTGATCAAAGTGGGCCATCATTCCCTCCAGCACCTGGGAAGGTGACATCCCGCTTTCAGAAATTCGTCTAGCAGTGTTACCCGCTCCTGAATGACGGCCGGGCGAAGAGGATCTGAGCATATGGCCAGTCGGGTCGCTGAAATTCACAGGATCGCCATTGCAGTAGACATAACAATTGATGCCGCCCTCCAAGAAAGGGCTCAGCGAATCTGGTGAATGGAAGCGCATGAATGTCGTGCTGTACAAGCGGTACCCATTTCCGAGCAAGTAGCCTTGTAGCTCGGTGGACCTCAACTGGCCCGTGAAGCCCAGGCGCGATTGCAATACAGTTTCCAGCCCGTAGGGCGTGTAGGCTCCAACACGTCTACCGTTCATATCAGTTTCGCAAAGCGGCGAAGCTTGCTGATTGGTACTAAGCAGCATTGTCAGCGCCTGGGGGCGATGTGTACTGCCCTGCGCCAAAGATCTGGTGTTGCAAACTCGGCTTTTGTCCGTAGATGGCATTTCGGGCACTCCGAACTAATGGTTCGGGCGCTAGCCTGTAAGGGATGAGACATTCGTTCAACTGGTAGAATTACCAGGTCTGATAGCCTGCGTGCTACTTCGGAACTGCTGGGGACGCTCTGCGGCTCTTTCGCAGCTGGCCCAAGGATTGAATGCCAATCGCGGGGCAAGCCCGCTCCAACGCAAGTTATGTCCGGCGTGGGAGCGGGCTTGCCCCGCGACTCATTTCAACGGTCAGTCGCGCTTCACAAGCCCCGGCAACTGCGCCACCAGCTTCTGGTTGTTGAACGGCGCACGGATGAACCCGCGCTGACGCCCGTCAGGCCCGACCACCGCCAGGTTGCCGCTGTGATCCACGGTATACCCCGGCTTGCTGGTATCGGCCGGGATGAACGGGATGCTCAAGGCGTTGGCCAGCTTCTGGGTGTCCTCGATCGACCCCGCCACCCCGACGAAATCCTTGTCGAAATAGCCCAGGTACTGCTTGAGCTGGTTCGGCGTGTCGCGGTTCGGGTCGACGCTCACCAGCACCACCTGCAGACGCTCCAGCGCCTCCTTGGGCAGCTCGCTCTTCACCTGGCGCAACTGGGCCAGGGTGGTCGGGCAGATGTCCGGGCAGTAGGTGTAGCCGAAGAACAGCAATGACCACTTGCCCTTGAGCTGGTCCAGCACCAGCGGCTGGCCGTCCTGGTCGGTCATGGTCACGTCCGGCACGGTACGGCTCTGCGGCAGCAGGATGATGCCGGCATCGATCAGTTCGGTGGGGTTCAACTGACCACGGTCGTTGAGCACCTTGTTGACGGTCAGGCCCATGATCAGCGCGACCAGGGCAACGAGGATGAAGACGGTTTTCTGGGTTCGGGTCATAGGTTCAGCAACAGGTAGTGGTCTACGAGCAACGCGATGAACAGGGCGAACAGGTAGCCGATAGAGTACTTGAACGTCTTGATCGCCGCGTGCGGCCGGGTGCCACGGTACAACACCCAGGCCCAGTGCAGGAAGCGCAGGCCCAGCACCAGGGCACAGGCCAGGTACAGCGGGCCGCTCATGTGAATGGCGTAGGGCAACAGGCTCACGGCCAGCAATATCAAGGTGTAGAGCAGGATATGCAGGGCCGTGTAACGCTCGCCATGGGTAACGGGTAGCATGGGAATATCAGCTTTTGCGTACTCCTCCTTGCGATGAATCGCAAGGGCCCAGAAGTGCGGCGGTGTCCAGGCGAAGATGATCAGCACCAGCAGCAGGGGCTCGGCGCCCAGGTGCCCGCTGACCGCCACCCAGCCCAGCAATGGCGGTGCTGCCCCGGCCAGGCCGCCGATCACGATGTTCTGCGGCGTGGCTCGCTTGAGAAAGCCGGTGTAGAGCACCGCGTATCCCAGCAGCGAGGCCAGGGTCAGCCAGGCGGTGAGGGGGTTGGTGAACGCCAGCAGCAAAACCATACCTGCCACGGCCAGCAGCAAGGCGAACAGCAGTGCCGGCAAGGGCGCGACCCGGCCCTGGGCCAGTGGGCGCTTATGGGTGCGGGCCATCAGCGCATCGACGCGGCGATCGACCACGTGGTTGACCGCCGCCGCCGCCCCCGCGCACAAGCCAATCCCCAGGTTGCCGAACAGCAGGACGCTCCAGGCCACCCCTGCGCGGGTGGCGAGAAACATCCCCACCAGCGAGGTGATCAGCATCAGCACCACCACCTTCGGCTTGGTCAGTTCCAGATAGTCGCGCCACCCGGCGCGCTGGCGCTCCGTGCTCAGAACCGTCGCCACGAATCGTTCCTCATGTGATGAGTGAGTTGCCCCCCGACCACCGGTGTCAGGCGCCAGCCATGGCCCACGCGAACCTTGTCGACCACGCGGATACGGTAGTTCACCAGCACCATGCTCAGCAGCAGCAGCACACCGCCGGCGTTGTGGGCAACAGCCACGCCCAGCGGCAGGTGGAACAATACGTTGCTGATGCCCAGGCCCAACTGCAGCGCCAGCGCCAGCAATACCAGGCGCGCCAGGCCGCTCAGGCCATGGCGGTGCAGCTTCCAGCCGAGCATCGATAGAACCGCCAGCACCAGCATTGCGCCGAGCCGGTGGCTGACATGGATCGCCGTGCGCGCATCGCTGTCCAGTTGCCCGCCCAGGTAATTGGGGCCGACATGCTGGGTCAGGTGGAAGCCGTTGCTGAAGTCCGCCGCCGGCCACCACTGGCCATGGCAGGTAGGCAGGTCGATGCAGGCCACCGCCGCGTAGTTGGCGCTGACCCAACCCCCCAGGGCGATCTGGCCGATCACCACCAGCAGCGCCAACGCCGCGATCCGCCGTAGGCTAAGCGGCAGTTTCGGCAAGGGCGCAAAGGCCCGGGATAGACGCAGGGATAGCAGGAAAAGCAGGCTCACCGTGGTGAAACCGCCAAGCAGGTGCGCGGTCACCACCTGGGGCCACAGTTTCAGTGTCACGGTCCACATGCCGAACGCCGCCTGGGCCAGCACCACCCCCAGCAGCAACACCGGCAGGCGGTAGGGCTGGCCGTCATGGGCATGCCGACGTACAGCCTGGAAGGCAAGCAGTGCGATCACCAGCGCCAGGGTGCCGGCGAAATAACGATGAACCATCTCCGCCCAGCCCTTGGCTTCTTCCACCGGGTGCTCAGGGAAGTGCAGCTCGGCATGGGCCAGTTGGGCATCGGTCTTGGGCACGCTGATGAAGCCGTAGCACCCCGGCCAGTCGGGGCAGCCAAGACCGGCGTGAGTCAGGCGAGTGTAGGCGCCGAGCAGCACGACCAGCAGCGCCAGCAGCGTGGCGAACACAGCAAGGCGGAATCCGGGTCTGGCCATGGCAGCCTCCTAGCCGATGTTGGACAGCTTGAGCAGGTGGCGCAGGTCGTCCAGCACATGCTTGCCCTTGACCTTGGCGTCGTAGCGCAGCACCAGGTTGCCGTGAGGATCGACGATCCACAGTTGCGGGGCAGTGTCGCCGACCTTCTGGATATAGCGCTGGGCATCCAGCGGGTAGCGTTGCAACTGCGGGTACTCGCGGCCCAGCAGCGCCTGGTAGTCGGCGGCCAGCGGCTGGGCCGCCGCCAGGGCATGGCTGGCGCGACTGGCATCACGACCCAGGCCGACCTGAATCTGCCGGGCCAGGTACACCAGTTGCTGGCATTCCTCGACACAGGCGCCCGGAGCGCTGACCAACAGCTGCCAACGCTCGTCCTGGGCATCGATGCCGATATCGGCCCGGCCCTCGCCATTGCCGATCATCACACCGTGATAGCTGCGACCTTCCGGTACCCAGAACTTGAGCTTGTACATGCTGGTGGCAAGGATCATCGGTCCGAGCACGACGAACAGGATCAACAGCAGTTGCAAGCGCCCGCGGGGCTTGCGGCGGTCAGGCACGTCCAGTGGACTCGTGGCGGCGGCCATGGCGGTTCTCCTTGTCGTTGTGATGCCAGCCGAAATACAGGTAGAGCAGGACCAGCGCGCTGGCCAGGGCGAACCACTGCACGGCGTAGCCCTGGTGCTTTTCCGGGCCCATGGCGACCACCGGCCAGTCCAGGCGGTAGGCGGCAGGGCCTGGCTGCAGGCGTAGTTCCTGAGCAAAGCCGTCACGGCCCAGCTGCTGCCAGAGCCCGGCCGGTTCGATTGCCGTCAGCAGTTGCGGCCACTGTCCGTCGGGGTTGTCCGGGTGCAGTTGGAAGGTCTTGCCCGGCGGCACGTAGACCGTGGCGTCCAGCGCCAGCGCCTGGCTCGGCGTGTCGAAGCGCACCGGCACGCGGCGGTCGGGCCACGGCAGCCAGCCGCGATTGACCAGCAACCACAGGCCGCTGGCCTGGTCGTGGAAGGGCTGCAACAGCTCGACGCCGGCCTTGCCGTCGCGCATCTGGTTGTCCAGCAGCAGGCTGTGACCGGCATCGAACCGGCCATACAGGTGCACGGGGTAGAACGCCGGGTCCGGCAGCTGGCGCAACCGGTCAGCGGTGACCGGCGCCTCGATCTGGCGCTCGGTGTAGGTAGCCAGCAGGTCACGCTTTTCGTCGGCGCGCCGCAGTTGCCAGCAGCCGAGCGCGATCAACCCCGGCAGCAGCGCAAGCACCACCAGGGTC
Source organism: Pseudomonas sp. BJa3 (assembly GCF_026343815.1). Taxonomy (NCBI): domain Bacteria; kingdom Pseudomonadati; phylum Pseudomonadota; class Gammaproteobacteria; order Pseudomonadales; family Pseudomonadaceae; genus Pseudomonas; species Pseudomonas sp. BJa3. The sequence goes on along the minus strand of NZ_JAOXMC010000001.1, from coordinate 302,052 downwards.
GGTACCAGGCCTGGGCGAAAAGGCTTCACCAGGGCCTCGTGAGGTCGAGCGCTATACTTGTATCCATCACCGCATCCCCCGGAGTTTCGCCATGCTCAAGGCCGCAATTGTCCTGATGCTGCTGGCCACCATCGCCAGCCTGTTCAGTGGCCTGGTGTTCCTGGTCAAGGACGACGACCAGTCGACCCGCCTGCTCAAGGCCCTTACCGTGCGCGTCGCCCTCGCCACCCTGACCATCGCCCTGGTGGCCTGGGGCCTGATCAGTGGGCAACTGGTGTCGCACGCACCTTTCTAAGTGTTCCCACCGTGTTCAAAGCACATACACGAAGATGAACAGCCCCACCCACACCACATCGACGAAGTGCCAGTACCAGCTCGCCGCCTCGAAACCGAAGTGTTTGTCCGGCTCGAAGTGCCCGCGCAACACCCGGCAGAACATCACGAACAGGATCAGCGTGCCCAACGTCACGTGCGCGCCATGGAACCCGGTCAGCATGAAGAACGTCGCGCCATAGATGCCCGAGCCCAGGGTCAGCCCGAGTTTGTTGTAGGCCTCGTGGTACTCGTAGGCCTGCAGGGCGAGGAACGCCAGCCCCAGCAGGATCGTCAGCCCCAGCCACAGCTTCAGCGTGCCGCGGTGCCCCTTGCGCAGGGCGTGGTGTGCGATGGTCACGGTCACACTGGAGCTCACCAGCAGGATGGTATTGATCAGCGGCAGGTGCCACGGATCTATAACCTCCTTGGGCGGTGGGAACAGTTTCGGGTCCGGTGTGTGCAGCAGCGGCCAGACGAACTCGAAGTTGGGCCAGAGCATGTGCGTCACACCCTTGGCCCCGTCGCCCCCCAGCCACGGCCCGGCCAGCACCCGCACGTAGAACAGCGCGCCGAAGAAAGCCAGGAAGAACATCACCTCGGAGAAGATGAACCAGCTCATGCCCCAGCGGAACGAGCGGTCCATCTGCGCGCTGTAGAGCCCGGCGTGGCTTTCCTTGACCACCGCGCCGAACCAGCCGAACAGCATGTAGGCCAGGAAAAGCGCGCCGACGAAGAAGATCAGCGGCCCATGGGACTCCGGGTGGCCGGCCTTGAGGTCGTTGAACCAGGTGCCGAGCCCGAACACGGTGATGAACATGCCGATCGTGGCAATGATCGGCCACTTGCTCTGCGCCGGTACGTAGTAATGCTCGTGGCTTGCCATGATGTATCTCCTTCCCTCAGCGGGCGCCCTCGGTCGCGGCGTGGGCGACCGGGGGGTGGCGAGCGGTGATGTCGAACAGGGTGTAGGCCAGGGTCAGGTGTTTCACCGACTCCGGCAGGTCGCGGTCGACGATGAAGCGCACCGGCATCTCGATGCGCTCGCCCGGCTGCAGGACCTGCTGGGTGAAACAGAAGCACTCGGTCTTGTGAAAGTACGCCGCGGCCTCGGCAGGGGTGATGCTGGGGATGGCCTGGGCGCTCATGGGCTGGTTGGTCGGGTTGCGGGCCACGAAGATCATCTGGTTCACCGCCCCCGGGTTGACCTCGATCTGGTCGGCGGTGGAGTGGAACTCCCAGCTCATGTCGCCGGCATTGGTCGACATGAACTGCACCCGCACCGAACGGGTCGGGTCGCTCACCTGGGTGCCCGCGTACTGCCCGCCGGTCTTGCCATTGATACCGAAGGCCTTGCACATCACGTCGTAGATCGGCACCAGGGCAAAGCCGAAGGCGAACATCACCACGGTCAGCATCAGCAGGCGACTGACCAGGCGCTTGAGCGACAAGCCGTCCATGGGCAGGCTCCTACTTCACTTCCGGCGGTGTCTGGAAGGTGTGGTAAGGCGCTGGTGAAGGGATCGACCACTCGAGCCCCTCGGCGCCGTCCCAGGGTTTGGCTGGTGCCGGTGCGCCACCGCGAATGCACTTGATGACGATGAACAGGAAGAAGATCTGCGTGGCGCCGAACATGAAGGCGCCGATCGACGAGACCATGTTGAAGTCGGCGAACTGCAGGTTGTAGTCGGGGATGCGCCGGGGCATGCCGGCCAGGCCGACGAAATGCATGGGGAAGAAGGCCAGGTTCATGCCGACGAACGACAGCCAGAAGTGCAGCTTGCCCAAGGTTTCGTCGTACATGTGCCCGGTCCATTTCGGCAGCCAGTAGTAGGCTGAGGCAAAGATGCCGAAGATCGCCCCGGGCACCAGCACGTAGTGGAAGTGCGCCACCACGAAGTAGGTGTCGTGGTACTGGAAGTCCGCAGGCGCGATGGCCAGCATCAGCCCGGAGAAGCCGCCGATGGTGAACAGGATGACGAAGGCGATGGCGAACAGCATCGGCGTCTCGAAGGTCAGCGAGCCTTCCCACATGGTGCTGACCCAGTTGAATACCTTCACCCCGGTGGGTACGGCGATCAGCATGGTGGCGTACATGAAGAACAGCTCGCCCACCACCGGGATGCCGACCACGAACATGTGGTGGGCCCAGACGATGAACGACAGGAAGGCGATGGCTCCGGTGGCGTAGACCATCGAGGTGTAGCCGAACAGCGGCTTGCGCGAAAACGCCGGGATGATCGAGCTGACCGCGCCGAAGGCCGGCAGGATCATGATGTAAACCTCGGGGTGACCGAAGAACCAGAACACATGCTGGAACAACACCGGGTCACCGCCGCCGGCGGCGCTGAAGAAGCTGGTGCCGAAATGGATGTCCATCAGCATCATGGTCACCACGCCGGCCAGTACCGGCATCACCGCGATCAGCAGGAACGCGGTGATCAGCCAGGTCCAGACGAACAGCGGCATTTTCATCAAGGTCATGCCGGGGGCGCGCAGGTTGAGGATGGTGGCGATCACGTTGATCGCGCCCATGATCGAGCTGATACCCATCAGGTGGATGGCGAAAATGAAGAAGGTCACGCTGGCCGGGGCGTAAGTGGTCGACAGCGGGGCATAGAAGGTCCAGCCGAAGTTCGGCCCGCCACCGGGGCTGAACAGGGTCGAGACCAGCAGCAGGAACGCCGCTGGCAGCAGCCAGAAGCTGAAGTTGTTCATCCGCGGCAGGGCCATGTCGGGCGCGCCGATCATCAGCGGGATCATCCAGTTGGCCAGGCCGACGAAGGCCGGCATCACCGCGCCGAACACCATGATCAGCCCGTGCATGGTGGTCATCTGGTTGAAGAATGCCGGCTCGACGATCTGCAGGCCGGGCTGGAACAGCTCGGCGCGGATCACCATGGCGAACGAGCCGCCAAGCAGGAACATGGTGAAGGCGAACCACAGGTACATCGTGCCGATGTCCTTGTGGTTGGTGGTCAGCACCCAGCGCATCAGGCCCTTGGCCGGGCCGTGGGCATGTTCATGACCGTGGGCGTGGTCGTCGATCACTGCACTCATGTCCTGTCTCCTGCAATCCACTGACTGCCGCGGGTAGCCCGGCTCATTGCGCTTCGGCCTGCTTGAGCGCCAGCACGTCCTTCGGCGTGACCATGTCGCCCTTGTTGTTGCCCCAGGCGTTGCGCTCGTAGGTGACCACCGCGGCGATATCGACTTCCGAAAGCTGCTTGCCGAATGCCGCCATGGCGGTGCCCGGCTTGCCGTGGAAGACGATGCCCAGGTGCGCTTCCTTGGGCCCGGTGGCGATCTTCGAGCCCTTGAGGGCAGGGAACATCGGCGGCAACCCCTGGCCTTCGGCCTGGTGACAGGCCACGCAGGTGGTGTGGTAGACCTTGTCGCCACGCGCCACCAGCTCTTCGAGGGTCCATTCCTTGCTGGTCAGCTCCTTGAGCTTGGCCGCCTCGGCCTTGCGCTCGCCGAGCCAGGTGTCGTAGTCGGCCTTGGATTTCACTTCGACCACCACCGGCATGAAGCCGTGGTCCTTGCCGCACAGTTCGGTGCACTGGCCACGGTAGATCCCGGGCTTCTCGACCCGGGTCCAGGCTTCGTTGACGAAGCCGGGGATGGCATCACGCTTGACCGCGAAGGCCGGCACCCACCAGGAATGGATGACGTCGGCGGCGGTCACCAGGAAGCGCACCTTGGCGCCCACCGGCAGCACCAGCGGCTGGTCGACTTCGAGCAGGTAGTGCTCGTCCTTCGGTGAATTGTTGTGGATCTGCTCGGCGGGGGTGGCCAGGTTGCTGAAGAACTCGACGTCCTGGCCCAGGTACTTGTAGTGCCACTTCCACTGGTAGCCGGTGACCTGGATATCGATGTCCGAGTCGCTGGCGTCGTAGATGTCGATCAGGGTCTTGGTGGCCGGGATGGCCATGGCCACGAGGATCAGGAAGGGCACGACGGTCCAGAGGATCTCGACCCAGGTATGCTCGTGGAAGTGCGCGGCCTGCTGCCCGGTGGAACGGCGGTGGACGACCATCGACCAGAACATCGCGCCGAACACCACGATGCCAATGATCACGCAGATCCAGAAGATGGTCATGTGCAGGTCGAACACCGCGTGGGAGACTTCCGTCGCCCCGGGCGCCATGTTCACCGTCCATGCTGCCTGTGCCTGACCAAACAATGACCACAGCAACAGGCCCATCCAGACATGTGGATGTCGCATCATTGCGGGTTCCCCTTATCGTTCTTGTAGTCCCGGAGGCGTGGACGACCTGCTACGACAAAGGGGGGAACGGTGGCCAAGACTGCCTGGCTTCGACGACCGAGCCCCCTGCTTAAGGCAGTCGGGCCTCATCAACGAATCACGTTTCAAGCGGAGTATAGACACCGACGAATGGGGCGCAACGCAGGGACTGAAATGATCTTCACGCAACCAAACGTTTGCGCTGAAAGGCCCATGGATACTGGGCCGGGACACAATAATGGCACATTGATATAGCCAATTTCCTACACGTGCCTCAGAGATATAACAAATGCGTCTTAGCGATTCTCGTAAGCAAGCTAACTTAGTGTCTTCCGTTTGTAACGCCTTGTCCCTGGAGTTGTCATGAACATCGCTGCTGTACGCGAGCAGATCGAAAACGCCCATCAACATGAGAGCCGCACAGGCCAACTGAAAAACCGTCTCGAGAAGCAACTGCCACACCTGCACCCTTCGATTCACCTACCCCAGCAGGACGCCCAGGGTACTTTGGCCCGCTTCGTCGGCGCCTATATCAACGAGGTTCCAGAACTGCTCGAAGCCGCGCACACCGTGGCCCTCGAGGCCGGCATCGAATCGCAGATCAAGCCAGTGCTGAAGATTGCCGAGGCCTATTTCCTGCAGCCACCGAGCGTGATGGCGGGGCAGGTCGGGCTGGACTGCCTGTTGGACGAGGCCTACCTGGCGCATCGCTTGGTCGAGGAGGTCAACGACCTGTATATCCGCCATTTCCAGCAGCCGCTGATTCCGGTGGATACCACGGTCGCCAACCTGATCGCCCACCAGCTGATCGGCGAGACCTTCGCCAACCAGCTGGATGAGGTGGTGCATCACTCGGTGGACGAGATGCTCGATGACGAGAGCTTTGCCGTGGAGTCAGTCGAGCACTATCGCGACAAGCTGTCGAACCCGGAAACCGGAGAGGCCTGGAAACGCTGGCCATGCCTGTCGCGCCAGCTGGGCGTGGAGTTGAGCCAGTCGGCCTGAGTTGACCTGATCCGACCCTATCACGGGGCAAGCCCGCTCTCACGAACTCGATCATGGGAGTGGGCTTGCCCCACGATAGGCCGCTACAGACTTACCCTAAGCGCCAACCCCCGCCGTAGTCCGCAACCTTCCCTCGACCCGCCGCTTCAGACGCCGCTGCTCCAGCACCAGCCGCGAGCCCTTGGCCGCGCCGCTGCGGCCCCAGTCCTCCAGCAGTTCCAGGCAGGAATGGTCGATATAGCTCAGGTTGCCGAGCGGCACGTGCAGCGTGGTTCCCTCCGGCACGGAATCCAGCACCTGGGTCAGCGCCGGCACCTTGAGGAAGGTGGCCGCGCCGCCAAGGCGAAGCTCCATGTGCCCCGGCTCGTCCAGCGCCACCAGGTTGATCTTCAACCGCGCCGCCTTCAGCGCCAGTTTCAGCAGGGTCAGGGCAAAGCCCAGCAGCACGCCGGTCAGCAAGTCGGTAAAGATGATTGCCAGGGCCGTCGCCGCATAGGTGAACATCGGCATCCGCCCGTAGCGGCCCAGGCCGCGGAACGCCTTGAAGTCCACCAGTTTCACGCCGGTGTAGACCAACACCCCGGCCAGGCTGGCCACCGGGATCTGCTGCAGCACACTGCTCAGCGCCACGACGAACGCCAACAACCACAGGCCATGCAGGATCGCCGAGGCGCGGGTCTGCGCACCGGCCTGGACATTGGCCGAACTGCGTACGATCACACCGGTCATCGGCAATGCGCCGAGCACGCCGCAGAGCATGTTGCCGATACCCTGCGCCGACAGCTCTCGGTCGAAATCCGAGCGCTGGCCACTGTGCATGCGATCGACTGCCGCCGCGGACAACAAGGTCTCGGCGCTGGCGATGAAGGCCAGGGCGAAGGCCGCCACCAATAGGGTCGGGTCGGCCAGCTTGAGCAGGTCGTCGGGGCGCAGCCAGTCAATGGCCTCGGACAGGTCCGCAGGTACCTGCACGCGGTTGACCGGCAGAGCCAGCCACAAGCTGACAGCGGTCATTGCCGCCACACCGAGCAAGGCACCGGGAATGAAGCGCAGGCGTTGCGGGCGCCAGCGCTCCCAGCCCCACATGATGGCGATGGTGCCCAGGCCCAACGCGCCGGCCTGCCAACCGGCGCCTGCGCTTTCCAGCGGCAGGGCCGAGGCCAGCGTCGCCGGGAAGCCCAGCAGGTTGTCCACGCCCGATGGCTGGGGCGCCGTGTCGAACATCACGTGCACTTGGGACAGCACGATCAGCACGCCGATCCCGGCAAGCATGCCGTATACCACCGCTGGTGCGGTGACCCGGAACCAGCAGCCCAGGCGCAAGCGCCCGGCCAGCAGTTGCAGCAGGCCGGCCAACAGCAGGATCGGCCCGAGCATGGCCACGCCATGCTGGCGCACCAGCTCGAACACCAGCACCGCCAGGCCCGCCGCCGGGCCGCTCACCTGCAACGGAGAACCGGCGAGGAAGCCCACGACGATGCCACCGATGATCCCGGTGATCAGCCCTTTTGCGGGCGGCATGCCCGAGGCGATGGCGATACCCATGCACAAGGGCAGGGCTACCAGGAAGACCACCACCGAAGCCAGCAACTCACGCGGCATGGCCGCCTTTATCTGTGTCATGTTCACCATGTAGCTCCTTTCTAGATTCACGGCCATTCCGCTGGCCGCTAGCACGGGGAAGCCTGAACGACGCGCAGGCGTGGGCCGCCAGCGGGTCTGCCGGCACGGCATTCAGGAAGATTCAAGGCAGGCGAAGGCCGCGCCGCACCCATCGGGTGCAGCCGGCAATCAAGGCTTGTTCAGCGTGTTGGGGTCGCTTAGTAGCGGCCTCTCGGTGTGGCAGAAGGGATCGACTCGCCTGCGGTCAGCGGCAGGAAGCGGTCGCTGGCGGCATCGTAGGCTTCGATCTGGCTGGTTTCGATGTCGTAGATCCAGCCATGGATGTGCAACTGGCCGGCCGCCAGGCGCGAGGCGACCGAAGGATGGGTGCGCAGGTGGTGCAGCTGGGCGATGACGTTTTCCTTGGTCAGCAGCTGCATGCTTTCGTGCTCGCTGCCGCAGGAGCAGTTGTCTTCGATCACGGTCCGAGCCACTTCGGCATGGCGCAGCCAGGCGGAGACGGTCGGCATCTTGGCCAGCGATTGCGGGTTGAGCACCGCGCGCATGGCGCCGCAGTCGGAGTGACCGCAGACGATGATGTGGTGCACGCCCAGGGCCAGCACCGCGTACTCGATGGCGCTCGACACACCGCCGTTCATCTGCCCGTACGGCGGTACTACGTTACCGACGTTACGGGTGACGAACAGATCGCCGGGCGAGCTCTGGGTGATCAGCTCAGGGACGATGCGCGAATCGGCGCAGGTGATGAACATGGCCCGCGGCTTCTGCGCGGTGGCCAGTTTCTTGAACAGCTCTTGCTGCTCGGGGAAGACTTCGGTGTGGAACCGCAGGAAGCCGTCGACGATATGCTTGAGGGCGGCATCGGCGCTTTCGGCGGGTGCGGCCGGGACAACCTTGGATGGGTCCTTGACGGGCATGATTCATCCTCTGGACGGTTTGAAAGTGAATTCCATGTTACCGGGGAAAGATCAGGGTGACGCGGGGATTTAGATGACGCGCACGGGTAAATAATCACAGTCACCGCTGACTCATGACTCACGCTAGCGTAGGAAACTTAACTGAAACTTAATTGCGCAGGCTCTAGAACGGGCGTTCTGGATAGGAGAGGGGAGAACTGGATAATAGCAAAAAAGCATCAGATGCCAAGCTGCATGAGTGAAATTGTTGGGTTGCTTTAGTTGTACTTATAGAGCTCGACTTCCCGATTGAACGAGCCGCTGGCTAGAACAGCGCCATCTGAGCACCGGGAGGACAGAATGCGCTGCAGTCCAGCGCCAACTCCTCACGCCCTTCGAACCCCAGCCGCCTGGCCGCCTTGCGAAAGCGCTGCTCCAGCAAGTCCGCGAATACCCCTTCACCGCGCATCCGCGCACCGAAGCGGCTGTCGTACAGTTCACCGCCCCGGCTCTGACGAATCAGGCTCAGCACATGCGCGGCCCGCTGTGGGTAGTGATCGTGCAGCCACTGCTCGAACAACGGCGCCACCTCCAGCGGCAAGCGCAGCATCATGTACGCCGCGCTCTGCGCGCCGGCTTCCTTCGCCGCCTGCAACAGGTGCTCCAGTTCGCTGTCATTGATCATCGGGATCATCGGCGAGCACAGCACGCCCACCGGCACACCGGCCTCACGCAGCACGCGAATAGCGCGCAGGCGCGCCTTTGGAGCGGCCGCACGTGGTTCGAGGGTGCGCTTGAGCTCATCGTCCAGGGTGGTGAGGCTGATCATCACCCGCGCCAGGCGCTGGCTGGCCAGCTCGCTCAACAGGTCCAGGTCGCGCAGCACCAGCGAGCCCTTGGTGACAATGGTCACTGGGTGGCGGTAGCGCAGCAGAACTTCGAGCAGGCGCCGGGTCAGCTGTTGTTCGCGCTCGATGGGCTGATAAGGGTCAGTGTTGGACCCCAGGTTGATCGGCGCACAGACGTAGCCAGGCTTGCTCAACTGCTGCTCGAGCACCTCGGCGGCGTTGGTCTTGGCGATCAGCTTGGTTTCGAAGTCCAGGCCGGGGGAGAGGTCCCAGTAGGCGTGGCTGGGACGGGCGTAACAGTAGATGCAGCCATGCTCGCAACCGCGATACGGATTTATGGAGCGGTCGAAGGGCAGGTCAGGGGAGGTATTGCGGGCGATGATGGTCTTCGCCACCCCGATCCGTACCTCGGTGCCCTGGGTTATCGGCACCTCCTGGTACCACCCGTCATCCTCGGCCACCGCACGACTCGGGGCGAAACGGTTGTGCGGGTTGCTGGCGGTGCCGCGGCCGCGGATGGGAGGAGTAGACATGACGACAACCCATTTACTGTATTTTTGTACAGTACAATGAGTCGTCATCGATAACCAGTACCGTCAGGCAGGCTGATGCCAGTCACGGTATGCTGCCAGGGAAAGCCCCCTGCCGACAAACGCGTTGAATGAAGCGGAAAGCCCGCGCAAAGCAATCTTGGTCATGAGTTCCCGCCGCATTATCCGCGCGACCTCCCGCTGATCGACACCTTGTTCCTCGAAGCGGGTGAACGCATCGATGGCATGCGCCTGGGCCCATTTGTAGCTGTAGTACCCGGCCTCATAACCTGTCACCAGATAATCGAAAGACTCGACGAAACGCTCCTGCGCGAACGCCGCAGTGAGCCCGACCAGATGGCTGGCCTGGCGCGCCAGGTCTTGCAGGTCGAGACGTGCATCCCTATCGCGATGCGCGATGAAATCGAACCAGGCACGACGCAGCTTCTCGGCCTCGGCCACGCCTCGCAGCCGCCGTCGGCTCGCCAGCCAGCGCCGCAAGGCTTCCAGGGGAACCGGGGCAGTATCCGCCATGAGGGCAGTGACGCCTTGCAGAGCCGGTGCGGACCAGCACCATTGCTCGAACAGGATGCCAACGAACTCACAGCTGTCCGGGCCGAGCATCGCCGGCAAGGTGCGATTGAGGCGACGGTGACGATGGGTCACGAGAATCTGGTGCAGCGCATGGCCGAACTCATGGTGGAGCTTGCACAAATCGCTGTGGCCAAGGTGCGACGTAAACCCATCGGGGCCGTGTGCGAAGGAGCACGACAGCAGTGTGGTTGGCAATGTCATCGCACCGTCGGCATCGACATGGCGCTGACGCATGGGGTAGCAGTACGGCCAGGACAATTTGCCAGGACGCGCGTGAAGGTCGAGGTAGATGTACCCCAGGACGCTACCCTGTTCGCGTACCTCCAGCACTTGCACATCTGCGTGCCAGACCGCGACGGCACGCGGCACCATGCGGATATCGAACAATCGTTCGTGCAGCTCGCGCAAAGCGGTCAGGGCTGTATCGAGTGGGAAGCGATCACGCAGTTGCAGCCCGGCGACAGCATCGTCCCTGAGTTGCCTGGTCAGATAAGCGATATCCGAAGGCTCAAGCGTCCCCATACCCAATTGGTCAGCCCGCTCCTGCAGTTCCTCGAGGTCGGCCTGCAGCCTGGGACGGTTCTCTTCGATCAGACCCTTGATGAATGCTTCGACCTCGCTTGTGGTACGAGCAGCTTTCAGCTCGAGCCCGAACTCGGCAGCGTTGGACAAGCCCAGCAGCTGGGCCCGCTCGTGTCGCAAACGCAACAGCGCTTGCATTACCTGGGCATTGTCGTGGTCAGGGTCCGTCGCCAGTGACCGGGAAGCACGGTAGATCCAGGCACGCAGCGAGCGATCATCAGCCGATTCGAGAATCGCCTCGACGGTCGTTTCCCCCAGGTCGATCAGCCAGCCATCCAGCTCCTCTTCCCGGGCTTTGTCACTCAGGCGCTGCCGTTGGGGTCCGTCAAGGCCACTCAATTGCGATTCATCGGACAACAAACGTGCACCGGCACTTCGGGCGCCGCTGAGATTGTCCATGAACTGCCGTTCGAGCCCGCTTATGGCGGCTTCGGTCGCGCGCAATTGGGCTCGTTCAGCGCCACCCAGTTGAAAGCCACCCAGGCGAAAGTCCCTGAGAATCCTCGACAGCACCACACGTTGCTCAGTGTCGAGTGTCGCCTCGTCGATGCGTTGATAGGCCTGCAACAGCCCCGGATATTCATGCTTAGACCGCTTCCAGCCGCCGAGCAAACCATGGCAGGCATGCACGGCATCGGCCCAATCCTCGCCCTCGTAAGCGAGGGGGACCAGTGAGTGAAAAGTGTCCTCCAGCCGCTGGTCGAGCCGCTCGATTGCCAGGACCAGGTCATTCCATCCAGGAAAATGCGCCTGATCGGCAACGATCCGCTCAAGCGCTACCAGGTTGGCATCATGAATCTGACGAACAGCCGGTTCGAGCTGCTCGGGCCGCAACGACGCGTAATCAAGCAGCCCGCCAGGAAGAAAAACAAATGGATGGGTCATCGTGCATCTCGGTGCGGGTCAAAGGACCTACACCTTAGTGACCCACCCAAGCGGGACAGGCAGCAATATCTACCCTGCCCCCAAAGAGCGTCCCGAGGGCGCCCGAAAGGTCGTTATTCCGAAGGCTTCTTCAGCTTCGGATTGGGGAAGAACTGCACGGTCTGCACCTTGGCCGGCGGCGCTTTCGGCGCCAGGTGATTGACCCGGGTGCCGAGCTCGCTGGGTACCGACAGGCCTTGTTCGTTCAGGGTGTCAGTGAACCCGCAGGCCACGCACTCACGGTGCGGCACGCCGTCCTCGTTCCACATCATCAGCTTGTCCATCTCGCTGCATGCCGGGCATACCGCCCCGGCGATGAAGCGTCGCTTGCTCTTGCTCAAGGCTACCTCACTCATGCCACAGCGTCCTCGGTGAGGCCGCTGTGGCGCAACAATGCATCGATGGAAGGCTCGCGGCCACGGAAGTCGACGAACAGCACCATCGGCTCTCGGGAACCGCCAAGGGCCAGGATGGCTTCGCGGAAGGCGCGACCGGTCTCGGCGTTGAGCACACCTTCTTCCTCAAAGCGCGAGAAGGCGTCGGCCGACAGCACTTCGGCCCACTTGTAGCTGTAGTAACCCGCCGCATAACCGCCGGCGAAGATGTGCGCGAAGCTGTTGGGGAAGCGGTTGTAGGCCGGCGGACGCATCACCGAGACCTCGTCACGCACGCCCTCGAGCACCTGCAGCACGCTGCGGCCGTCGCCATGGGTGGCGTGCAGCTCGAAGTCGAACAGCGAGAACTCCAGCTGGCGCACCATCATCATGCCGGACTGGAAGTTCTTCGCCGCGAGCATCTTGTCCAGCAGGTCCTGGGGCAATGCCTCACCGGTCTCGTAGTGGCCGGAGATCAGCGCCAGGCCCTCGGGCTCCCAGCACCAGTTCTCCATGAACTGGCTCGGCAGCTCCACCGCATCCCAGGCCACGCCGTTGATGCCGGACACGCCGGCATGCTCGATACGGGTCAGCAGGTGGTGCAGGCCGTGACCGAACTCGTGGAACAGGGTGGTGACTTCGTCGTGGGTGAGCAGCGCGGGCTTGCCGGGCGTGGCCGGGGTGAAGTTGCACACCAGGTTGGCCACCGGGCTCTGCAGGCTGCCATTGGCGGTGCGGCGATGGTCGCGGGCGCCATCCATCCAGGCACCGCCACGCTTGTTGGCGCGGGCATAGAGGTCGAAGAAAAAACGGCCGACGTGCTGGCCGTTTTCCTTGATCTCGAACAGGCGCACGTCCGGGTGCCAGCTGTCGAAGCCCTTGAGCTCGTTGATCTCGATGCCGTACAGGCGTTGCACGATGACGAACAGGCCGGACAGCACCTTGTCGATCGGGAAGTAGGCGCGCAACGCTTCCTGGGACACGCTGTAGCGCTGCTCGCGCAGCTTCTCGCCGAAGTACCCGGCGTCCCAGCTGGCCAGCTCGGCGGTGCCCTGCTCGGCGGCATAGGCCTTGAGCTGCTCCAGGTCCTGGGCGGCGAATGGCTTGGAACGCTTGGCCAGGTCGCGCAGGAAACTCAGCACCTGGTCGCTGGACTCGGCCATCTTGGTGGCCAGGCTCAGCTCGGCGAAGTTCTTGTAACCCAGCAGCCCGGCCAGCTCCTGGCGCAGGTCGAGGATCTCTTCCATCACCGGGCCATTGTCGAACTGGCCGGCGTTCGGGCCCTGGTCGGAGGCACGGGTGCAGTAGGCGGCATACACCTCTTCGCGCAGTGCGCGGTCGCTGGCGTAGGTCATCACTGCGTAGTAGCTGGGGAACTCCAGGGTGATCAGCCAGCCGTCCAGGCCCTTGGCCTGCGCTGCGGCGGCCATCTGCGCCTTGGCCGAGTCGGTCAGGCCGGCCAGCGCGGCTTCGTCGGTGACGTGCTTGGTCCAGGCCTGGGTGGCGTCGAGCAGTTGGTTGGAGAAGCGGCTGCCCAGTTCGCTGAGCTTGCTCTGCACCTCGGCGTAGCGCTGCTGCTTGTCGGCCGGCAAGTCGATGCCCGACAGGCGGAAATCGCGCAGGGCGTGGTCGATGATGGTTTTCTGCGCCACGTCGAAGCTGGCGGCTTCAGGGCTGGCGGCCAGGGCTTCATAAGCTTCGAACAGGGCACGGTTCTGGCCCAGTTCGGTGGAATAGGCGCTCAGGGCCGGCAGGCACGACTCGTAGGCCTCGCGCAGTTCCTGGCTGTTGCACACCGCGTTGAGGTGGCTGACCGGGCTCCAGGCGGCGCCCAGGCGGTCGTTGAGTTCGTCCATTGCCAGCACCAGGCCGGCCCAGGTCGGGTTCTTGCCCTGCTTCTCAAGGATCTCGGCGATGGCCTTGCGGTTGTCGGCGAGGATCTGCTCGATCGCCGGCAGCACATGCTCGGCGCGGATCGCCGAGAAGGGCGGCAGATCATGGGACTGCAGCAGCGGGTTGTTCGCACTCACGGTTCGGGTACCTTGGCAGGAGAAACACGGGACCATCTTAATTACAATCGACGCCGACCGCAGCAGGCAGCCTGCCTATCGGCATTGCAGAGGAACACTATCATGGCCATCCGCACGTTTCGGGAACACACGCCGAAAGTGGGACCACGGGCCTTCGTCGACCGTTCGGCGGTGGTCATCGGCGACGTCGAGATCGGCGAGGACAGCTCGATCTGGCCGTTGACCGTAGTACGCGGCGACATGCACCGGATCCGTATCGGCGCGCGTACCAGCGTGCAGGACGGCAGCGTGCTGCACATCACACACGCCGGGCCGTTCAACCCCGATGGCTACCCACTGATCATAGGCGACGAGGTGACCATCGGTCACAAAGTCATGCTGCATGGCTGTACCCTGGGCAATCGCATCCTGGTCGGCATGGGCAGCACCATCATGGACGGCGCCATCGTCGAGGACGAAGTGATCATCGGCGCCGGCAGCCTGGTGCCACCCGGCAAACGCCTGGTCAGCGGCTACCTGTACATGGGCAGCCCGGTGAAGCAGGTGCGCCTGCTGAGCGAGCAGGAACACGCGTTCTTCCCCTACAGCGCCGGCAACTACGTCAAGCTCAAGGACCAGCACCTGGCCGAAGGCTACGACCTCCCGGAATGAATCCGACTGCAGAGAACACCATGCACCAGCAGAACATCCTCTTCGACCTCGACGGCACCCTGACCGACCCGCGCCAGGGCATCACCCGCTCGATCCAGTACGCCCTGGCCAAGCTGGGCATCGACGAGCCAGACCTTACCCGCCTTGAGCACTTCATCGGCCCGCCCTTGCTGCAGGCGTTCATGCAGTTCTATGCCTTCGACGAGGCCAAGGCCTGGGAAGCGGTGAACTTCTACCGCGAGCGCTTCAAGGTAACCGGGCTGTACGAAAACCTGGTGTTCGACGGCGTGCCCGAGTTGCTGCAAGCGCTCAATGGCCAGGGCCGCACCCTGTACATCGCCACCTCCAAACCTTGGGAGTTCGCCCGTGAAATCGCCCGGCATTTCGCCTTCGACCATCACTTCAAGGTGATCTACGGCAGTGAGCTCGATGGCACGCGGACCAACAAGGTGGAACTGATTCGCCACCTACTGGACGAGGAGGGGCTGGATCCGACGCAGACCTTGATGATCGGGGATCGCAAGCATGACCTGATCGGTGCGCGCAGCAACGGTTTGCAGGCCGTCGCGGTGGGCTATGGGTTCGGCAGCCGGGAAGAACTCGAGGCCGAGGCGCCGGCGTTCCACTTCGAGACGCTGGCCGAGTTGCACCAGGCATTCGTGCGCTGATCCCGCTTTATCGCGGATCAGGCCCGCACCCACGCGCTGTCGTGGCAGCGGGCTTGCCCCGTGATGAGGCCAGCGCTGCCAACGCCAATTTGCGCTGCTCGATCGGCAATTTTCCAAGCGCTTCCACCCGCTCATAAAACCGCAGCCAATCCCCACCAACCTCTTTGAACAACTGCGAAAAAGCCGGCACCCACTGATCATACAGGCCAAATGGCAACAACTTCGCATTGGTCATCGGCCCGTACATCCAGGCATCGAAACGCCGATCCCCAGCCCAATCCCGAACCCGCACCTCTCGGTATTCGCGCCGCAACCGTTCGAACTCCGCCTGCTTGGCCGCCCGCTTGCCCGCTGCATCCAGCGGCCCGGCATAGATCGCCTGCAGACGCTCGCGGCTGGCGAGCACCAGGCGTATGAAGGCGTCGCGTTGCCCGGCGCCATGCTCCTCGACCGCCGCCAACCCGCGCGCCGCGCGCCATTGCCGGGTGCCTTCCTGCTCGACAAACGACGCGAACGATTCGTTGAACTCGGTATCGTCCTGTACGTAGAAGCGTTGATGCGCCAACTCGTGGAAAATCACCGTGGCCAGGCGCTCCTCGCCCCAGCCGGTCATGGTCGAAAGAATCGGGTCGTCGAACCAGCCCAGGGTGGAGTAGGCCTCCACGCCCCCGACATAGACATCCAGCCCGTCCTGGCGCATCAGCGCCGCCGCTCCGCGGGCGGCACCCTGGCGGTAGTAACCGCGATAGGCCACGCAACCGGCGATGGGGAAACAATGGGTCACCGGCTGCAATGACAGCTCCGGGGTGGCGAACACGTTCCACACCACGTATGGCCGGCCGAGATCGGCATACACCCGATAACTGCCGTTGTCCGGCAACTTCAGTTGCGCGCTGGCGAAGGCCCGGGCTTTTTCGGCGAACAGCAGGCGCTGCCGCAAGGCCGGGTTGGTGGCAGGGTCTGCAATCACCCGATCCAGCGGCTGGCGTGCCCGCAACAGCTGCCATTGCCCCTCGGCCAGCTGACCGTAATAGCCCACGCTGGAGCAACCGCTCAGCAGGACAGCCAGCGTCACGGGAACAAACCGGGTGAAAACGCGGTCGAGAGCCCGACGGCTGCAGCTCATGAAAAGAAAAAGTCCAAACATCGAGGCTGTCTATCTCGCTCGTCGGCCGAATGCGACCAAGACTATCTCGCCAAGGGGAAGCTTTGCCATGCGTACACTGTTTGCGGTCGGCACGCTCGTGCTGTTGTCCGGGTGTTCCACCTTGCCCGACCCGGACCCGAATCAAGCCTGGGTAGACCTGGCACCGGGTGACAACGATTCGCTGCACGCCCTGCAAGTGGATGAACGCGACTGGGCTGACAGCCGCTATTTCGAGGTACAGCCCGGCAACCATGAACTGACCGTGCGCTACCAGTTCGCCGTGACGCCCAGCAACATCGGCCCGGTAGAGGAGCCGCTGTGGCGCGACTGCCAGCTCAACCTCACCTTCAAGGACTTCACCGCCGGCCAGCGCTACCAGATGCAAGCCGGCAGCATCGGCTTCCGGCCGTGGATCAAACTCTACGACCAGCGCCAGAAGCTGATCGGCCAGGGCGAACCGGCAGGCTGCCAGCGCACCTGAACACCGCGAACGGCGCTATGCTTGTAGCCTGTGAACCGCGAGCGGGAGTTTCACCATGCGCCAGCCCATGATGCTGATGGCCCTCAGTGCTTTGGGGGCTTGCGCCAGCCCCTTGCCCCCCGCCGACCCCGGCAAGGCCTGGATCGACATGTACACCATCACCCCTGGTCGCACCCTCATGGCCGACCGCCTGGACGGCAAGCGCCTCGACGACGGCCGCTATTTCCAGGTGACGCCGGGCCGGCATGAACTGGTGGTGCGCTTCGACTACGAGATCTACGCCGGTGGCTTCAGTACCGACCCGACCGAGCGGACCTGCTACCTGACCGTGCGCTACAACGATTTCAAGGCGGGCGAGCGTTACCGCCTGGAGGCCCGGGCTCCGGCGATGCAGCCGCAGGTGTTGCTGTACGATGCCAGCCGAAAGGTGGTGGTGAACGAACCGAGCAACGTCACCTGCATTCCTTGATCGATGGTGGGGCTGCTGTGCAGCCCCGACTGTCGAGCCTTACCGATCATTCTTCTGGTAGATGATCTTCTTCGTGCCGCCATCGCAGCTGCCAACGATCATATTGGGGTCACTGACCTCGCCATTGGGCACGACCTCCAGCGTGTAGGAGGAAACCTTGTTCGCCTGGATCTTCGCTTCGATCTCGGCCTTCAGTTCCTCGCACGGCTTGGGCGCGGCCAGGGCGGCGGTGGCCAGCAGGGAAGCCAGCACACCAAATGCTACGCGGATCATGGAACGGCTCCTGAGGCAGGGCAGACGAGCTGCCAACGCTGGTTAGACTACAGGAAACCGCCGCCGTTGCGCCGCCTAGGAAAGCAGCGTGGCATCAAGGCTGATAGTTGCGTTCAGCACCTTGGACACCGGGCAGCCAGCCTTGGCCTTGTTGGCGATCTCCTGGAACTGCGCCTCGCTGGCCCCAGGCACGGTGGCCTTGAGGGTCAGGTGAACGGCGGTGATGGCAAAGCCATCAGCCTGCTTGTCCAAGCTTACCTCGGCGTGAGTGTCGATCCGTTCAGGCGTGAATCCCGCCTCGCCCAACATCATCGACAACGCCATGGAGAAGCAGCCGGCATGGGCAGCGCCGATCAGCTCCTCCGGGTTGGTCCCGGGCGTGCCTTCGAAACGGGTGTTGAAGCCGTAGGGCGCTTGCTTGAGCGCGCCGCTTTCAGTGGAGATCTGGCCCTTGCCATCCTTCAGGCCACCTTGCCAGACCGCCGATGCTGTCTTCTTCATGCTGCCTCCTGTCACAGGGTTGGGGTGTCTAAGGTTCTGAGGACCAGGCCCACGCCAAGTTCAGATCAATCTGCAAGAAGGCATTGAATCCAGCGAATATGCCCATACAGAGTCCAGAAGGCCCATGGCCAACCACCTGTAGCGGAGGCTCCAATGACGCACCTGCGAGACCTGAAGATTTCCACCCTCGACCTGGTGCCCGTACGCGCCGACGGCAGCCCGGCGCAATCGCTGCGCAATTCGCTGGACCTGGCGCAACACGTCGAGGGTTTCGGCTACAACCGCTTCTGGGTCGCCGAGCATCACAACATGGACGGTATCGCCAGCTCGGCCACCGCCGTGCTGATCGGTTACCTCGCCGGGGGTACCTCGACCATCCGCATCGGTTCTGGCGGGGTGATGCTGCCCAACCACGCACCGCTGGTAATCGCCGAACAATTCGGCACCCTCGCCAGCCTGTACCCAGGCCGCATCGACCTGGGCCTGGGCCGCGCCCCGGGCTCCGACCAGATGACCGCCCGCGCCTTGCGCCGCGAGCGCTCCGGCAGCGCCGACGACTTTCCGGACGATGTCGAGGAACTGTCACGCTACCTGGGCCCGCGCACCGACGACCAGAAGGTCATCGCCGTACCCGGCCACGACACCGAGGTACCCATGTGGCTGCTCGGCTCCAGCCTGTTCAGCGCCCAGCTCGCCGGCATGCGCGGCATGCCCTACGCCTTCGCTTCGCATTTCGCGCCGCGCTACATGCACGAGGCGATCCGCATCTATCGCGACCATTTCAAACCGTCGACGACGCTGGACAAGCCTTACGTGATGCTGGGCATTCCGATGGTGGTGGCTGAAACCGACGAAAAGGCCGAATACCTGGCCACCTCGGTGTACCAGCGCATCCTCGCGCTGATCCGTGGCCAGAGCCTGATGCAGCGTCCGCCCGTCGAGAGCATGAATGGCCTTTGGCTGCCCCATGAACGTGATGCGGTGAGCAGCTTCCTGGGCCTGGCGATGATCGGCAGCCCGCAGAAGGTGCGGGCG
Organism: Pseudomonas sp. BJa3; assembly: GCF_026343815.1. Lineage (NCBI taxonomy): Bacteria > Pseudomonadati > Pseudomonadota > Gammaproteobacteria > Pseudomonadales > Pseudomonadaceae > Pseudomonas > Pseudomonas sp. BJa3. The sequence goes on along the minus strand of NZ_JAOXMC010000001.1, from coordinate 282,860 downwards.
AAGGTCGAGGTGTTGCTGGAGCAGACGGGGGCGGACGAGCTGATCTTTACCAGTGACCTGTATGAGCACGCGGACCGGATCAAGTCCTATGAGCTGATGGCGCAGGCACTCAAGGCCGAGTGAACTCAATCGCGGGGCAAGCCGCTGCGACTTGCCGCGCGATAAGGATTCGATCAGCCGCGGCGGTAGACGATTTCCTTGGTCCCGCCCTCGCAGCTGCCGATTACCTTGCCGGCCGGCTCGCCCTTGTTGACGATCTCCAGCGAGTACCCCTTCACCCCTTTGGCATCGAGCTTCGCCGCAATCTCAGCCTTGAGTTCCTCGCACGGCTTGCCCGCCGCCATCGCACCGCCAGCCATCAGCCCCACGGCCAGAATCAATTTCTTCATCGATCGCTTTCCTTGTACAGATCAAAGACAAAAAGGGCGCGAAGCACGCGCCCTGCAACCTTGATACCCCAACACGCCGGGCGAGCCTAGCCCAGCTTGGTTTCAGCTGTTGGCGATGCGGAACCCAACCTTCAGCGTCACCTGGAAATGCGCGGCTTTGTTGTCACGGATATGCCCGCGGGTATCGATCACTTCGAACCATTCCAGGTGCTTGATGCTCTTGCCGGCCTCGGCCAGGGCATTGTTGATCGCTTCTTCGATGCTGGTGGGCGAAGACCCGACCAGCTCGATCTTCTTGTAGGTGTGATGATCCGACATGAGCGCTCTCCTTGAGTGGTAGTGGCTTGAGCCTAGCAGCACAGGCCCGGTTTACCTGCGAGCGATCGCCGCAGGGGAAAGTTCGATCGCACTTTCACCCAGCTGCGCAGTCGCAACCTGTACATCCCCACTCAGCAAGGAGAGTCGACATGGCACGCAATGCGTTGCGCAAAACCTCACTGGAAAGCATGGAAGCCGAGATCGAAAGCCTCCTCAAGACTCTGGAAGGCCTCAAGCACGATGCGTCGGAAGAAACGCAGAAGACCATGAAGACGCTGCGCGGCAACGCCGAAAGCGCCCTCAAGCACTCACGCAGCCTGCTCAGCGATGCCTACGAGGAAGTGAAGACCCGCACCCGCGAAACCGGCGTAGCCACCCGCGACTATGCCCAGGAACACCCTTGGACCACCGCAGGTGTCGCGGTAGGCGCCCTGGGCCTGCTGGCCGCCTACCTGATGTGCCGCCGTAACTAACCCGTCTGTCGCTGCAGCTCCTGGCGCAGCCATTGCGCCAGTTGCTCGGCGCGCCCGTCTGCGGCGCGCCGGGGTACCCACAAGGCCAGTGCCGCATTGGTGGGGGAAAAGCCCCATGGCGCGGCCAGCCGCCCGGCCTTAAGGTCGTCCGCCACCAGCGGTTGCGGGGCGATGGCCACACCCAGCCCGGCCACCGCTGCTTCCAGCAAGTAGTAGAGATGCTCGAAGGCTTGCCCGTAACTCAGCGCCTCGGGCGCCAGCCCATGCTGTCGCGCCCAGGTAGGCCAAGCCTGCGGCCGCGAAGTCGTATGGAGTACGGCAACATGCTGCAAAGCCACGGCCGGCAAGGCTTTCAAACGATCGAAAGCGTCAAAGCGCGGGCTCATCACCGGGCCGATGCGCTCCTCGGCGAGCACATGTACCTGCATGTCCGCCGGCCACGGTGGCTCTGCGTAGACCAGCAGTGCGTCCAGCCCCGGGCGTCGCGGATCAAGGTCACCTTCGCCCGCTGACAGGTGCAGGCGCAGCTCCGGCAGGTCGGCTTTCAGGCGCCCCAGGCGGGGGATGAACCAACGCGCCAGCAAGCTGCCGGAGCAACCGAGCACGAACGGCGCTTCGTCGGCATCGCGGGAAAGCTCGGCGCAGACACCGCGCAGCCGGTCGAAGGCCTCGAAGCTGGCATCGCGCAGACGCACACCGGCATCTGTGAGTTTGACGCCACGCCCATCCTTGACGAACAAGGCTACCCCAAGATGCTCCTCAAGCACCTTGATCTGCCGGCTGACCGCGCCATGGGTGACATGAAGCGCTTCTGCTGCCTGGCTGACGCTGTTCAGCCGGGCTGTCGCCTCGAAGGCCCGCAACGCATTGAGGGGAGGAAGGTCCTGAGCCATCTTACTTGTGAGTTTTCCTGACAGGTTTGCGCAATCTTATCGGTTTTCAGCCGACCACGTCGTGGTTAGAGTAAAGCTCATCGAATCTCTACTTCGCCTACGGAGCGCCCCATGACCCAGACCCAATACCGCCCCGGCCCCGACGCCAACGGCCTGTTCGGCTCGTTCGGCGGCCGCTACGTGGCCGAAACCCTGATGCCGCTGGTACTCGACCTTGCCCGCGAATACGACGCCGCCAAGGCCGACCCCAAGTTCCTTGAAGAGCTGGCCTACTTCCAGCGCGACTACATCGGCCGGCCCAACCCGCTGTACTTCGCCGAGCGCCTGACCGAGCACTGCGGCGGCGCCAAGATCTTCTTCAAGCGTGAAGAACTCAACCACACCGGCGCGCACAAGGTGAACAACTGTATCGGCCAGGTGCTGCTGGCCAAGCGCATGGGCAAGAAACGCCTGATCGCCGAGACCGGCGCCGGCATGCACGGCGTGGCCACCGCCACCGTCGCCGCGCGCTTCGGCCTGCCCTGCGTGATCTACATGGGCGCCACCGACATCGAGCGCCAGCAGGCCAACGTGTTCCGCATGAAGTTGCTGGGCGCCGAGATCGTTCCGGTCACCGCTGGCACCGGCACGCTCAAGGACGCCATGAACGAAGCCCTGCGCGACTGGGTGACCAACGTCGATGACACCTTCTACCTGATCGGCACCGTGGCAGGTCCCCACCCGTACCCGGCGATGGTCCGCGACTTCCAGTCGATCATTGGCAAAGAGACCCGCGCCCAGTTGCACGAGAAGGAAGGGCGACTGCCCGACAGCCTGATCGCCTGCGTCGGCGGCGGCTCCAACGCCATGGGCCTGTTCCACGAGTTCCTCGAAGAGCCCAGCGTCAAGATCATCGGCGTCGAGGCCGGCGGCCACGGCGTGCACACCGACAAGCACGCGGCCAGCCTGAACGGCGGCGTACCAGGCGTGCTGCACGGCAACCGCACCTACCTGCTGCAGGACGACGACGGCCAGATCACCGACGCCCACTCGATTTCCGCAGGCCTGGACTACCCCGGCATCGGCCCGGAGCACGCTTACCTGCACGAAGTGAAGCGCGTGGAATACGTCAGCATCACCGACGACGAAGCCCTCGACGCCTTCCACACCAGCTGCCGCCTGGAAGGCATCATCCCGGCGCTGGAAAGCTCCCACGCCCTGGCCGAGGCGATCAAGCGCGCCCCGACCCTGCCCAAGGACCACTTGATGGTGATCTGCCTGTCCGGTCGTGGCGACAAAGACATGCAAACCGTGATGAACCACATGGCCGCCCAGGAGAAACAGGTATGAGCCGTCTCGAACAACGCTTCGCCGATCTCAAGGCCGAAGGCCGCTCGGCACTGGTCACCTTCGTTACCGCTGGCGACCCCGGCTACGATGCCTCGCTGCAAATCCTCAAGGGCCTGCCGGCCGCCGGTGCCGACGTGATCGAGCTGGGCATGCCGTTCACCGATCCGATGGCCGATGGCGTGGCGATCCAGCTCGCCACCCTGCGCGCCCTGGAAGCCGGCCAGACCCTGGCCAAGACCTTGCAGATGGTGCGTGAATTCCGCGTGGATAACCAAACCACTCCGATCGTGCTGATGGGTTACTACAACCCGATCCATCGCTTCGGCGTGGAGCAGTTCGTCGCCGAAGCCAAGGAAGCTGGTGTCGATGGCCTGATCATCGTCGACCTGCCGCCCGAGCATGACGCCGAGCTGGCCACACCGGCCCAGGCCGCGGGCATCGACTTCATCCGCCTGACCACCCCGACCACCGACGACGCGCGCCTGCCACGCGTGCTGGAGCGCAGTTCCGGATTCGTCTACTACGTCTCGGTGGCCGGTGTGACCGGTGCGGGCTCGGCGACCACCGAGCATGTGACCGAGGCCATTGCGCGCCTGCGTCGGCATACCGACCTGCCGATCAGCGTTGGTTTCGGTATTCGCACGCCGGAGCAGGCTGCGGCTATCGCCCGCCTGGCCGATGGCGTGGTGGTGGGCTCGGCGCTGGTCGACAAGATCGCCCAGGCCAAGGGTGCCGAGCAGGCCGTGACTGATGTGCTGAGCCTGTGCTCGGCGCTGGCCGAAGGTGTGCGCGCGGCACGCAACTAAGCGCGAGGGCTCCGCCCTCGATCGCCGGCAAGCCGGCTCCCACACGACTCGTGGGAGCTTGCCGGCCCAAGCAACTAGCCTTCGAAAATCGACAGGTCCAACGGCCTGATTGCCCCCATCCAGATCGCATGATCGCGGTGATCCGCCAGTTCATCCCCGGTTTCCGGGTGCAGGAACACCACCAGCCCCTTGCGATACAGCGCCAGCCACGGCAGTACCACCCCCACGACCTCCGGCCCGAACGCCAGCTGGCAGCTCCAGTCCGGGTGCGGCCCGACCGGCTTCTGGTGCATGCGACCCATGGTCACGGGAAACAGCCGCGTCGCCTCCTCGCAGAGTTCACGGGCCTGTTGCATGGTCGATGCGTCGTAGTACACGTGGGCGTGATAGCCCTTGATCCTTTGCACGGTGGCTCCTGATTGCAGTAATGCGAACATCTTGAAGTCTACGCCATCTCATTACAGGCGCTCCTGCTCCAGCCAATCCACAAACCGCTCGATCAACGCCCCACGCCGCTTGCGTGGCGGCAGCACCACGTAATACCCCCGCTTCGAGCGCAAACTGCCTTCCAGCGGCCGGCACAGCAGCCCCTGCTCGACCAGCCCATCCACCAGGTGCGCCCAGCCGATCGCCACGCCCTGGCCGGCAATCGCGGCCTGAATCAGCAGGGTGTAGTTGTCGAACCGCAGTTGACCGGACGGAGGAGGGCTGTCCACACCAAGACCACGGAAAACTCCGGCCCAATCGAACCAGCGACTGGCCTGCTCGCCCTTCAGATGCAGCAATGGCAATCTCTGCAAAGCCACGGCTGACAAGGGTTTGCCATGAATCAGCCGAGGGCTGCACACCGGAAAAACTTCCTCATCGAACAGCCAGCGGCTCTCGCCCTGATGGAATCGCTCATCACCGAACAGCACCGCCACATCGATGTCCGGACGCAGCATCGCCTGGCTGCGCTCGCCGGTCACCAGGCTCACGTCCACCTGTGGATAAGCCTCGTGGAAACGCTGCAGGCGTGGCATCAGCCAGAACGCCGCAAAGGCGAAGTCGGTAGCTACCTGCAGCACCTCGCGCTGGCCGCGCCCACTGGCTTGGGCAACGCCATCGTCCATCGCCTGCAAGCCCTGGTGCACCTGCTCGAACAACAGCAACCCCGCCTCGGTCAGCTCGATACCGCGGTAGATCCGGTCGAACAACCGCGTGCCCAGCTGCGCCTCCAGGCGCTTCATCTGCTGGCTGACCGCCGGCTGGGTCGTGCCCAGCTCCACGGCGGCAGCGGTGAAACTGCGCAGGCGGGCGGCGGCCTCGAACACGCGCAAGGTGTCGAGGGGCAGGTCGGCAAGGTGCTCAAACATAAGCTTGGCTAATCCCAGTCATTGCCCGGCATGGGCTTTACCACTGTTATCCGCAGCCGCATGCTGGATTGCAAGCGGTACCCATAACTCTCGACGATGGAAGGCTCCCATGAAGCGACCCAACATCCTGTTCATCATGGCCGATCAGATGGCCGCGCCCTTGCTGCCCATCTACAATCCATCGCCGATCAAGATGCCCCACCTGGCTCGCCTCGCCGAAAAGGCCGTGGTGTTCGACAGTGCCTACTGCAACAGCCCCCTGTGTGCGCCGTCGCGCTTCACCCTGGTCAGCGGTCAGTTACCCAGCCGTATCGGCGCCTACGACAACGCTGCCGATTTCCCCGCCGACGCGCCCACCTACGCCCACTACCTGCGCCGCCTCGGCTACCGCACAGCGCTATCGGGCAAGATGCACTTCTGCGGCCCGGACCAACTGCACGGCTACGAAGAACGCCTGACCAGCGATATCTACCCGGCAGACTACGGCTGGGCGGTGAACTGGGATGAACCGGAGGTGCGCCCGAGCTGGTACCACAACATGTCCTCGGTGTTGCAGGCCGGGCCCTGCGTGCGCACCAACCAGCTGGATTTCGATGAAGAGGTGGTGTTCAAGGCGCGCCAGTACCTCTATGACCATGTGCGCGAGGACGACGGCCGGCCGTTCTGCCTGACCGTCTCCATGACCCACCCCCACGACCCCTACACCATTCCCAAGCACTACTGGGACATGTACGAGGATGTGGATATCCCCCTGCCGCAGGACGAGATCGCTCAGGGCGAGCAGGACCCGCACTCGCAACGGCTGCTCAAGGTCTACGACCTGTGGAACAAGCCACTACCTGTGGACAAGATCCGCGACGCCCGCCGCGCCTATTTCGGTGCCTGCAGCTACATCGACGACAACATCGGCAAGCTCCTGCAGACCCTTGAGGAGTGCGGCCTGGCCGACGACACCCTGATCGTGTTCTCGGGCGATCACGGCGACATGCTTGGCGAGCGCGGACTCTGGTACAAGATGCACTGGTTCGAGATGTCGGCGCGGGTACCGTTGCTGATCCACGCGCCCAAGCGCTTCGGGCCAGCTCGCGTCAGCGCCAGCGTTTCCACCTGCGACCTGTTGCCGACCCTGGTCGAACTGGCCGGCGGCGCTGTGGATAACCACCTGCACCTGGACGGCCGCTCGCTGCTCGGCCACCTGCAAGGGCAGGGCGGGCATGACGAGGTAATAGGCGAGTACATGGCCGAAGGCACGGTCGGCCCGCTGATGATGATCCGCCGTGGCCCCTACAAGTTCGTGTACAGCGAAGACGACCCATGGCTACTCTACGACCTGAGCCGCGACCCGCACGAGCGGGAGAACCTCACCGGCAGCCCGGACCACCAGGCGCTGCTGCAGGCATTTGCCGATGAAGCCAGGCAGCGCTGGGATATCCCGGCCCTGCGCCAGCAGGTGCTGGCCAGCCAACGGCGCCGCCGCCTGGTGGCCGAGGCACTGGCCATCGGCAAGCTGAAAAGCTGGGACCACCAACCGTTGGTGGACGCCAGCCAACAGTACATGCGCAACCATATCGATCTCGACGACCTCGAGCGCAAGGCACGTTATCCACAGCCCGCACCCCTGGATTGAGAAGAGAGGCCGCCATGCAGAAGTTCTCCACCGCCGTGCTCACCCTGGCCCTGAGCCTGGGCACGGCCCACGCCGCCGACAACGACGCGCAATGCAGCACCGTGAAGATGGCCGACCCCGGCTGGAGCGATATCGCCAGCACCAACGCCGTGGCCCGGCTGCTCCTGGAAAGCCTGGGGTACCAGGTGAAGATCGACAGCCTGGCCGTGCCGATTATCTATGGCGGCCTGAAAGATGGCCGGGTGGATGCTTTCCTCGGCAATTGGATGCCGGCGCAGCAGGGCTTCCATGACAAGTTCATCGCCAATGGCGATGTGCAGCAACTGGCGAAAAACCTGGAAGGCACCGAGTTCACCCTGGCGGTGCCCGATTACGTATGGAACGCGGGCGTGAAAGACTTCGCCGACCTGCACAAGCACGCTGCGCAGTTCGACAAGAAGCTCTACGGCATTGGTTCAGGCGCACCGGCCAACTTGTCGCTGAAAGAGATCATCGACAAGAATGAGTTCGACCTGGGCCAGTGGAAACTGGTCGAGTCCAGCGAGCAGGCGATGCTCGCTCAAGTGGACCGGGCAGTGAAGAAGCAGCAGTTCATCACCTTCCTGGGCTGGACTCCGCATCCGATGAACGTGAAGCTGAAGATGCATTACCTTACGGGCGGGGAGAAATGGTTCGGCAGCAAGGGCGATGTCTACACCCTGACCCGCAAAGGTTATCCACAAGCCTGCCCGAATGCGGCGAAGCTGCTGGGGAACTTGAAGTTCTCGCTGGAGATGGAGAACAGCATCATGGCCGAGGTTGTGGATAAGAAGGTGAGCTTCGATGAGGCGGCCAAGGCTTGGGTGAAAGCGCATCCGCAGTTGTTGGAAGGGTGGTTGGCTGGAGTGACCACCAAAGCCGGTGGTGACGCGCTAGAGGCTATAAAGGCCAAACTATGACTTAACAAGCGACACAACACCTGTAGGAGCGGCTTTAGCCGCGATTACCCGCGCAGTGGGTACCAGACACCGCGTTGCCTGCATCGCGGCTGAAGCCGCTCCTACAGCGATCATGCACCTCAAGGACACCCCATGCCCCGCCTGACCCACCTGCTGCCCTTCCTCACCTGGCTGCCCCGCCAATCGGGCCGCAGCCTGCGCCAGGACCTGCTGGTGGGCCTGAGCGGCGCCATCCTCGCCCTGCCGCAGTCAATTGCCTACGCCCTGATCGCCGGGCTGCCCGCCGAGTACGGCCTGTACGCCGCCATCGTCCCCGTGCTGATCGCCTGTCTGTGGGGCTCGTCCTGGCACCTGATCTGCGGGCCCACGGCCGCCATCTCCATCGTCCTCTACGCCAGCATCAGCCCCCTGGCCGTGGCCGGCAGCGCCGACTATGTAACTCTGGTACTGCTGCTGACCTTCCTTGGCGGCATCTTCCAGCTGCTGCTGGGGCTGTTGCGCTTCGGTGCGCTGGTCAATTTCGTTTCCCACTCGGTGGTGCTGGGCTTCACCCTCGGCGCCGCCATCGTCATCGCCCTTGGGCAGTTACCGAACCTCCTGGGGATGGACCTGCCGAGCCAGGCCACGGCGTTGAAGACTGTGCAGGACCTGGCTGGACACATGGGCGAAGTTGATCTGTCATCGCTGGCCCTGGGCCTGGCCACGCTGGTCATCGGTATTGCCCTGAAGCTGTGGCGCCCGCGCTGGCCGAGCCTGTTGATAAGCCTGCTGCTGGTCAGCCTGGTGGCTTGGCTATTTCCCAGCGTGTTCGGCCATGTGTCCAGGGTGGCTGCGTTCACCGGGCAACTCCCGCCCTTCAGCCCGCTGCCTCTGCTGGATGTGGAACTGATGCTGCGGCTGCTGCCCAGCGCTGTGGCGGTGGGCATGCTAGGGCTGGTCACCAGCCTGTCGATTGCCCGCTCGTTGTCGGCACGTTCGGAGCAACTGATAGATCCTGACCAGGAAATCCGTGCACAGGGCCTGTCTAATATCGGCGGCGCGTTTTTCTCCGGTTATCTGTCCGCAGGTTCCTTCACTCGCTCGGGCCTGAGCTACGATGCCGGCGCCCGCTCGCCACTGGCCGGGGTGTTCTCAGCGCTGTGGGTCGCACTGTTCGCGGTGACCGGCGCCGGGCTGATCGCCCACCTGCCGGTCCCGGCGATGGCAGGGAGCATCCTGCTGATCTGCTGGGGACTGGTAGACCATCGCGGCATTCGCGCGCTGTTCCGGGTCAGCCGCTCGGAGTTCCTGGTGATGGCACTGACGGCGACGGCGACGCTGCTGCTGGAGTTGCAGACGGCGATTTATGCCGGGGTGCTGGCCTCATTGTTCTTCTACCTCAAGCGCACCTCGAGGCCACGGGTGCAGCAAAGCCGGGAAGGGGAGGCGGACGTATTGCGGGTGGGTGGGTCGATCTTCTTTGGCGCGGCGCATTACCTTCAGGTGCGCCTTCAGCGCTGCCAGGGACCACACGTGGTGATCGATGCAAGGCAGGTGAATTTCATCGATTACTCAGGTGTGGATATGTTGCACCGTGAGGCGCGGCGGTTGATGCGCAGTGGCGGGAGCCTGACGTTGCAACGGGCACGACCGCAGGTGGTGGAGGAGTTGCAGAAGCTGGAGGGGGTTGAACTGTGCCCCATTCGCTTTGAGGAATGACTGGGGCTGCTTCGCAGCCCCAAAATTGCAGCCTCAGCCGCGAGCCAATTGCCGACGCAGCTCATCCAGCACCGGCCCGGTCTCAGGCCGAACCCCACGCCAGATAAAGAACGCCTCGGCCGCCTGTTCCGCCAGCATCCCCAATCCATCCAGCACCTTGGCCGCGCCCAGCTTGCTCGCCCACTGGCAGAACGGCGTCGGTTCCTTGCCGTACATCATGTCGTAGCAAACGGTACGCCTCGCCTCGACCAGGCTGTCGGCAATCGGCGGCAGCTCGCCGGACAGGCTCGCCGAGGTGGCGTTGATGATCACGTCAACCGGCTCCTGCAACCAGGCAAAACCGCTGGCCACAACCGGCCCCAGCTCATCGAACTCACGGGCCAGCTGCTCGGCCTTCTCCACCGTGCGATTGGCGATCACCAGCGACTGCGGCTTGTGCGCCAGGATCGGCTCCAGCACGCCACGCACCGCCCCCCCGGCACCGAGGATGAGGATGCGCTTGCCGGCCAGCTCGACCCCGGCGTTGATGGTGAGGTCGCGTACCAGCCCGGCGCCATCGGTATTGTCACCTTGCAACGTACCGTCGGCCAGCTTGCTCAAGGTGTTCACCGCGCCGGCACGCTTGGCACGTGGGGTGAGGCTGTCGCACAGGCGGTAGGCCTCTTCCTTGAACGGCACGGTGACGTTGGCGCCGCAGCCTTGCTTGAAGAAGCCACGGGCGCAGTCGCTGAACTCGTCCAGCGGCGCCAGCAGGGTGGCGTACTCCAGGTCCTCGCCGGTCTGGTCGGCGAACAGACGGTGGATCAGCGGTGATTTGCTGTGGCCGATGGGGTTACCGAAAACGACGTACTGGTCCATGGGTGATCCTCAGGTTTCCACAGGCTTACTGGGCAAGCCAGTCGCGGTCTTGCAGGAAGTACTCGGTCAGGCGCGCTTCTTCGCTGCCTGGTTCGGCTTTCCAATCGTAGCCCCAGCGCACTTGCGGTGGCAGCGACATCAGGATCGATTCGGTGCGGCCACCGGACTGCAGGCCGAACAGGGTGCCACGGTCATAGACCAGGTTGAACTCCACGTAGCGGCCACGGCGGTATTCCTGGAATTCGCGCTGGGCGGGGGTGTACGGGGTGTCCTTGCGGCGCTGGACGATCGGCAGGTAGGCCTCGACATAGGCGTCACCGATGGCGCGGATGAAGGCGAAGCAGGTGTTGAAGTCCCACTCGTTCAGGTCGTCGAAGAACAGGCCGCCGATGCCCCGTGGCTCGCCACGGTGCTTGAGATGGAAGTAGCGGTCGCACCAGGCCTTGTAGCGCGGGTACACGTCGGCGCCGAACGGCGCGCAGGCCTGCTCGGCCACGCGGTGCCAGTGCACGCAATCTTCTTCATTGCCGTAGTAGGGGGTCAGGTCGAAGCCGCCGCCGAACCACCATACAGCCTCTTCACCCTCTTTTTCGGCGATGAAGAACCGCACGTTGGCGTGGGAAGTCGGCACATGCGGGTTGTGCGGGTGGATCACCAACGACACGCCTAGCGCCTCGAACCCACGGCCCGCCAGCTCGGGACGGTGGGCACTGGCCGACGGCGGCAATCCGCTGCCAAACACGTGGGAGAAGTTCACGCCGCCTTTCTCGATCACCTTGCCGTCGCCGATCACCCGCGTGCGACCGCCGCCGCCGGCATCACGCACCCAGGCATCCTCGACGAAGCGGGCGCCGCCGTCTTCGTTCTCGAGGGCAGTGCAGATGCGGTCTTGCAGGTCGAGCAGGTAGGCTTTCACGGCCTCGGTGCGGCTGGTCATCGGGTCACCTGGAAGGAGCGGGGAAAATTCGCCGCGTAGCATACCACCGGCAAACCCCGCGCCGCAGTTGACGGCGATCAAGCAAAGGCGTCCGATAGAAGGCCTTTAAGGTTTGTACGAAAAGTCGCCGAGCGGCGATCAGGCAAGGCGAAAACAGGCGAGGAACGGTCGGAGTCGCGTTCGACTTTGCTGGTTGCAAATGAGCATTCCGAGCCTGTTTTCAACGCAGCATGATCGTCGCGCAGGCACTTTTCGTGCAAACCGAGCGACCCAAAGACAGGAGTGTGTGATGGCCAAGCATATTCAGTTCAGCCAGCATGGCGGCCCGGAAGTGTTGCAGTTGGTAGAGTTCGACCCGGCCCCGCCCGGCCCGCAGCAAGTGCGCGTGCGCAACCATGCGATCGGCCTGAACTTCATCGACACCTATTTCCGTGGCGGGCTGTATGCGCCGCCGTCGCTGCCTTCCGGGCTGGGTACCGAAGCGGCGGGGGTGGTCGAGGCAGTGGGCGAGGGCGTCAGCCGGATCAAGGTCGGCGACCGCGTGGCCTATGCCGGCGGGCCGCTGGGGGCCTACAGCGAGGTGCATACACTGCCGGAGGCCAACCTGGTCAAGCTGCCGGATGCGATCAGCTTCGAGCAGGCGGCGGCGGTGATGCTCAAGGGGCTGACCACGCAGTACCTGCTCAAGCAGACCTATGCTGTGCAGCCGGGGGATTTCGTGCTGTTCCATGCGGCTGCCGGTGGGGTGGGTTCGCTGGCTTGCCAATGGGCCAAGGCGCTGGGGGCCAAGCTGATCGGCACTGTCAGCTCCGCCGAGAAGGCCGAACGGGCCAAGGCGCTCGGGGCCTGGGCGACCATTGACTACAGCCATGAAGACGTGGCTAAACGCGTGCTGGAGCTGACCGACGGTCAAAAGTGCGCGGTGGTGTATGACGGCGTGGGGGCCGATACCTGGCTGACTTCGCTGGATTGCCTGAGGCCGCGAGGGTTGATGGTGAGTTTCGGCAATGCCTCCGGCGCGGTAAGCGGGGTCAACTTGGGGATCCTGTCGCAGAAGGGGTCGTTGTATGTCACCCGGCCGACGCTGGGGAGCTACGCCAACAATGCCGAGAACACCCAGGCCATGGCCGATGACCTGTTCGCGATGATCGCCAGTGGCAAGCTGGTTGTGGATATCCAACAGCGGTATCCATTGAGTGAGGCGGCCAAGGCGCAGGCGGAGTTGTCGGCGCGGCGGACCGTTGGCTCGACGGTATTGCTGCCTTGAGGGTCAGCCCTGCGTGGTGTTCGCCGCAAGCGTTGCAGCGCCTATGAAATCGAGCGCCGCGCGGGCGGCGCTCGATCTCAAGAGCACTGCAAAACTATCGCCCTGCACTTGCCCGCCAACACGCGATCAACCGCCCTGCCGGGGCCTCCCAGGTGCTGGCGCCGACTCGATGCCATCGAGCATCGCCTCCACCAACCCCTCCGCCATTTCCAGCGAATGCAGACTCGACCAGTACATGCCACGCCCCTCGTCGCGTAGATGGTCAAGGGCCTTGATGCCGGTGTCATAGGCACAGCGCAGGTAGAGCGCGACGTGTACCAGGGCATCATGGGCTTCGATGTTGGGGTTTACGGTGAAGAGCGGTGGGTGACCGGCATCGCAGCGGCCGAAGGGGTGGGTGGTGGTGTTTGGGAGGGGGGGATCGGGGACAATCTTCTTGGTCATGGCAACCTCTACCAGAGTAGGGCTGACACCTCGTCCGTTACCACACGAATGGGTGGCAGCTGTACACGGGGTGGTAAACCGGGGAGGTACCAGACCCGGCAGGCTCGAAAGCCTCCCGCGCACAGCCGCCATAGACGACTCTGATACCTTCCTGTTACCGGGTTACCACACCCGATCGCCAAGTTATTCGGCGACGGTCTGGAGCCTAGAGGCAGGAGTTCCCACTGAGAAGGTAATGGCAGTCGACAATCTGCGTAGGATATTTCTCTGAATAGAAAACTCCAGCTATTTCAATATTTTTCAGAAAAGTCCTGCAAAACAGTCTCGAGAGAACAAACAAGCGAACGCTCTAAGCTACTAACCCCGCCCCCCTGTGTACGCCGATGCTTGAGGGACCAAGACATTAATGATTATTCAATATTTCGAGTTATCGAGTGATAGGCCTGATCAGCCTCACATGCTGGGATTCGAATCCTATTCAGGTATCCAAGAAACGCTAATAGCATTAGAGCCTAACCTCAGCGCAAGTAAATCACTCTACCCTGTATTTCTTACCAAACGCTTTGAGCTTCGGGCCAGTCATGTCTGGAGACTTCATGCAACCGAACGTATTTCCCCGCAGCTACCTTCGCCCGCTATCTTTAAAATCTATCTCTGGCCTCATGATGTAACGCGAGAAGAATTCTTATTCAAAACACTGAGAAAGAATCCCTGTGTAAAAATTCACAAGCTCATTCGACAAGGAACTCTCGTAAAGGTTGATTTTGGCTTTGTGCAGCAGGTAGCACGTGCAAGCTCCGAGGTTAGAAGCAACAAGCGATACATGGACACAGTTCTTTTCGGAGAGATGCATAAGCGACGCCTGGCAGTCGTGACCAAAGTAATATCTAAACATATTGTCCAAGTCGCACCTGTCACGTCTTCCGAGCTCCCCGAAAAAGACAAAAGCAGTTTCATGATAAATCGCAATTTGTTAAGCGAGATGCCAAGGTACAAGCACAGCGAAAAAAACTGCACTGTGCTTTGCAGTATGCTTCAAAGCGTTTCAACACAGCGCGTACTTCCACCAATGAGCATTCATCGCGGAAGTGTCGGCCGAAATCCAAATTACGCCATCGTCCTGAAGGGCTCCGATAAAAGCGCTTTGAAAGAAGCATTGGTGCATGCAGTGGGCTCGGCCAACTACATCCCCGCCCAAGATCTCATGGATCTGAAAAAAGCGTTTTCCGAAGCTGAAACATCAATACTGACTCAGTCGGCTGCACTGAATGCATACAAATCGAAAGTCCGTGATTTCGATACGCTCCAACGCCTAGCACAGCGCTGGGCCGAGAGCATGGGCTTGACTCTGAGCGAGGAGATTGCGTTTCAAGAGGCCTTGGATGCTGAAAATGGACTCTGACCCGCCCTGGAAACAGGAGCCGGTCAAAGCAATCTTTTACAGCGTTTTGCATGAGGCATGCCGTTTATTGACGAGGTGGCCATGCAGGCATAGCATGCAGCCTACATGACCTGGCGAAGAGAGCAGAACTCTACCCAGGCGACAGGGCTGAAACCCTCTTCTGCATCAAAAAACCGCCAGCATGGCGGTTTTTTTTGGTCGGTCAAAATAGAGAGTCACCCCGGACGCACAACCTCACCGGTCGCCAAATCCCGAATCACACTCGGATTCTTCCTCCCACCCAACGCCCCACCCAGCACCATGTCCAGCTGCTTGTGGAAATACTGCTCCACCCGCAACCGGCTCTTTGCCGCCGGGCGCCCGGCCGGGTTGCAGGACGTGGAAATCAATGGGCCCACCAGCGCGCACAGCTCCCGCACCTGTGGATGATCGCTGACCCGCAGCGCCACGCTGTCATGCTGCCCGGTCACCCACTCGGGCAGCAGGTCCTGGTGCGGCACCAGCCAAGTGTTCGGCCCCGGCCAGGTGGCGGCCATGCGGTCGATCCAGTCCTGGGGGAAGTCTTCGAACAGGAAATCGAACTGGTGGATGCTGTCGGCGACCAGGATCAGGCCTTTATCCACAGGCCGCGACTTGAGCGCCAGCAGGCGATACACCGCGTCCTCGTTCCACGGGTCGCAGCCCAGGCCCCAGACCGCTTCCGTCGGATAGGCGATCACCGCACCCGCCTTCACCTCACGCGCGGCTTGTTGCACACGCCAACTGCTCACCATTTCCGTCTCTCCGCATAAACGCCGTGTGCGCAGTGTACTTAGCCGGAACGGGCAAACCAACGCCCGGCTTCATTGCTGACCCGGCCCTCGAGCTCCAGCTCGGTGAGGCTGGCCAATACCTGGGCCAAAGGCTGACCGCTGCTGTGCGCCAGGCCCTCGCTGGTGTGGGGTGCGGCGTGGAGCAAGGCGAGCAGGGGATGGTCGGCTTTGCCCATAGGCGCGCCCGGCAGGTTCTGCCAACCGCGCAGGCTGTCGAGGATCTGTTCCACGCTTTCCACCAACAGCGCACCGTCGCGAATCAGTTGGTGGCAGCCCTTGGCGCCGGGGTGGTGGATCGAACCCGGAATGGCATACACCTCGCGCCCTTGCTCCGCGGCAAGGCGCGCGGTGATCAATGAGCCGCTGGCGATGCTCGCCTCGACCACCAGCACGCCGAGCGACAGCCCGCTGATGATGCGGTTGCGCCTGGGGAAGTTACCGGCCAGCGGCCCGGCATCCAGCGGGTACTCGGAGACCAGCGCGCTGCCACTGTCGAGCATCGCCCGGGCAAGGTCACGGTGGCGCTGTGGATAAAGTTTTTGCAACCCCGTGCCGAGCACTCCAATGGTCTGCCCTCCGGCTTTCAGCGCGGCCCGATGAGCGGCACCGTCAACGCCCAGCGCCAGCCCGCTGGTGATGGTGAACCCGGCTTGCGCCAGGCAGCGCGAAAACGCAGCCGCAGTATCCAGCGCCGGTGGTGAAGCACGCCTGCTACCCACAATCGCCAGCTGCGGATGCTCCAGCAAAGCGGGGTCACCGGCGACGAACAGCAGGGGTGGCGGGTCGTCGATTTCACTCAGCAATGCGGGGTAGCCAGGCCCGTCCCACATCAGCAAATGCTGGCCAGGGCGCTCTATCCAGGCCATTTCAGCCAATGCGCCGTCGCGCACTTCAGGGCTGCGACGGGCATCGATACTGGCGGCTGGCAACCCCAGCGCACGCCAGGCACTGGCCGGCGCACTGAGTGCCGATGAGGCATTGCCAAAGGCTTCGAACAGGGTAAGAAAGCGGCGCAGGCCGATGTCGGGGAGGCGATGCAGACGCAGCCGCGCCTCCAGTTCGGCAGGCGAGCAAGGCGAAGAACGGAGTGTGCTCATGGGTGATCCTCCTCGATCGACAGGGGGCCATCGGCGTGGCACAGCCTGTGGATAACTTTGTGGGTAATACTTTGAAAAGCTGTCCATTAAATGGCAGCTATCAAGCCCATAAAGACCCTAGCCGAGCTTTCACAGGTGCCTTGTCCACCGTTTCCCTTTATTATGTGTGCTCAGTTTTCAACCGACCGCACAGTGACTGCCTGACCGCCATGGCCATTTTGAACATTCTCGAATTTCCCGATCCGCGCCTGCGTACCATTGCCAAACCGGTAACGGTGTTTGACGACGCCTTGCGCCAGCTGATCGACGACATGTTCGAAACCATGTACGAGGCCCCGGGCATCGGCCTGGCGGCCACCCAGGTCAACGTGCACCAGCAAGTCGTGGTGATGGACCTGAGCGAAGATCGCAGCGAGCCGCGCGTCTTCATCAACCCCAGCGTCGAAGAGCTGACCCACGACATGGGCCAGTACCAGGAAGGCTGCCTGTCGGTGCCGGGCTTCTACGAAAACGTCGACCGCCCACTGCGCGTCCGGGTCAAGGCCCAGGACCGCGACGGCAAGCCGTACGAGCTGGAATGCGAGGGCCTGCTGGCGGTGTGCGTGCAGCACGAGTTCGATCACCTCAACGGCAAGCTGTTCGTCGACTACCTGTCGCAGCTCAAACGTGACCGGATCAAGAAGAAGCTGGAAAAGCAGCACCGCCAGCAAGCCTGATCCCCACCTTCCAGAAGGCTTGCTCCGGCAAGCCTTTTTCTTTTTCAAGAAGCGAGAACTCCATGCGCATCGTCTTCGCAGGCACCCCAGAGTTTGCCGCCGAACACCTCAAGGCTTTGCTCGACAGCCCGTACGAGATCGTGGCCGTCTACACCCAGCCCGACCGCCCGGCCGGGCGTGGCCAGAAGCTCATGCCAAGCGCGGTCAAGGCGCTGGCCGTGGCCCATGACATCCCGGTGTACCAGCCGCAGACCCTGCGCAACGCCGACGCCCAGGCCGAACTCGCCGCACTGAAGCCGGACCTGATGGTGGTGGTCGCCTACGGCCTGATCCTGCCGCAAGCTGTGCTGGATATCCCACGCCTGGGCTGCATCAACAGCCACGCCTCGCTGCTGCCGCGCTGGCGTGGTGCGGCGCCGATCCAGCGCGCCGTTGAAGCCGGTGACGCCGAGAGCGGTGTGACCGTGATGCGCATGGAAGCAGGTCTGGACACCGGCCCGATGCTGCTCAAGGTGGTCACCCCGATCAGCGCCGAGGACACCGGCGGTACCCTGCACGACCGCCTCGCCGCCATGGGCCCGGGCGCCGTGGTGCAGGCCATCGCCGGCTTGGCCGATGGCAGCCTGCAAGGTGAAGTGCAGGACGATGCCCTGGCCACCTACGCCCACAAGCTGAACAAGGACGAAGCGCGCATCGACTGGAGCCGCCCGGCCGTGGAGCTTGAGCGCCTGATCCGCGCCTTCAACCCCTGGCCGGTGTGCCACAGCACCCTGGACGGCGAAAGCGTGAAGGTGCTGGCCGCCAACTTGTCCACAGCCCAGGGCGCCCCCGGCGAAATCCTGTCGGCCAGCAAAGATGGCCTGGTGGTCGCCTGCGGTGACCAGGCCCTGAGCCTTACCCGCCTGCAACTGCCGGGTGGCAAGGCCCTCAACTTCGCCGACCTGTTCAACAGCCGCCGCGAGAAATTCGCCAGTGGCAAGGTGCTCGGCCAATGAACCCACGCCTGGCTGCCGCCCGTGCCTTGGCCGCTGTGCTCAGCGGCAAGGCTTCGCTGAACAGCTCGCTGCCGGCGCAACTGGACAAGGTCGAGGAACGCGACCGTGGCCTGACCCAGGACCTTGCCTTCGGCACCGCCCGCTGGCAGCCGCGCCTGGACCTGCTGGCCGCGCAACTGTTGCAGAAGCCGTTCAAGGCTGCCGACGCCGATGTGCAGGCGCTGCTGCTGGTCGGCCTGTATCAACTGTTCTACACCCGCATCCCAGCCCACGCCGCCATCGGCGAAACCGTCGGCTGTGCCGACAAGCTGAAGAAGCCGTGGGCCAAGGCCCTGCTCAATGCCGTGCTGCGCCGCGCCCAGCGCGAAGGCGAGGCACTGCTGGCCGGCATGGAGCGCGATCCGGTAGTGCGCACCGCCCATCCGCGCTGGCTGCAAAAGGCGCTCAAGGCCTTCTGGCCGGAGCAGTGGGAAGCCATCTGCGCCGCCAACAACGCCCACCCGCCGATGATCCTGCGCATCAACCGCCGCCACCACGGCCGCGACGCTTACCTCGCGCTGCTGGCCGAGGCCGGTATCGGCGCCAGCGCCTGCCAGTACAGCCGTGACGGCATCGTCCTGGCCGAGGCTTGCGACGTGCGCGGCCTGCCAGGCTTCGCCGACGGCTGGGTGAGCGTGCAGGACGAAGCCGCGCAGCTGTCCGCCGACCTGCTGGAACTGGCCCCCGGCCAGCGCGTGCTCGACGCCTGCTGCGCCCCGGGCGGCAAGACCTGCCACCTGCTTGAAGCCGAACCGGGCTTGGCACACATGGTCGCCATCGACCTCGAGGCCAAGCGCCTGACGCGCGTGCGCGAGAACCTCGACCGCCTCAAGCTCGATGCCGAGCTGATCGCCTGCGACGCCCGCGACACCGCCAACTGGTGGGACGGCAAGCCCTTCCAGCGCATCCTGCTCGACGCCCCCTGCTCGGCCACTGGGGTGATCCGCCGCCACCCGGACATCAAGCTGACCCGCCAGGCCGACGACATCCCGGCCCTGGCCGCGCTGCAAGGCGAGCTGCTCGACGCCCTGTGGCCGACCCTGGAAGTGGGCGGCATGCTGCTGTACGCCACCTGCTCGAGCCTGCCGACCGAGAACACCGAAGTGATCGACGCCTTCCTCGCCCGCACCCCCGGTGCCCGCGAGCTGGACCTGGCCACCGAGGCCGGTCTGCGCCAGCCCCACGGGCGCCAGCTGCTGGCCCAGGAAGGCGGCCACGACGGCTTCTACTATGCCAAGCTGATCAAGATCGCCGCCTCGCGGTAAGCACAAGAATGTAGGGAGTAGTGGATGAAGATCATCATCCTCGGCGCAGGGCAGGTGGGCGGCACGCTGGCGGAACACCTGGCCAGCGAAGCCAATGACATCACCGTGGTCGATACCGATGGCGAGCGCCTGCGCGACCTCGGCGACCGCCTCGACATCCGCACCGTGCAAGGCCGCGCCTCGTTGCCGACGGTGTTGCGCCAGGCCGGCGCCGACGATGCCGACATGCTGGTGGCGGTGACCAACAGCGACGAGACCAACATGGTCGCCTGCCAGGTGGCGTACTCGTTGTTCCACACCCCGACCAAGATCGCCCGGGTGCGCGAGTCGGCCTACCTGACCCGCGAAGAACTGTTCGACAACGACCATATTCCGGTGGATGTGCTGATCAGCCCCGAGCAGGTGGTGACCAACTACATCAAGCGCCTGATCGAACACCCCGGCTCCCTGCAGGTGATCGACTTCGCCGAGGGCAAGGCCCAGCTGGTGGCGGTCCGGGCCTACTACGGCGGGCCGCTGGTGGGCCAGCAACTGCGCCAGATCCGCGCCCACATGCCCAACGTCGACACCCGCGTGGCGGCCATCTTCCGGCGCGACCGGCCGATCACCCCACAGGGTGACACGGTGATCGAAGCTGACGACGAGGTGTTCTTCATCGCAGCGAAAAAGGACATCCGCGCGGTGATGGGCGAACTGCGCCGTATCGACGAGAGCAACAAGCGCGTGGTCATCGCCGGTGGCGGGCAGATCGGCGAGCGCCTGGCCGAGGCCATCGAGAGCCGCTACCAGGTGAAGATCATCGAGATGAACCCGGCCCGTTGCCGCCAGCTCTCCGATACCCTGGAAAGCACCGTGGTGCTGCAGGGCAGCGCATCGGACAAGGACCTGATGCTCGAAGAGAACATCGCCGACGCCGACATCTTCCTGGCCCTGACCAACGACGACGAGGCCAACATCATGGCGTCGCTGCTGGCCAAGCGCCTGGGCGCGCGCAAGGTGATGACCATCATCAACAACCCGGCCTATGTCGACTTGGTGCAGGGTGGCGACATCGACATCGCCATCAGCCCGCAATTGGCCACCATCGGTACCCTGCTGGCCCACGTGCGCCGTGGCGATATCGTCAGCGTGCATTCGCTGCGCCGCGGCGCGGCCGAGGCCATCGAAGCCGTGGCCCATGGCGATTCGAAGTCGAGCAAGGTGGTCGGCAAGGCCATCGAGGACATCAACCTGCCGCCAGGCACCACCATCGGCGCAATCATCCGCGAGGACGAAGTGATGATTGCCCACGACGACACGGTGATCGAGTCGGGCGACCATGTGATCCTGTTCGTTGTGGATAAAAAGCATATTCGGGACGTGGAGAAGCTGTTCCACGTGGGCTTGAGTTTCTTCTAGGAGGGAAGGGCATGCGTGAATCGCTGGAGAAGATGCTGGCCAAGGGTGTGGATAACCCGCTGCTGCGCTTTGGCCTGGGCAAGGCCTGGCTGGACGAGGGCAATGGCGCTGAGGCGGCGGTGCACCTGGCCAGCTGCGTGAAGCAGGACCCCAAGTATTCGGCGGCATGGAAGCTGCTGGGCAAGGCGTATCAGCTCAGCGGAGATCTGGCTGGCGCGCGCAAGGCCTGGGAAGAGGGGATCGAGGCGGCGCAGGCCCATGGGGACAAGCAGGCCGAGAAAGAGATGACGGTGTTCCTGAAAAAGTTGAACAAGGTCTGAGAATGCCGGGGCTGCTTTGCAGCCCCCAAAAATCTCAGTACCAGCGCGCCTCACCCGCCGGGCGCTTCTTGAAGCGCTTCATGCTCCACATGTACTGGCTCGGGTACTCGCGCACGTAACGCTCGACCACCTTGCTCATGGCTGCCGCCGATTCATTCACATCGGTGCTGTACATGGCCTCTGGCGCCGCTTCCAGGAATACCTTGAAGCCTGAACCATCCGGCAGGCGCAGCGCATGCAGGAACACCCCGACAGCCTTGCCACCGGCGAGCATGTTCGGCACGAACTTGCTGGTCAGCGCCTGGGTACCCAGGAACGGCACGAACACCCCGGCCGACTCGGCCGGCTCCGGGTCGGCGGGAATCCCCACCTGGCCACCCCGGCGCACTTCCTTGATCACGCTGAGAATGCCTTCCTTGGTCGAAGGCGCCACGCGGTTGCCCATCTGCACCCGCTGCTCACGCAGCAGGTCATCCACCGCCTTCAACTTCGGCGGGCGATAGAAGATGATCGGTTTGCACTGGTTGCAATAGAAGTGGTTGAGCACCTCCCAGTTGCCCAGGTGGCTGGTGATGCCGACCACGCCCTTGCCCGAGGCCAGGGCCTGCTCCAGCACTTCCAGGCCGTGCACTTCCTTGACCAGGTCGAGCGAGCGTTGCGGCGGCCAGATCCAGGCACAGGCACTTTCGACGAAAGACTTGCCGATGTCCTTGAGCGCGCGACCGACCAATTGCTCACGCTCGGCCGGGTCCATCTCCGGGAAGCACTTGGCCAGGTTGATGCGCACGACATTGCGCGAGCCGTTGGGGATTTTCCACATCAGCCAGCCGATAACGGCGCCGACGCGCTGCACGGCGCCCCAGGGCAGCTTGGCAAACAGGCGCAGCACCCCGACCATCAGGGCGCCCTTGAACTTTTCCACAGGCGAATTCCTTATTTCAGCAAGGCGCGCATTGTACCCCGTCAGCGCACCAGCGCGGCGTAGCGATCGCAGTCGGTGGTATGGTCCATGACCATGCCGGTGGCCTGCATGAAGGCGTAGCAGATGGTCGGCCCGACGAAAGTGAAGCCAGCCTTCTGCAAGGCCTTGCTCATCGCCTTGGCCTCGTCGGTGACCGCCGGCACGTCGCCACGGCCCTGGAAATGGTTGATCTTCGGCGCGCCGCCGACGAACGACCATAGCCACTCGGCGGGGTTATCCACAGCCAGCCAGGCTTGGGCATTGCGGCGCACGGCCTTGAGCTTGAGGCGGTTGCGGATGATGCCAGCATCCAGCATAAGCTCCTCGATGCGTTCATCGCTGAGCTGCGACAGTTTCAGCGGATCGAAGCCGTCCAGCACCTCGCGATAGCGCTCGCGCTTCTTCAATACCGTGATCCACGACAACCCCGCCTGGAACCCTTCGAGCAAAAGCATCTCGAAGAGCAACGCCGGGTCGCGCTGCGGCGTTCCCCACTCGTGGTCGTGATAGGCCTGATACAACGGATCGTCGGAACACCAAAAGCAGCGTGGCATAAGGCTCCAATAACGTAGAGGGCGAGGCGAATCGGGTATACTCCCGCTCTTTACATCCGCATCCCCAGATACAGGTGAATTTCGTGAGCCAGCCTACGCCAGCCGTGCGTACCTTCCAAGACCTGATCCTCGCCCTGCAGAACTACTGGGCAGCTCAAGGTTGTGTGGTGCTTCAGCCCTACGATATGGAAGTAGGCGCCGGCACTTTCCACACCGCTACCTTCCTGCGTGCCGTGGGCCCGGAGACCTGGAACGCCGCCTATGTGCAGCCCAGCCGTCGCCCAGCCGACGGGCGGTATGGCGAAAACCCCAACCGCCTGCAGCACTACTATCAGTTCCAGGTGGTGCTCAAGCCAAACCCGGCGAACTTCCAGGAGCTGTACCTCGGCTCGCTGAAGGCCATCGGCATCGACCCGCTGGTTCACGACATTCGCTTCGTCGAAGACAACTGGGAATCGCCAACCCTCGGCGCCTGGGGCCTTGGCTGGGAAATCTGGCTGAACGGCATGGAGGTGACTCAGTTCACCTACTTCCAGCAAGTCGGCGGTATCGAGTGCTACCCGGTCACTGGTGAAATCACCTACGGCCTGGAGCGCCTGGCCATGTACATCCAGGGCGTGGACTCGGTCTACGACCTGGTATGGGCCGACGGCCCGTTCGGCAAGGTTACCTACGGCGACGTGTTCCACCAGAACGAGGTGGAGCAGTCGACCTACAACTTCGAGCACGCCAACGTCGAGAAGCTGTTCGAACTGTTCGACTTCTACGAAAGCGAAGCGAACCGTCTGATCAAGCTGGACCTGCCGCTGCCCACCTACGAAATGGTCCTGAAGGCCTCACACACCTTCAACCTGCTGGACGCCCGCCGCGCCATCTCGGTGACCGAGCGCCAGCGCTACATCCTGCGCGTACGTACCCTGGCCCGGGACGTGGCGCAAAGCTATCTGCAAGCTCGCGCACGCCTGGGCTTCCCGATGGCCACCCCTGAACTGCGTGACGAAGTGTTGGCTAAGCTGGAGGCTGCACAATGAGTGCTCAAGATTTCCTGGTTGAACTGGGCACCGAAGAGCTGCCACCCAAGGCCCTCGCCACGCTGGGCGACGCTTTCCTCGCCGGCATCGAGAAAGGCCTGCAGGCCGCCGGCCTGAACTACACCGGCAAGCAGGTCTACGCCGCGCCGCGCCGCCTGGCCGTGCTGATCCGCCAGCTGGATGTGCAGCAGCCAGACCGCAGCATCAACATCGACGGCCCGCCCGTGCAGGCTGCCTTCAAAGACGGCGAACCTACCCAGGCCGCCCTGGGCTTCGCCAAGAAGTGCGGCGTCGAGCTGTCGGACATCGACCAGAGCGGCCCGAAGCTGCGCTTCTCCCAGCACATTCCGGGCAAGGCCACTACCAGCCTGCTGCCAACCATCGTCGAGGATTCGCTCAACGACCTGCCGATCCCCAAGCGCATGCACTGGGGCGCCAGCCGTGAAGAGTTCGTGCGCCCGACCCAGTGGCTGGTGATGTTGCTCGGCGATCAGGTCGTCGACTGCACCATCCTGGCCCAGAAAGCCGGCCGTGAATCCCGTGGCCACCGCTTCCACCACCCGGAAAACGTACTCATCACCACCCCGGCAAACTACGTCGAGGACCTGCGCAAGGCCCACGTGCTGGCTGACTTTGCCGAGCGTCGCGAGCTGATCAGCAAGCGCACCGCAGAGCTGGCCATGCAGCAGGAAGGCACGGCCATCGTGCCGCCGGCGCTGCTGGACGAAGTAACCGCCCTGGTCGAGTGGCCGGTGCCGCTGGTGTGCTCGTTCGAGGAGCGTTTCCTCGAGGTGCCGCAGGAAGCGCTGATCACCACCATGCAGGACAACCAGAAGTACTTCTGCCTGCTGGACAGCGAAGGCAAGCTGCTACCGCGCTTCATCACCGTGGCCAACGTCGAGAGCCGTGATCCCAAGCAGATCGTGCAGGGCAACGAGAAGGTCGTGCGCCCGCGCCTGACCGACGCCGAGTTCTTCTTCAAGCAGGACAAGAAGCAGCCCCTGGAAAGCTTCAACGAACGCCTGAAGAACGTGGTGTTCCAGGCTCAGCTGGGGACCGTGTTCGAAAAGGCCGAGCGCGTCTCCAAGCTGGCCGCCTTCATTGCCCCGTACATCGGTGGCAGCGCCGCCAATGCTGGTCGTGCCGGTCTGCTGTCGAAGTGCGACCTGGCCTCGGAAATGGTCGGCGAATTCCCTGAAATGCAGGGTATTGCCGGCTACTACTACGCCCTCAACGACGGCGAGCCGCAAGACGTCGCCCTGGCGCTGAACGAGCAGTACATGCCGCGCGGCGCTGGCGCCGAGCTGCCGCAGACCCTCACCGGTGCCGCCGTGGCCATTGCCGACAAGCTAGACACCCTGGTCGGCATCTTCGGCATCGGCATGCTGCCCACCGGCAGCAAGGACCCATACGCCCTGCGCCGTGCTGCCCTGGGCGTGCTGCGTATCCTGATCGAGAAGCAGCTTGATCTGGACCTGAATGTCGCGGTCGAGTTCGCGGTCAAGCAGTTCGGTGCCAACGTCAAGGCCGCCGGCCTGTCCGAGCAGGTGCTGGAGTTCGTCTTCGACCGCCTGCGCGCGCGCTACGAGGATGAAGGCATCGACGTCTCCACCTACCTGGCGGTGCGTGCCCTGAAGCCCGGCTCGGCGCTGGACTTCGACCAACGCGTACAGGCCGTGCAGGCCTTCCGCAAGCTGCCGGAAGCCGACGCGCTGGCTGCAGCGAACAAGCGCGTGTCGAACCTGCTGGGCAAGGCCGAAGGCGCCATCGCCGATCAGGTCGAACCCAAGTACTTCGACAACGCCAACGAGTTCTCCCTGTACTCGGCCATCCAGCAGGCCGACCAGGCTGTGCAACCGATGGCCGCGGCGCGTCAGTACAGCGAAGCCCTGGCCCGTCTGGCCGCCCTGCGAGACCCGGTCGACGCCTTCTTCGAGGCGGTGATGGTCAACGCCGAGGACGCCAAGGTACGCGCCAACCGTTATGCCCTGCTCAGCCGCCTGCGCGGTCTGTTCCTGGGCGTGGCCGATATCTCGCTGCTGGGGTAAGTCGTTGAAACTGCTGATTCTTGATCGAGACGGAGTGATCAACCACGACTCCGACGCCTACATCAAGTCGCTGGAGGAGTGGATCCCCATTCCCGGCTCGATCGAGGCCATCGCGCAGTTGAGCAAGGCGGGCTGGACGGTGGCCGTGGCCACCAACCAGTCCGGCATCGCCCGCGGCTACTACCCGCTGCAAACCCTCGAGGCCATGCATGCGCGCCTGCGCGCTCTGGTGGCCGAGCAGGGCGGCGAGGTCGGCCTGATCGTGCATTGCCCGCACGGCCCGGACGAGGGCTGCGAATGCCGCAAGCCCAAGCCCGGCATGCTGCGGACCATTGCCGAGCATTACCAGGTGTCCCTGGCCGGCGTGTGGTTCGTCGGTGACAGCAAAGGTGACCTGGAGGCGGCCCTGGCCGTCGATGCACAACCCGTGTTGGTAAAAACCGGCAAGGGCGAGAGGACCCTGGAAAAAGGCGTCCCGCAAACTACACTGATTTTCGACGATCTGGCGGCTATCGCCAGAGAACTTATTTAAATGAGTGCGCCAGAAACGGCGCACTTTTCATTAGGCGGGCACGCCCCGCAACGGTACATGCCACTATGTCGATCCTGCAGGCGATCAGAATCTTTCTTTTTTACCTGCTGTTGGGCACCAGTTCACTGCTGTGGTGCTCGCTGAGCTTCTTCGTCGCGCCCTTCCTGCCGTTCCCCAAGCGCTACAAGTTCATCAACGTGTACTGGTGCCGCTGTGCGTTGTTCCTGGCCCGCACGATCCTGCGCATCGACTACAAGATCACCGGTGCCGAGAACGTACCGAAAGTACCTTGCGTGATCCTGTCGAACCACCAGAGCACCTGGGAAACCTTCCTGCTCTCCGCGTATTTCTCGCCGCTTAGCCAGGTGCTCAAGCGCGAACTGCTGTACGTGCCGTTCTTCGGCTGGGCCATGGCCATGCTGCGGCCGATCGCCATCGATCGCAAGAATCCCAAGGAAGCGCTGCGCCAGGTCGCTAGCCAGGGCGACGAGCTGCTCAAGCAAGGCACCTGGGTGCTGATCTTCCCCGAAGGCACCCGCGTGCCTCATGGCCAGATCGGCAAGTTCTCCCGTGGCGGTACCGCCCTGGCGGTCAACGCCGGCCTGCCGGTACTGCCGATTGCCCACAACGCCGGCAAGTTTTGGCCGCGAGAAGGCTGGGGCAAACGCCCGGGCACCATCGAGGTGGTGATCGGTGAACCAATGTATGCCGTGGGCACTGGCCCACGCGCCATCGCCGAGCTGAACGACCGCGCCCAGGCCTGGAACGAAGCGACCCAGCGGGCCATGGGTTCGCTGCCGCCGCTGGCGGAAAACCCGGAGCAGCAGCCAGCCTGACGATCTGTGGATAACTTGTTAGCAAGTTTTGCATGGATGATCGTGAAGACATGCTAAGTGATTGAATTAGCTGTTTATTTCAATGTATGACGTTTTTTCGAAAATCGTGCATAAGTTTTTTCGCGCTATAAAAAAACCGGCTTTTACGCCGGTTTTTTTGTGCCCTTCTCAGACGCGTGGGAGCGGGCTTGCCCGAGAGCAATCCTCACACCTTATCGATATCCACGTCCTTGGTCTCTTTCAGGCAGAAGATCCCCACCACTAGGCTCACCCCGGTGATCAGCACCGGATACCACAGTCCATAGAAGATATCCCCGGTGTACACCACCAACGCGAACGATACCGTTGGCAGGAAGCCACCGAACCAGCCGTTACCGATATGGTAGGGCAGGGACATCGAGGTATAGCGGATCCGCGTCGGGAACAGCTCGACCATGACCGCCGCCAGTGGCCCGTAAGTCATGGTGGCGATCAGGATCATGGCAACGATCAGCACCACCACCATCACCTGGTTCACATGCGCCGGGTCGGCCTTGGCCGGATAGCCAGCCGCTTCGATGGCGCTGCGCATGGCCGCCTCGTCGAAGCCGTTGATGGTCTCGTCACCGATGCTCACCTGCACTTCGCTACCGGCAGCCTCGACCGAGCTGTAGGGCAGGCCTTGTTTGACCAGGAAGGTCTTTACCTTGTCGCAAGGGCTGTCGAAACGGGCCTTGCCCACCGGGTCGAACTGGAAGGTGCAGCCTTGCGGGTTGGCGCTGACGACGATGGGCGCTTCCCGGCTGGCGGCGTCGATCTGCGGGTTGGCGTAATGGCTCAGCGCCTTGAACATCGGGAAGTAGCACACGGTGGCCAGCAACAGCCCAACCATGAGGATTGGCTTACGTCCGATACGGTCCGACAGCCAGCCGAAGAACACGAAGAACGGCGCGCCGATCACCACGCTGATGATCAACAGGGTATTGGCCTGGGCCGGGTCCATCTTGAGCATCTGGGTCATGAAGAACAGCACATAGAACTGTGCGGTGTAGAAGGTCACCGCTTGTCCGGCGTTGATGCTGAACAGCGCGGTCAGGACCACCTTGAGGTTTGGCCAGGAGGTGAACGATTCGCGGATCGGCGACTTGCTGATCTTGCCCTGGGCTTTCATTTTCACGAATGCCGGCGACTCGTGCATGCTCATGCGGATCCAGGTGGAGATCGCCAGCAGGACGATCGACAGCAGGAACGGCAGGCGCCAGCCCCAGGTCTCGAACTCATCGCCACTGATGTAGCGACTGGCCAGGACCACGATCAACGACAACAGCAGGCCGAGCGTGGCGGTGGACTGGATGAAGCCAGTATGGAAACCGCGCTTGCCGGGCGGAGCGTGTTCGGCCACGTAAGTAGCAGCACCGCCGTATTCGCCACCCAATGCCAGTCCCTGGAGCATGCGCAGTATGACGAGGATAATCGGCGCGGCGATACCGATGCTGGCATAGGTGGGAAGCAGACCGACGGCAAAGGTCGAGAGGCCCATCAGTACGATGGTCACCAGGAAGGTGTACTTGCGCCCGATCATGTCCCCCAGACGGCCGAACACCAAGGCGCCGA
Organism: Pseudomonas sp. BJa3; assembly: GCF_026343815.1. Taxonomy (NCBI): domain Bacteria; kingdom Pseudomonadati; phylum Pseudomonadota; class Gammaproteobacteria; order Pseudomonadales; family Pseudomonadaceae; genus Pseudomonas; species Pseudomonas sp. BJa3. The sequence continues at coordinate 253,929 of NZ_JAOXMC010000001.1, read as the reverse complement.
ACGGGCGCACCAGGAAACCGGCGGCGAAGGCCATCAAGGCGAAGATGAAGGCGGTGGTGTCGTTGACGCCAGCAAAGAACTGCTTGCTGATGACCGCCGCCAAGGCGCCATAGAGAAAGAAGTCATACCACTCGAACACTGTCCCGAGGGATGACGCGAAAATGATCTTGCGTTCCTCACGGCGGCTCGGGCTGCTCGCCACCGCACCCTGTTCCTGGATGTAATCCGACATCGTTGCTGTCCTCGGCCCTTGGGGCCACAGTGATTATTCTTGTTGTTCCACTGCCGGCAGCCGCTGACCGCGCTGCCGCTGTTGCACACACCCGGGTCAGGGCGTCGGTATCGCGTTGCTGTCGCTGAGGTTGGTCTGGGTGTTGGCCCCCTTGAGGATCAGTTGTGCCGCCTTTTCGGCAATCATCAACGTGGGTGAACAGGTATTGCCGGAGACTATCTGCGGCATGATCGAGGCATCCGCCACACGTAGGCCCGGAATGCCATGCACGCGCAGCTGGTTATCCACAACATCGAGCACACCACTGCCCATGCGACAGGTACCCACCGGGTGGAAGATGGTGGTGCCGATCTGACCGGCGGCCTGGTGCAGGTCTTCTTCGCTCTGCAGGGCAGGGCCTGGCAGGTACTCGCGGGGTTCGAAGGCGGCCAGGGCAGGGGCATGGACGATGCGCCGGGTAAGGCGGATGGCGTCGGCGGCCACGCGCAGGTCCTCGGGGGCGCTGAGGTAGTTGGGGTCTATCAGCGGCGCGGCGTTCATGTCCGCCGAGCGGATATCGATTCGACCTCGACTGGCCGGGCGCAGGTTACATACCGACGCGGTGAAGGCCGGGAACCGGTGCAGCGGCTCGCCGAAGCGCTCCAGCGACAAGGGCTGGACGTGATACTGAAGATTGGCGGTCTCTTGCTCTGGGCTCGAACGGGCGAAGGCGCCCAACTGACTCGGCGCCATGGCCAGTGGTCCACTTCGGTCGTATGCATAGCGCAGGCCCATGCCCAGCTTGCCCCACAGGCTGTTGGCCATCTGGTTGAGGGTGCGCGTGTTCTGGATCTGGTAGATCAACCGCAGCTGCAGATGGTCCTGCAGGTTGCCGCCGACACCAGGCATATCGTGGCGCACGGCGATGCCCAACCCTTCGAGCAGTTTGCGTGGGCCAATCCCCGAGCGCTGCAGGATACCGGGCGAACCGACCGAACCTGCACAGAGAATAATCTCCCGGCGTGCCGCGAACTCATGCCATGCACCTTGCCACTGCGCCCTTACAGCCCGGGCGCGGGTGTTGCCGAGCAACACCTGGTCGACCTGCACGCCGGTAAGCACGGTCAGGTTCGGGCGCTTGAGAATGGGCCTGAGAAATGCCTTGGCCGAGTTCCAGCGCACACCGCTGCGCTGGTTGACCTGAAAATATCCACAGCCGGCGTTGTCGCCCGTATTGAAGTCGTCGATCCTGGCGATGCCGCTCTGTTCGGCCGCATCGCGAAAGGCATCGAGGATCGGCCAGCTGTAGCGCTGCTGCTCGACCCGCCACTCACCGTCGGCGCCATGGCTGTCGCTGGCACCGGCATAGTGGCTCTCGCTGGCCTTGAACAGCGGCAGCACATCCTTCCATGCCCAGCCCTCGTTGCCTTGCTCGGCCCAACGGTCATAGTCGGCGGCTTGGCCGCGCATGTAGATCATGCCGTTGATGGACGAACAGCCACCCAGCACCTTGCCCCGCGGATAACCCAGGGCACGCCCGTTCAGCCCAGGCTGGGCCTCGGTCTTCATGCACCAATCGGTGCGTGGATTGCCGATGCAGTAGAGGTAACCGACGGGGATATGAATCCAGGGATAGTTGTCACGACCACCCGCCTCGAGCAGCAACACGCGGCAGGATGGATCGGCGGACAAGCGATTGGCCAGTAGGCAACCGGCGGGACCGGCACCCACGACCACGTAGTCGTAGACAGAATCGGCTGATGGCATGTGCAACCTCGCGCCTGATTATTATTCTTGTCCCGATCCATCTTATTGATTAATTTCGCGGAGGAAACACGAGATTTCGCGCAGCCGTTGTGCGTTTTAGCACAGCGACTATCCGACTGTGAGAGCGGGTTCATCCCGCGGTGGCTTCAACAGCCAGCACATCCAAGGACGCCCATGTTCGACTGGAACGATCTGCGGTTTTTCCTCGAGTTGCAGCGCAGCGGCCGCCTGCTCAGCGCCGCCAAGCGCCTCAACACTACCCACAGCACCGTCGCCCGGCATATCGAGAGCATCGAGAAGCACCTGGGCACCGCGCTGTTCGTCCAGCACGCTCAGGGTTACGAGCTCACCCCCTCGGGCCAGGCCCTGCTCAAGCATGCCGAAGCCATGGAGAACGTCGCCTTGCTGGCGCAGGAAGAGATCACCCAGGCCATCACACCACTGGGCAAGATCCGCCTTGGCGTGACCGAGGGTATCGGCATCATGTTCTTTACTCCACGCATGAAGGCACTGTTCCAACGTTACCCGGGGCTGGAAGTGGAACTGGTGGCGGTGCCTCGGTTCGTGAGTATCCTCAACCGCGAAGCCGAGATCAGCATCCACCTGGAACGACCCAACGCTGACCTGCTGATCACCCGCAAGCTCACCGACTACCGTCTGGCCCTGTACGCCAGCCAGGAATACCTGAATCAAGCGCCACCGCTCGACACTCGTGAAGATCTGGCCCGGCACAACTGGATCGGTTATGTCGACGACCTGCTGTTCAGCCAGGAACTGCTGTTCCTCAACAGCTTCTGCCGAGCGCCGAACGTGGTGTTCCGCAGCACCAGCGTGATCGCCCAGCAGCACGCCGCCCAGGCCGGGCTGGGTATCGCCGTGCTGCCCAACTATATGGCCCGGCACGATCCGAAGCTGGTACGCGTGCTGCCCGGCGAGACCATCCAGCGCAGCTACTGGATCTGCACTCGCCGCGAGCTGCACAAGTCGGTGCGCCTGCGCGTGGTGTGGGACTACCTGCTGGCGCTGTGCGCCGCCGAACAGGAAGAGTTGCTAGCCGAGTAGCGCCTTGCCGACGAGCAGCACGGCAGCGCCGCAGCCCACTGCGGCGAACAGCTGCTGAAGACGCGGACCGGCAAGCTTGCTAGCCAACGGCCGCGCCAGCAGCAAGCCCAGCACCGCCCCTGCGGCGAATGGTGCGCCGACCCACCAATGCATCACACCCGCCACGCTGGCGCTGACCACACTGCCAGTGGACACCAGGGCGATCACCGCCAGCGAGGTGGCGACGATACTTTGCATGTTCAGGTTGGTGTAGCGGTTCAAAGCAGGAATGATCACGAAGCCGCCACCGACGCCCAGCAGGCCAGACAGCAACCCCGACAGCATCCCGGTGAACGCCAGTGCCCGGGCGCAGGGCAGGGTCCAGCGCAAGCGCCCCTGCAGCGGGTTGAGCACGCAGGGCATGATCTCCCGTTCGCCGCAGGGTGACTCGCCACGCAGCTCACGTGCTGCCTTGCGCCATATCCGCAAACAGGCGTACACCAGCACCCCGGCGAAGACCAAGGCCAACGGTGTATTCGGCACACGGTGAGCGAGCATCAAGCCGAACGGCGCACAGGCAATCCCGATCAGCGCGATGAACAGTGCCGCCCGATAACGCACCAGCCCCTGGCGCAGGCCGAGCACCGCACCGACTGCCGCCGCCAACCCCACGGCCAGCAGGCCGATCGGAGCCGCCTCGACCATGCTCAGACCCAAGCCGAACACCAGCAGCGGCACCGCGAGGATGCCGCCACCGGCGCCGGTCAGCGCCAACACCGCACCAATGATCGCACCAAGCCCGGCGCCCAGCAGTTGGTGCTCGATCACTGTTGCGCCTCGACCACCAGAGGTTGCGGCCGGGCCAGCCACTCGCGGCCCTTGAGCATGGCTTTCCAGTACAGCGGCGGCAGGATCTGCGCCTTGAGCAGCCAGGCCAGGCGGGTTGGCTTGCGGCCATCGAGCAGCCAACGCGGGAAGCTCGGTGCCAGCTTGCCGCCGTAGGTGAACTCGGCCAGGACGATCTTGCCCCGCTCCACTGTCAGCGGGCAGGAGCCATAGCCATCGTATTGCGCGAGGGTCGCGAGTCGACCAAGCGCCACCAGCACATTGTTGGCCACCACCGGTGCCTGCTTGCGGGCGGCGGCGGCGGTCTTGGCGTTGGTGGTGTTGGCCACGTCGCCCAAGGCATGGATATTGCCAAACTGGCGATGGCGCAAGGTTTGCGGGTCGACGTCCACCCAACCCGCCGCATCAGCTAGCGGGCTCTGGCGGATGAAATCAGGCGCCACCTGGGGCGGAACCACATGCAGCATATCGAAGGCCTCGACGCGGGTCTCGGTAGTGCCGTCGGGGAGGGTGCGCACAAACGTAGCGCGCTTGTTCGCGCCATCTACTGCCGTCAGGCGATGCTGATAGTTCAGGTCGACGCCGTACTTGTCGATGTAGCTCATCAGCGCCGGTACATAGTCCGGCACGCCGAACAGCACCGCGCCGGCATTGAAGAAGCTGGCCCTCACGTTGCCCAGTTGGCCGCTGCGCAGCCAGTGGTCACATGACAGGTACAGCGCCTTCTGCGGCGCCCCGGCGCACTTGATCGGCATCGGCGGCTGGGTGAAAAGGGCGCGCCCCTGCTTGAGGTTCTGTACCAGTTGCCAGGTATAGGGCGCCAGGTCATAGCGGTAGTTGGAGGTGACGCCGTTGCGCCCGAGGGTCTCACTCAAGCCTTCGATGGCATTCCAATCGAGCTTCAAACCCGGGCAGACCACCAGCTGTTCATAACTGACAGCGCGACCACCCTCGAGCAGCACCAGTTGGCCCTGGGGATCGAAGCCGTCCACCCGCGTCTTGATCCAGCGCACACCGCGCGGCAGGGTGGCGGCCATGGTGTGGGCGGTACTCGACGCCTTGAACACACCGGCACCGACCATGGTCCAGCCTGGCTGGTAGTAGTGCACATCGGCGGGGTCGATCAGGGCAATATCCAGCGAAGGATCACGGGCGATCAGGCTGGAGGCGGTAGCGATACCGGCGGCACCGGCGCCGACGATCACCACCTTGTGGTGGTCGGCACGGGATGAATCGGCAGGGGACAGGGCAGGCATGGCGGTGTTCCTTGGAAATCTCGTTATGGGTAAAGCGTGACTTACAGCTTGTTCAGCGGGATCTTCAGGTAGCTCACACCGTTTTCTTCAGGTTCGGGGAATTGCCCGCTGCGCATGTTGATCTGCACCGAGGGCAAGATCAGCACGGGCATGTCGAGGGTCTTGTCACGGGCTTCGCGCATCTGCACGAAGCTGTCTTCGCTGACCCCTTGATGAATATGGATGTTGTCGGCGCGTTGCTCGGCCACGGTGGTGACGAAGCACAGCTCACGGCCACCAGGCAGGTAGTCGTGGCACATGAACAGCCGGGTCTGGTCCGGGAAGGCGAGCAGGCGACGGATCGACTTGTACAGGGTTCTTGCGCTGGCGCCCGGGAAGTCGCAACGAGCCGTGCCATAGTCGGGAGTGAACAAGGTGTCGCCGACGAACACGGCGGTCTCACCAGCATCCTCGATCATATAGCTCATGCACGCCGGGGTATGCCCAGGGGTGTGCAGGGCACGGGCATGCAGGTTGCCAATGCGGAATCCTTCTTCATCTTCGAACAGCACGTCGAACTGACTGCCGTCCCGAGCAAAGCCCGGTTCGGCGTTGAACAGGGAGCCGAAGACTTTCTGTACCTGGGTGATCTGCGCACCGATCGCGATGCTGCCGCCCAGCCGGGATTTGAGGTAGGCCGCCGCGGACAGATGGTCGGCGTGCACATGGGTATCCAGGATCCATTGCACCTTGGCATCCAGCTCCTCGACGCGAGCGATCAGCTTGTCCGCCGAATCGGTACAGGTACGCCCGGACTTGGGGTCGTAATCCAGCACGCTGTCGATCAACGCGCATTGTCGCGTCTCGCCATCCATGACCAGGTAGCTGATGGTCCAGGTCGCCTTGTCGAAAAACTCTTCGACGTGAAGGTTGTTGCCGATGATCATTGCACTCTCCAGTTGTCCCAAGCCTCCTTGAAGGCATAGGCAGTGGGAGGTGCTTTATCAAGATACATGCCAGCCTTTCAGATAGACGCCTTCCCCCTGCAGGAACGGTCTCGTGCCGCGAAGGACGCGCAGCAGCCGTCATTCCAGCAACCCAAAGGTGACAGTTCCTGGCAGTCGACTGTCAGTCGATGGCAGTGTTTGGCAGTCCTTGCTACGCTCGCAAGGTCCTTCCTCTGGTGCTGTCATGCTAGCCGCTTCCCATCCCGCGATCATCGCACTGGTGTCATACCTTGAACACGATGTGCTGCCCAGCATCGTGCTGGACACCGACTACAACATCCTCGCCGCCAACGCCGCCTACCGTCGCCAGTTCGGCAATGAGGAGCACGCGCCAATCGGCGATAAGTGCCATCGGGTTTCCCATCACTATGCCGTTCCCTGCGACCAGGCGGGTGAACACTGCCCGCTGCGCAAGTCGCTGGACAGCAAGGTGCCCGAGCGTGTGCTGCACATTCATCACACTCCACGCGGGCCTGAACATGTGGATGTAGAACTGCGTCCGATCCTCGACGACGAGGGCAGTGTGGTGGCGTTCGTCGAGCGGCTGACCAGTGTCACCCTGGCATCGGCACAACCTCAACAACAGGGTTTGGTTGGCCGGGCTCCGTCCTTCAAGAGCGCCGTTTCCAGTCTGCAGCGTGCCGCCCCCGCGCAGATCCCGGTCTTGCTCCAGGGTGAATCCGGGACGGGCAAGGAGCTGTTCGCCCGGGCGTTGCACCTGGGTAGCCCACGAGCCAATGGCCCCTTAGTGGTGGTGGACTGCACCGGGCTGACCGAGTCGCTGTTCGAAAGTGAACTATTCGGTTATGAGAAGGGCGCCTTCACCGGCGCGATCCAGCGCAAGATCGGCCTGGCAGAAGCGGCTCACGGTGGAACCTTGTTCCTCGACGAGATCGGTGAGGTGCCGCTGGCCATGCAGGTGAAGTTGCTACGCCTGATCGAGTCCGGAAGCTTCCGTCCGGTCGGCAGCACTCGCACGGTCCATTCAGACTTCCGTCTGATCTCGGCAACGCATAAGCCATTGAAAGAGATGGCCGCCGAAGGGACGTTCCGCGAAGACCTGTATTACCGCATCAGCGGATTCCCGATTCGCCTGCCGTCACTACGTGAGCGAGTCGAGGATTTACCGTTACTCTGTGAGAGCCTGCTGCAACGCATGGCCGGCAAGCATGCGCCCAAGGTTACCGCCGAAGCCCTTGAGCGCCTCAACCTGCATACCTTCCCAGGCAACATTCGCGAGCTCAGGAACATCCTGGAACGGGCCCGGCTGTTTGCCGATGATGGTTTCATTCGTCCGGAACATCTGCCCGAAGACATCCATCCACTATCAGATCAGAGTCATTTCGGCCGTCGCGGACGTAATGAAATGGCCGAGCTGGCGCATGCCTTGGAGACCTTCAAAGGATCACGTAATGAGCTGGCAGCACATCTGGGCATGAGTGAGCGGACTCTCTATCGCCGTCTCAAATCACTAGGGCTTTGAGCGTTCCACGTGGAACATTCAACGAGAACACTGCTGAATGGTATTGTTTTGATATCGCCGCTCAAGGAAGATTGCGAGCTTTGCCCTGGGTCACGGAGAGAGTGTTGAAAAAGATCATCGGTTTGACCTTAGTTGCAGCAGGCCTGCATGGCTGCAGCTTCTACGAAAAAACCAACATTCGAAATGAGGCCGAGACGGCCAAGTACGACCCCGCTACCACGGCTCGCATTCGCGCCTTTACGTCTCCTGAGATCACCGGGTCCTATCAGGCCAATGCAACCTGTGAACAGTATCGCCCTCTCCAAACCAAGGAAGGTACACCGCTCACTGTAACGTTCAAAGATCGAACCTCTACCAAGCAGTACATGCTTTGGAGAAGGGTTGATCTGTTAGGTATGGTTGAAGAAGATTACATCAACCGCACCATTGGTGTTCCTGCTTCGACAACGACAGAAGAGCTGAAGAACGACCGGGTAGGTTACAACGAGCATGTGATCCCGGCTGGTAAACCCATCGTCCTGAGCTTGGGTTTCCACGCTGTATCTGATCAGGGCAAGGCCTGGTGTTACCCAAAACCCGTCTACTTGGTACCACAAGCAGGGAAGGACTATGAGGTCAGATACATCACAGTAAAGGAAAGCTTCATGTCCTCTTCTTGCAAAGTCGCAGTCAGCGAGCTGACTGGCAATGGTCCGGTCAAGACGCCCCAGCCTGTGAAAACCGGAGTCTGTGTGCCGGACAAAGGCTACCTGTACAGAACCGTAGGGCCGTGACGTAACAGTCGATCACCATCAGACGGGCAAAAAAAAGCCAATACTTACGTATTGGCTTTTTCTATTGCGTATCGCCTGAGTAATCAGAAGTCCAGGTTGGACACCGACAACGCGTTGCTTTCGATGAAGTCGCGACGTGGCTCGACCGCATCACCCATAAGGGTGTTGAACAGTTGGTCGGCGGCGATAGCGTCCTCGATGGTTACCTTGAGCATGCGGCGCACGGTCGGGTCCATGGTGGTTTCCCACAGCTGGTCCGGGTTCATCTCACCCAGCCCTTTATATCGCTGGATGGTGTGGCGCTTGGTGCTCTCGTTCATCAGCCAGTCGAGGGCTTCCTTGAACTCGGTGACCGCCTTGCGACGCTCACCGCGCTGAACGTAGGCACCTTCGCCCAACAACGTACCGAGGTTTTCGCCGAGGGCGACGACACTGCGGTAGTCATTGCTACCGAAGAAATCACGGTTGAAGGTGACGTAGCTGGCCAAGCCGTGAGAGGTGGTTTCCACCACCGGCAACCAGATATTACGTTCCTTGTCCTCGTGCAAGGCAGCCTTGTAGGTCAAACCAGAACGCTGGCTGTTGTCCAGGCGCTGCTGGAACGCTTTGAGCCAATCATCCATCTGCGCCTTGTCAGCCAATTGCTCGACAGTAACTTTAGGCAAGTAGATGAAGTTCTCGGTCAGCTCTTCCGGATACAGGCGTGACAGACGCTTCAGCGTTTTCATCACTCCGCGGAACTCGTTTACCAGTGCTTGTAGCTGGACACCAGATACTGCTGGCGCTGCCTCATCCAGGTGCAGGCTGGCATCTTCCAGGGCCGATTGGGTCATGTATTCTTCCATGGCCTCGTCGTCCTTGATGTACTGCTCCTGCTTGCCTTTCTTCACCTTGTACAGTGGTGGCTGGGCGATGTAGATGTAGCCGCGCTCGACCAGCTCCGGCAGCTGACGGAAGAAGAAGGTCAGCAGCAGGGTACGGATGTGCGAACCGTCGACGTCAGCATCGGTCATGATGATGATGTTGTGATAGCGCAACTTGTCGATGTTGTACTCTTCGCGGCCGATGCCACAGCCCAGTGCGGTGATCAACGTGCCGACCTCCTGCGAGGAGATCATCTTGTCGAAGCGTGCTTTCTCGACGTTGAGGATCTTGCCCTTCAGCGGCAAGATAGCCTGGGTGCGACGGTTGCGGCCTTGCTTGGCCGAGCCACCCGCGGAGTCACCCTCCACCAGGTACAGTTCGGAAAGGGCAGGGTCCTTCTCCTGGCAGTCGGCCAGTTTACCTGGCAGGCCAGCGATATCCAGGGCGCCTTTGCGACGAGTCATCTCGCGCGCTTTACGCGCCGCTTCACGGGCACGTGCGGCATCGATCATCTTGCCGACTACGGCCTTGGCTTCGTTGGGGTTCTCCAACAGGAAGTCGGCGAAGTATTTGTTCATCTCCTGTTCCACGGCGGTCTTCACCTCCGAGGAAACCAGCTTGTCCTTGGTCTGCGAGCTGAACTTCGGATCCGGCACCTTGACCGAAATGATCGCAGTCAAGCCTTCACGGGCGTCGTCACCGGTGGTGGCAACCTTGTTCTTTTTCGCCAGGCCTTCCTGCTCGATATAGCTGTTCAGGCTACGGGTAAGCGAGGAACGGAAGCCGACCAGGTGGGTACCACCATCGCGCTGGGGAATGTTGTTGGTGAAGCACAGCAGGTTTTCGTTGAAGCTGTCGTTCCACTGCAGGGCAATCTCAACGCCCACGCCATCTTCACGCTGGACATTGAAGTGGAATACCTGGGAGTTGACCGGAGTCTTGTTGGTATTCAGGTACTCAACAAATGCACGCAGGCCACCCTCGTACTTGAAGAACTCTTCCTTGCCGCTGCGCTCATCCTTCAACAGGATACCGACGCCGGAGTTCAGGAACGACAGCTCGCGGATACGCTTGGCGAGGATGTCCCAGCTGAAGTGGATGTTCTTGAAAGTTTCAGCCGAAGGCTTGAAGTGAATGTGGGTACCGGTGGTTTCGCTGTCACCCACGACCGCCATCGGCGCTTGGGGCACGCCATGGACGTAGGTCTGTTCCCAGATCTTGCCGCTACGACGAACGGTGAGCACTAGCTGTTCCGACAGGGCATTCACAACCGATACACCTACACCGTGCAGACCGCCGGACACCTTGTAGGAGTTATCGTCGAACTTACCGCCGGCGTGCAGCACGGTCATGATGACCTCGGCTGCAGAAACGCCTTCTTCTTTATGCACATCGACCGGAATACCACGGCCGTTGTCACGGACGCTGATAGATTCGTCCGGGTGAATGATGACGGTGATGTCATCGCAATGTCCGGCCAGGGCTTCGTCGATCGAGTTGTCGACCACCTCGAATACCATGTGGTGCAGGCCGCTGCCGTCATCGGTGTCGCCAATGTACATGCCGGGACGTTTGCGTACGGCATCCAGCCCTTTCAGCACTTTGATGCTGGAGGAGTCGTACGTTTGATTTTCGCTCATGCCTTCACTCCCGATGGTCGTGGGTCTGGGTGATACGGCCTTGTTCCACGTGGAACAAGGCAACTGGCGTTTCCGTTTGCCAGCCTTCCCTCAGAAATTCGTGGTCTACACAGGTGATGAACACCTGGCAGTTCAATTCTTCAAGCAAGCGGCACAGGGCGCGGCGATGCTGCTCGTCCAGCTCGGACGGCAAGTCATCCACCAGATAAATACACTGACCGCGACGAACCTGGCTAACCAGGTGCCCCTGTGCAATGCGCAGGGCGCAGACCACCAACTTCTGCTGCCCACGCGAAAGAATGTCGGCCGCATTGTTCGCGCCCAATCGAAGGCGCAGATCAGCACGCTGTGGCCCGGCCTGGGTGTGGCCCATCTGCTGATCACGAAGGAGGGAGGCGGCGAGAACTTCATTGAGTTCCCGGTCCTTGTCCCAGCCTCGGTAATAGCTCAGGGTCAGCCCGTCCAGTTCGACCAGTTCGCTCAGGGTCTGCTCGAAGACAGGCTTCAAGGCCTTGATATAGTTGCGACGGTATTCATCTATCTCCGCACTGGCGAGACATAACTCTCGATCCCAGGCGGCTTGCGAAACGGCGTCCAGTGTACCATGCCGCAGCCATGAGTTCCGCTGCCGCAGGGCCTTCTGCAGGCGCTGCCAGGTAGCCATGAAGCGGGGTTCCACGTGGAACACGCCCCAATCGAGGAACTGCCGACGCACTTTAGGAGCACCTTCGAGCAGCCGGAAACTGTCCGGATTGATCAACTGCAACGGCAGCATCTCTGCCAGTTGCGCGGCGCTGCGCGCGTTCTGTCCATCGATGCGAATGGTGAAATCCCCCTGGCGCTCCCGCGACACACCAAGGTTGCTCATACCGCCCTCAGCCAATTCGACCTGGCCGAACACCGTGCAGGTCGGCTGATCGTACTGGATCACCGGGTTTAACCGGGTGCTGCGGAACGAGCGCGCAAGACCGAGCAGGTGCACAGCTTCGAGCACGCTAGTCTTGCCGCTGCCGTTGGCGCCGTAAAGGATGTTGATGCGAGGGGAGGGTGAGAGGGTCACCGGGTGCAGGTTGCGCACCGCGGTGACCGAGAGACGTCGAAGGGACATGTCGCCTGCTACGGGTTACAGACGCATCGGCATGACAACGTAGGACGAGTCGTCATTGCCGGCTTCCTGCAACAGGGCGCTGCTGTTGGAGTCCGACAGAATCAGGCGCACCTGCTCTGTAGTCATGACACCCAGCACGTCCAGCAGGTAGCTGACGTTGAAACCGATCTCCAACGAGCTGCCGCTGTAGTCAACGCTGATCTCTTCTTCCGCCTCTTCCTGTTCCGGGTTATTGGCCTGGATCTTCAGCTGACCAGCGGCCAGTTGCAGGCGGATGCCGCGGTATTTCTCGTTGGACAGGATCGCGGTGCGGCTGAACGCTTCGCGCAGTGCCTGACGATCACCGACCACCAGCTTGTCGCCACCTTTAGGCAGAACGCGCTCGTAGTCCGGGAACTTGCCGTCCACCAGCTTGGAGGTGAAAGTGAATTCACCGGTGGTGGCACGGATGTGGTGCTGGCCCAGAACGATGCTGACCATGCCTTCTGGGTCTGTCAGCAGGCGCGCCAGCTCCAGGATACCTTTGCGCGGCACGATGACCTGATGACGATCAGCTTGGTCGATCGGTGCCTGCATGGCACACAGCGCCAGGCGATGGCCATCGGTGGCCACGGCACGCAAGGTGCCGGGGGATACTTCCAGCAGCATGCCGTTGAGGTAGTAGCGCACGTCCTGTTGGGCCATGGCGAAGCTGGTGCGCTCGATCAGGCGGCGCAATTTGCTCTGCTCAAGCTGGCAGGTCAGCGAGCCCGGCCCTTCTTCCACAGTCGGGAAATCATTGGCAGGCAAGGTGGAAAGGGTGAAACGGCTGCGCCCGGCCTTGACCAGCAACTTCTGCTCGTCGACCTTGATGTCGATCAGCACATCGCTGGGTAGGCTTTTGCAGATGTCCATCAGCTTGCGCGCTGGGACGGTGATCTCGCCCGGTTCAGCCGGTTCTTCCAGCTGGACGCGGCCAACCAGTTCGACTTCCAGGTCGGTACCGGTCAACGACAGCTGCTGGCCTTGCACGACCAGCAGGACGTTGGACAGAACCGGCAAGGTCTGGCGGCGCTCGACGACGCCTGCGACCAGTTGCAGAGGTTTCAACAGGGCTTCGCGTTGAATGGTGAAATGCATGGTCTAGTCCCTTGCCTTCAAATAGCTGCGCAGACGACGGTCATCAAGTCGTCAGCGTACGCAGCAGGTTCTTGTAGTCCTCGCGGATATCCGCGTCGGATTCCTTCAATTCGTTGATCTTCCGGCAAGCGTGCAGGACGGTGGTGTGGTCACGGCCGCCAAACATATCGCCAATCTCCGGCAGACTGTGGTTGGTCAACTCTTTCGACAACGCCATCGCCACCTGCCGAGGCCGCGCCACCGAGCGCGAGCGACGCTTGGACAGCAGATCCGAAATCTTGATCTTGTAGTACTCGGCCACCGTGCGCTGGATGTTATCCACACTGACCAGTTTGTCCTGTAGGGCCAACAAGTCCTTGAGCGACTCGCGAATCAGCTCGATGGTGATATCGCGGCCCATGAAGTGCGAGTGGGCAATCACTCGTTTCAGTGCACCTTCCAGTTCACGCACGTTGGAGCGAATGCGCTGGGCGATGAAGAAGGCAGCATCGTGTGGTAACTCGACCTTGGCCTGGTCGGCTTTCTTCATCAGGATCGCAACACGAGTTTCCAGCTCTGGCGGCTCGACGGCGACCGTCAGACCCCAACCAAAGCGCGACTTCAGTCGCTCCTCCAGGCCTTCGATTTCCTTCGGGTAGCGGTCACTGGTGAGGATCACCTGCTGGCCGCCTTCAAGCAGGGCATTGAAGGTGTGGAAAAACTCCTCCTGGGAGCGCTCCTTGCGGGCAAAGAACTGAATGTCATCGATGAGAAGCGCGTCGACCGAGCGGTAGAAACGCTTGAACTCATTGATGGCGTTCAACTGCAGCGCCTTGACCATATCGGCCACAAAGCGCTCGGAATGCAGGTAGACCACCTTGGCATTCGGGTTCTTCTTCAGCAGGTGGTTACCCACAGCGTGCATCAAGTGAGTCTTACCCAGACCTACGCCGCCATAAAGGAAGAGCGGATTGTAGCCATGCTTTGGGTTGTCGGCGACCTGCCAAGCCGCGGCGCGGGCCAGTTGGTTGGATTTACCCTCGACGAAAGTCTCGAAGGTAAAGGTTCGATTCAGGTAACTGGTGTGCTTCAACGCACCTTCGACCTGAACCGTGCGCTGCTCGGTGCGCCCACCGGCCTTCGGCGGCGTGATGGTGTCGCTCATGCTGTCGAAGCTATCACGACTCGATGGCTCCTCGACCTCGGCAACCTCCGCCAGCTCGACCACAGGGGCATTCGTATGCTGGACCGCCGCCACCGGAGGCTGCACTTGGCTCTGTTGAGCAAGGGTCGCGGCAACGGCAGCGCTGACAGGTGCGTTGGGGGCAGCACGCGCCGCGGAGCTGCGACGGCTACCTATCAACAAGGAAAGCGCAGGGGCAATGCCGCTGCCCTGTTCACCCAGCAGTTCGAGCAGGCGGCCAAGGTACTTCTCGTTGACCCAATCAAGCACGAAGCGGTTGGGCGCATAGACGCGCAACTCGTCGCCTTCGGCTTCGACCTGTAGCGGACGGATCCAGGTGTTGAATTGCTGGGCAGGCAGTTCATCGCGCAGAAGCTCCACGCACTGCTGCCAAAGTTCCACTGACACGGATATCCCCTGAGTTGAAAGCCGGATGAGGCAAAACAAACCGCCATTGTACCGGGCAGACGGTCAGTTATCCACACGTGGTGGCGACCGCGATCACGGTAAAACCGCCAAAAACTGACGCTTACATCACTCAAGCGGTGTTGATAAGCCCTGTGGATAACGACACCTGTGGGCTATGCACAACCCCGGGCTGAGCTCTGTGGATAAAAGCCCTGTGGATAAACACCCATTCAGCCCACAGGTTGTCCTCATGGCCCGCACAGACAGAGCACCCTTTACCGACAAGGTTGTGAAGCTCTGTACAGCCTGTAAAACGTGGCCTTGAATGGCTTATCCACAGAACGTTGTCCAGCTAAGATCTATAAGTTCTTCAAAAAAGCTTTTTATATGCCTCTTTGTTTTTTCTGTTTGCCTGCGTTTTGTCCACGCGGGCAAACGGTCATCATTCGAGGGAGATTCGATCTACCCTGATTCGACCTTCCATAAGGAATGGCTGGTTGGAAATTGACCTATTGCCTTGCTTTCTCTAGAATCGCCGATCTCTTAAAAAGGGGGCCCTTCCGGCCCGTTGTCGACCAACCCAGGTAACACGCCATGAAACGTACTTTCCAACCAAGCACCATCAAGCGCGCCCGCACCCACGGTTTCCGTGCCCGTATGGCTACCAAGAACGGCCGTGCCGTTCTGTCGCGTCGCCGTGCCAAAGGCCGTAAGCGTCTGGCAATTTGATTTTTCGGCACAGGTGGTGAGTCAGGACTTCAGTCGGGAAAAGCGACTGCTTACACCCCGGCATTTCAAAGCGGTCTTCGACTCCCCAACCGGCAAGGTTCCAGGGAAAAACCTGCTTATCCTTGCCCGCGAGAACGGCCTCGATCATCCGCGCCTAGGCCTGGTGATCGGCAAGAAGAGCGTCAAGCTCGCCGTTCAACGCAATCGCCTGAAACGCCTGATGCGCGATTCGTTTCGCCTGAACCAGCAGCTGTTGGCTGGCCTGGACATCGTGATCGTCGCGCGCAAGGGGTTGGGCGAAGTGGAAAACCCAGAATTGCACCAACACTTTGGCAAGCTCTGGAAGCGACTGGTCCGCAGTCGGCCCTCTCCAGCGGTCGCCAATTCCGCAGGGGTAGACAGTCACAATGCGTAAACTGGCCCTCGTTCCGATCCAGTTTTACCGTTACGCCATCAGTCCACTGATGGCCAGTCACTGTCGTTTCTATCCCAGCTGTTCCTGTTACGCCTATGAAGCCATTGAAAACCATGGCCTCTTGCGTGGTGGGTGGCTGGCCGTTCGTCGCCTGGGGCGTTGTCATCCGTGGAACGACGGCGGTTTCGATCCCGTTCCACCTGCTCCTTCCTCCCGAACTTCTTCGATAGCCGAGTAATCATGGATATTAAACGCACGATCCTGATCGTCGCCCTGGCAATCGTGTCCTATGTCATGGTCCTCAAGTGGAACCAGGACTACGGCCAGGCTGCCCTGCCGACTCAGAATGCTGCTGCCAGCAATGCTGCCCCGGCCCTGCCGGACACCGTGCCGGCCGGCAACTCCGGTGCAAGTGCCGATGTGCCGAGCGCCAATGCTGAATCCAGCCCAGCCGAACTGGCGCCAGTGGCGCTCAGCAAGGACCTGATCCGGATCAAGACCGACGTCCTGGACCTGGCTATCGACCCGGTCGGTGGTGACATCGTCCAACTGACCCTGCCGAAGTACCCTCGTCGCCAGGATCATCCGGATATTCCGTTCCAGCTGTTCGATAACGGTGGCGAACGTGTGTATCTGGCCCAGAGCGGCCTGACCGGCGCCAACGGTCCGGACGCCCGTTCCACGGGTCGTCCGCTGTACGCCGCAGAGCAGAAGAGCTTCCAGCTGGCCGACGGCCAGGACCAACTGTCGGTCGACCTGAAGTTCAGCGAGAACGGCGTCAACTACATCAAGCGCTTCAGCTTCAAGCGCGGTGAGTATGACCTGACTGTCAGCTACCTGATCGACAACCAGAGCAGCCAGGCCTGGACCGGCAACATGTTTGCCCAGCTCAAGCGTGACGCCAGCTCCGACCCGTCGTCGAGCACCGCCACCGGTACCGCCACCTACCTGGGCGCGGCCCTGTGGACAGCTTCCGAGCCGTACAAGAAAGTGTCGATGAAAGACATCGACAAAGGTAGTTTGAAAGAAAATGTGACCGGCGGCTGGGTCGCCTGGCTGCAGCACTACTTCGTGACCGCCTGGATCCCGACCCACTCGGACAACAACGCCGTCCAGACCCGCAAGGACAGCCAGGGCAACTACATCATCGGCTATACCGGCCCGGCGCTTAACGTCCCTGCCGGCGGCAAGGTCGAAACCAGCGCCATGCTGTATGCCGGCCCGAAGATCCAGTCCAAGCTCAAAGAGTTGTCCCCAGGCCTGGAACTGACCGTCGACTACGGCTTCCTGTGGTTCATCGCCCAGCCGATCTTCTGGCTGCTGCAACATATCCACAGCTTGCTGGGCAACTGGGGCTGGTCGATCATCGTCCTGACCATGTTGATCAAGGGCCTTTTCTTCCCGCTGTCGGCCGCCAGCTACCGTTCGATGGCGCGCATGCGTGCCGTGGCGCCAAAACTGGCCCAGCTGAAGGAACGCTTCGGTGATGATCGCCAGAAGATGTCCCAGGCGATGATGGAGCTGTACAAGAAAGAGAAGATCAACCCGCTGGGCGGCTGCCTGCCGATCCTGGTGCAGATGCCGGTGTTCCTGGCCCTGTACTGGGTACTTCTGGAAAGCGTCGAGATGCGCCAGGCCCCGTGGATGCTGTGGATCACCGACCTGTCGATCAAGGATCCGTTCTTCATCCTGCCGATCATCATGGGCGCCACCATGTTCATCCAGCAGCGCCTGAACCCGACCCCGCCCGATCCGATGCAGGCGAAGGTAATGAAAATGATGCCGATCATCTTCACCTTCTTCTTCCTGTGGTTCCCGGCTGGTCTGGTGCTGTACTGGGTTGTGAACAACTGCCTGTCGATCGGACAGCAGTGGTACATCACTCGCCGTATCGAGGCTGCGACCAAGAACGCAGCCGCTTGACGGGCTGCTACGCTAGCCTGTGAACAAAAACGCCCCCCTGGGGCGTTTTTGCTATCTGTCGTATTCGTTGTAGAGGTTCGAGCATGAACACAGTGCGTGAAACCATTGCCGCCATCGCCACCGCCCAGGGCCGTGGCGGGGTAGGCATCGTCAGATTGTCCGGCCCGCTGGCCCGCCAGGCCGGGCAAGTCATCACCGGGCGCAATACGCTGACCCCGCGGCATGCCCATTACGGCCCGTTCCGCGATGACGATGGCCTGGTGCTGGATGAAGGGATCGCGCTGTTCTTCCCCGGGCCAAACTCGTTCACCGGCGAAGATGTGCTGGAGCTGCAGGGCCATGGCGGTCCGGTAGTCATGGACATGCTGCTGCAACGTTGCCTGCAGCTCGGTTGCCGGCTGGCACGTCCAGGCGAATTCAGCGAGCGAGCGTTCCTCAACGACAAGCTCGACCTGGCCCAGGCCGAGGCAATCGCCGACCTGATCGAAGCCAGCTCCACACAGGCTGCGCGCAATGCCCTGCGTTCCCTGCAAGGGGCATTCTCCAAGCGTGTGCATGGCCTTACCGAAGCTCTGATCGCCCTGCGCATCTATGTCGAAGCCGCCATCGACTTCCCAGAGGAAGAGATCGATTTTCTTGCCGATGGCCATGTGCTGCGCATGCTCGATGAAGTACGTGACACGTTATCCACAGTTCAGCGCGAAGCAGGGCAAGGCGCATTGCTTCGCGACGGCATGACCGTGGTTATCGCAGGCCGGCCGAACGCCGGCAAGTCGAGCCTGCTCAACCAGTTGGCCGGGCGTGAAGCGGCAATCGTCACCGATATCGCCGGCACCACCCGGGATATCCTTCGCGAACATATCCACATCGACGGCATGCCCCTGCATGTGGTCGACACCGCAGGCTTGCGCGACACCGATGACCATGTGGAAAAGATCGGTGTGGAACGGGCGCTCAAGGCCATCGGCGAGGCCGACCGTGTGCTCCTGGTAGTCGATTCGACGGCACCGGAAGCCAGTGATCCGTTTGCCTTGTGGCCAGAGTTTCTCGATCAGCGCCCCGACGTGGCCAAGGTCACCCTAATTCGCAACAAGGCGGACCTCAGTGGTGAGGTCGTAGGCCTGGAGCAAAGCGACGATGGGCACGTCACCATCACCCTCAGCGCCCGGGACAACGACATGGGCCTGGATCTGCTGCGTGAGCATCTCAAGGCTTGCATGGGCTATGAACAAACCGCCGAAAGCAGCTTCAGCGCTCGTCGCCGGCACCTGGAGGCGCTACGCCAGGCCAGTGCCCACCTCGAGCATGGCCGTGCGCAGCTGACCCTCGCCGGTGCCGGTGAGCTGCTGGCAGAGGATCTGCGCCAGGCACAGCAAGTGCTGGGTGAAATTACCGGAGCGTTCAGTTCGGATGACCTGCTGGGGCGGATCTTCTCCAGCTTCTGCATTGGCAAGTGATCCCACAGGGTTCGATTCGCAACAAAGCCGCTCTCTGGAGCGGCTTTTTTTTGCCTGCGATTCGCGTGGGTACGGGTCATTGCAAGCAGGCCATCGACCACGGACGACAAGCGCTGCGGAAAATATTTCATCAACAGCGTTCCGAACGCCTGGCTAAGCTCTGTGGAAAACTTAGCCTCAGCTCCGTTGATAACCAGGCTTTTTTTCTGAGGACAAACCTGCCTGTGGATAACAGCACGATTCATCCACAGGTTAAACAGCGGTATCCAGAGCCCCCAGGCCTACCTGGACACAGGGTTATGATTCTCTGTACACATTGGAATACATGGGCTGTATGGACTTATGCACAGACAGTTGGGTGCCTAAACATAAACATAAAAACAAAGCTTTTTTAAATTTTTCCTCTTTGTTTTCTTTTACCTGCCACTCATCCACAGCCTGGTCAAATTTTGCTCAGAAGGTTTCTTTGGTGGGTGGGAAGTCCCTATACTTGTCCGCTTACCTTCTCTATTCGCAAAAACAGGCACGAGGTGCGTGGTGGATTTCCCTTCCCGTTTTGAAGTGATCGTCATCGGCGGCGGCCATGCCGGTACCGAGGCTGCGCTTGCGTCCGCACGCATGGGTGTGAAAACCCTGCTGCTGACTCATAACGTGGAAACCCTCGGTCACATGAGCTGCAACCCGGCCATCGGTGGCATTGGCAAGAGCCACCTGGTCAAGGAAATCGATGCGCTCGGCGGCGCGATGGCACTGGCCACCGACAAGAGCGGCATCCAGTTCCGCGTTCTGAACAACCGCAAAGGCCCGGCGGTACGCGCCACCCGTGCACAGGCGGACCGCGCCATCTACAAGGCCGTGGTACGTCAAATCCTGGAAAACCAGCCCAACCTGTGGATATTCCAGCAGTCGTGCGATGACCTGATCGTCGAGCAGGACCAGGTCAAGGGCGTGGTTACCCAAATGGGCCTGCGGTTCTTCGCCGACTCCGTGGTACTGACCAGCGGGACTTTCCTCGGTGGACTTATCCACATCGGTTTGCAGAACTATTCCGGTGGCCGCGCCGGCGATCCGCCCGCCAATGCCCTGGCCAACCGCATGCGTGAATTGCCGCTGCGTGTCGGCCGGTTGAAAACCGGTACCCCGCCGCGCATCGATGGCCGTTCGGTGGACTTCTCGGTGATGACCGAGCAACCGGGCGATACGCCGATCCCGGTAATGTCGTTCATGGGCAATGCCGACATGCATCCGCGCCAGGTGAGCTGCTGGATTACCCACACCAACGCCCGCACCCACGAGATCATTGCCTCGAACCTCGACCGTTCGCCGATGTATTCGGGGGTGATCGAAGGCATCGGCCCGCGTTATTGCCCGTCGATCGAGGACAAGATCCACCGCTTCGCCGACAAGGAAAGCCACCAGGTGTTCATCGAGCCGGAAGGCCTGACCACCCATGAGCTGTATCCCAACGGCATTTCCACATCGTTGCCGTTCGACGTGCAGCTCGAGATCGTCCGCTCGATCCGCGGCATGGAGAACGCGCACATCGTGCGCCCGGGCTATGCCATCGAGTACGACTACTTCGATCCGCGCGACCTGAAGTACAGTCTCGAGACCAAGGTCATCGGCGGCCTGTTCTTCGCAGGCCAGATCAACGGCACCACCGGCTACGAAGAAGCCGGTGCCCAAGGCCTGCTGGCCGGGACCAACGCGGCTCTGCGCGCCCAGGGCCGTGAAAGCTGGTGCCCGCGCCGCGACGAGGCGTACATCGGCGTGCTGGTCGACGACCTGATCACCCTCGGCACCCAAGAGCCGTACCGCATGTTCACTTCGCGAGCCGAGTACCGGCTGATCCTGCGCGAAGACAACGCCGACCTGCGCCTGACCGAGAAAGGCCGCGAACTCGGCTTGATCGACGATGAGCGCTGGGCGGCGTTCAGCGCCAAGCGCGAAGGCATCGAGCGTGAAGAGCAGCGCCTGAAGAGCACATGGGTGCGCCCGAACACGCCGCAAGGCCAGGCCATTGTGGATAAGTTCGGCACGCCATTGGCGCATGAGTACAGCCTGCTCAACCTGCTTGCCCGCCCTGAAATCGACTACGCTGGCCTGATCGAGGCAACCGGTGGCGAGAATATCGATCCACAGGTCGCCGAACAGGTCGAGATCAGGACCAAGTACGCCGGCTACATCGACCGCCAGCAGGAAGAAATTGCCCGCCTGCGCGCCAGTGAAGACACACGTCTGCCTGTGGATATCGACTACACGACCATTTCCGGGCTGTCCAAGGAGATCCAGGGCAAGCTCGGCGACACCCGGCCAGAGACCCTGGGCCAGGCTTCGCGTATTCCCGGCGTCACCCCGGCGGCGATTTCCCTGTTGCTGATTCACTTGAAAAAACGCGGCGCAGGCCGCGAATTGGAGCAAAGCGCTTGAGTTCCCCGGTCACCCCGCAACATGCCGAAGAGTTGTCCACAGGTGCGCGCCAGCTTGGTGTCGAGCTGACCGCGCAGCAGCACGAACTGCTGCTGGGCTACCTGGCCCTGTTGATCAAATGGAACAAGGCCTACAACCTGACCGCCGTGCGCGACCCCGACGAGATGGTCTCGCGTCATTTGCTCGACAGCCTCAGCGTCATGCCGTTTATCCACAACGACACCCAGCGTTGGCTGGATGTCGGCAGCGGCGGCGGCATGCCGGGCATTCCGCTGGCCATCCTGCACCCGCACAAGCAGGTGACGGTGCTCGACAGCAACGGCAAGAAGACGCGCTTCCTCACCCAGGTGAAGATGGAGCTGAAACTGGACAACCTCAGGGTTATCCACAGCCGGGTGGAAGAGGTCCAGCCTGAGCAGCCGTTCTGCGGGATCGTCTCCCGGGCCTTCAGCAGCATGGAGAATTTCACCAACTGGACCCGCCACCTGGGTGACAGCCGCACGCAATGGCTTGCAATGAAGGGGCTGCATCCTGCCGATGAACTGGTAGCATTGCCCGCAGACTTCACAGTGGAAAGCGAGCAGGCCCTGACCGTTCCAGGTTGCCAGGGCCAGCGCCATCTGCTGATACTGCGCCGCAAGGCATGACTGGGAACACGAGCAACAATGGCTAAGGTATTCGCAATCGCGAACCAGAAGGGTGGTGTGGGCAAGACCACCACCTGCATCAATCTCGCCGCATCGCTGGCCGCGACCAAGCGTCGCGTGCTGCTGATCGACCTCGATCCACAGGGCAACGCGACCATGGGCAGCGGTGTGGATAAGCACGAGCTCGAGCATTCGGTGTACGACCTGCTGATCGGGGAATGCGACCTGGCCCAGGCCATGCACTACTCCGAGCACGGTGGTTACCAGCTGTTGCCGGCCAACCGCGACCTGACCGCCGCCGAAGTGGTCCTGCTGGAAATGCAGATGAAGGAGAGCCGCCTGCGCAACGCGTTGGCGCCGATCCGCGAGAACTACGACTACATCCTCATCGACTGCCCGCCGTCGCTGTCGATGCTGACGCTCAATGCGCTGGTCGCCTCCGATGGCGTGATCATCCCCATGCAGTGCGAGTACTACGCGCTGGAAGGGTTGAGCGACCTTGTGGATAACATCAAGCGCATCGCCGCCCGGTTGAATCCGGAGCTGAAGATCGAAGGCCTGTTGCGGACCATGTACGACCCGCGCCTGAGCCTGAACAACGATGTTTCGGCGCAGCTCAAGGAACACTTTGGCGAGCAGCTGTACGATACGGTGATCCCGCGCAACATCCGCCTGGCGGAGGCGCCGAGCTTCGGCATGCCGGCACTGGCCTACGACAAGCAATCCCGTGGCGCGCTGGCCTACCTGGCGTTGGCCGGGGAACTGGTTCGTCGTCAACGCCGTCCATCACGCATTGCACAAACAACTTAAGGAATCCGCATGGCCATCAAGAAACGCGGTCTCGGACGTGGGTTGGATGCACTGCTCAGTGGTCCTTCCGTCAGCGCGCTCGAAGCGCAGGCTGTCAAGATCGACCAGAAGGAACTGCAACACCTGCCGGTCGAGCTGATCCAGCGCGGCAAGTACCAGCCGCGTCGCGACATGGATCCCGAGGCGCTGGAAGAACTGGCGCACTCGATCCGCACCCATGGCGTCATGCAGCCGATCGTGGTTCGCCCGATCGGTGACAACCGCTACGAGATCATCGCCGGTGAGCGCCGCTGGCGCGCCACCCAGCAGGCTGGCCTGGATACCGTTCCGGCCATGGTCCGCGAAGTACCCGACGAAGCCGCCATTGCCATGGCGCTGATCGAGAACATCCAGCGCGAGGACCTCAACCCGCTGGAAGAGGCGCTCGCCCTGCAGCGTCTGCAGCAGGAGTTCGAACTGACCCAGCAGCAGGTGGCTGATGCCGTCGGCAAGTCGCGGGTCACCGTGGCCAACCTGTTGCGCCTGATCTCGCTGCCCGAGGCGATCAAGACCATGCTCGCCCATGGCGACCTGGAGATGGGCCACGCCCGCGCCTTGCTCGGCCTCGAGGAAGATCGACAGGAAGAAGGGGCGCGTCATGTTGTCGCACGCGGCCTCACCGTGCGCCAGACCGAGGCACTGGTGCGTCAGTGGCTCAGTGGCAAACCTGAGCCGGTCGAGGCGAGCAAACCTGATCCGGATATCACGCGTCTTGAACAGCGTCTGGCAGAGCGCCTGGGCTCGGCGGTACAAATTCGCCATGGCAACAAGGGCAAAGGCCAGTTGGTTATTCGCTACAACTCCCTTGACGAGTTGCAAGGCGTGCTTGCTCACATCCGCTGAAACAATTCCTGTTGTAGCGCGCAGTCGGAAATCACTACCCAAGAGTTGAATAGGGGTTAATCCACCCCTATACTCTGCGCGCATTTTGTCGGCACAAATTATGCCAAGTCATTGTTGACGAGGCGGTCGACTTTCGAGGAGCAGTTGTGATGGAAATCCGCACGCCAAACCGCCTGCCTTTCCATCGCTGGGCGGTTTTTCCGGTACTGCTGGCTCAATTTGTCGTACTGCTGCTGGCAACGCTGGTGTTGTGGCAGTGGAAAGGGGTAGTCAGTGGATATTCAGGCCTTTGCGGAGGTTTGATTGCCTGGCTGCCCAATGTGTATTTCGCCTGGAAGGCTTTTCGCTTCAGCGGAGCCCGGGCGGCGCAGGCCATCGTCAAGTCGTTTTACGCGGGCGAGGCAGGCAAGATGATTTTGACGGCAGTGTTGTTTGCACTGACCTTCGCAGGAGTGAAGCCATTGGCGCCGTTGGCAGTATTCGGCGTCTTCGTGCTGACCCTTTTGGTCAGCTGGTTCGCGCCCCTGCTGATGAATAAAAGACTTTCGAGACCTTAGGGCGTTTGAGGCAACCATGGCAGCAGAAACCGCTTCGGGCTATATCCAGCACCACTTGCAGAACCTGACCTACGGTCAACTACCAGACGGCAGCTGGGGCTTGGCCCATTCGGCTGCAGAAGCCAAGGCAATGGGCTTCTGGGCGTTCCACCTGGACACCCTGGGCTGGTCCGTTGCGCTGGGTCTGATCTTCCTGTTCATCTTCCGCATGGCGGCTAAAAAGGCCACTTCCGGCCAGCCTGGCGCCTTGCAGAACTTCGTAGAAGTGCTGGTGGACTTCGTCCACGGCAGCGTGAAGGATTCCTTCCACGGCCGCAGCCCGGTGATCGCCCCGCTGGCGCTGACCATCTTCGTCTGGGTATTCCTGATGAACGCCATCGACCTGGTACCGGTCGACTGGATTCCTCAACTGGCCATCCTGATCTCCGGTGATCCGCACATTCCGTTCCGCGCGGTGTCGACCACCGACCCGAACGCCACCCTGGGCATGGCCCTGAGCGTGTTCGCGCTGATCATCTTCTACAGCATCAAGGTCAAGGGCATCGGCGGCTTCATCGGCGAGCTCACCCTGCACCCGTTCGGCAGCAAGAACATCTTCGTGCAGATCCTGCTGATCCCGGTGAACTTCCTGCTCGAGTTCGTCACCCTGATCGCCAAGCCGATCTCGCTGGCGCTGCGTCTGTTCGGCAACATGTACGCCGGCGAGCTGGTGTTCATCCTGATCGCGGTGATGTTCGGCGCCGGCATCCTCTGGCTCAGCGGCCTGGGTGTGGTGCTGCAGTGGGCGTGGGCTGTGTTCCACATCCTGATCATCACCCTGCAAGCTTTCATCTTCATGATGCTGACCATCGTCTACCTGTCGATGGCTCACGAAGATAACCATTAAGACCGCCTGGCGTGTCTGATAGCCTTCCCCGCCGGTTTGGGGGGAGGGCTTAAAAAGTCCGCAAGGGCATGCTGTACCAAACGATTTGTTTTACCGCTTCAAACTAAAAACCTAACCAATACGACGTAAAAGTCGGGAGGAAAGATGGAAACTGTAGTTGGTCTGACCGCTATCGCTGTTGCTCTGCTGATCGGCCTGGGTGCTCTGGGTACCGCCATTGGTTTCGGCCTGCTGGGCGGCAAGTTCCTGGAAGGCGCTGCTCGCCAGCCAGAAATGGTTCCGATGCTGCAGGTCAAAATGTTCATCGTTGCCGGTCTGCTCGACGCCGTAACCATGATCGGTGTTGGTATCGCTCTGTTCTTCACCTTCGCGAACCCCTTCGTTGGTCAGATCGCCGGCTAATCACTCGTTCCTACGAGTTGATTGGTGTGATGGACAAAGACCGAGCGAGGTGTTGGCGTGAACATTAATGCAACCCTGATTGGCCAATCCGTTGCTTTTCTGATTTTTGTACTCTTCTGCATGAAGTACGTATGGCCTCCGGTCATCACTGCCCTGCAAGAGCGCCAAAAGAAGATTGCCGACGGTTTGGACGCTGCCAACCGCGCAGCTCGCGACCTGGAGCTGGCCCAAGAGAAAGCGGGTCAGCAACTGCGTGAAGCGAAGGCACAGGCAGCCGAAATCATTGAGCAAAGCAAGAAACGCGCTGCTCAGCTTGTCGAGGAAGCCCGTGAACAGGCTCGCGTCGAAGCTGACCGTGTGAAGGCTCAGGCTCAAGCCGAGATCGAACAGGAACTGAACAGCGTCAAAGACGCCCTGCGTGCCCAAGTGGGTGCCCTGGCTGTTGGCGGTGCTGAAAAGATCCTTGGCGCCACAATCGATCAAAACGCGCATGCGGAGCTGGTTAACAAACTGGCCGCTGAAATTTAAGCGAGGGCGATCATGGCAGAACTGACCACGTTGGCCCGACCTTACGCTAAGGCTGCCTTCGAGCATGCCCAGGCCCATCAGCAACTGGCCAATTGGTCAGCCATGCTCGGCCTGGCTGCTGCGGTGTCGCAAGACGACACCATGCAGCGCCTGCTCAAGGCCCCGCAACTGACTAGCGCAGAAAAGGCCGCCGCATTCATTGAAGTGTGCGGTGACAAGTTTGACGCCAAGGCACAGAATTTCATTCATGTTGCCGCGGAAAACGAACGTCTCCTGCTTCTGCCGGAGATTTCGACTCTGTTCGACCTGTACAAGGCCGAGCAAGAGAAGTCCGTGGACGTGGAAGTCACCAGTGCTTTTGCGTTGAACCAAGAACAGCAAGACAAACTCGCCAAGGTTCTCAGTGCACGGTTAGGCCAGGAAGTGCGCCTGCACGCGTCGGAGGATGCCAGCCTGATCGGCGGCGTCGTCATCCGCGCTGGCGACCTGGTAATCGACGGTTCGGTTCGCGGGAAAATCGCGAAACTGGCCGAAGCCTTGAAATCTTGAGTTTGAAGGGGCAGCAGAGCAATGCAGCAACTCAATCCTTCCGAAATTAGTGAAATCATCAAGGGCCGCATCGACAACCTCGATGTCGGCTCCCAAGCCCGTAACGAAGGTACCGTCGTTTCGGTTTCCGACGGCATCGTGCGGATCCACGGTCTGGCCGACGTCATGTACGGCGAAATGATCGAGTTCCCTGGCAGCGTATTCGGCATGGCCCTGAACCTGGAGCAAGACTCCGTAGGTGCAGTGATCCTGGGTGCCTATGACACCCTCGCCGAAGGCATGAGCGCCAAGTGCACCGGCCGCATCCTGGAAGTTCCGGTTGGTAAGGAACTGCTGGGTCGCGTCGTCGACGCACTGGGTAACCCGATCGACGGCAAAGGTCCTCTGGGCAACACCCAGACCGACGCGGTCGAGAAAGTAGCTCCAGGCGTGATCTGGCGTAAGTCGGTAGACCAGCCTGTACAGACTGGCTACAAGTCCGTCGACGCCATGATCCCTGTCGGCCGTGGCCAGCGTGAGCTGATCATCGGTGACCGTCAGATCGGCAAGACCGCCATGGCCATCGACGCCATCATCAACCAGAAAGACTCCGGTATTTTCTGTGTTTATGTTGCAGTCGGCCAGAAGCGTTCCACCGTTGCCAACATCGTTCGCAAGCTGGAAGAAGCCGGCGCCCTGGCCAACACCATCGTGGTCGTTGCCAGTGCTTCGGAATCCGCCGCACTGCAGTTCCTGGCGCCTTACGCCGGCTGCACCATGGGCGAGTTCTTCCGTGACCGCGGTGAAGACGCCCTGATCGTTTACGATGACCTGTCCAAGCAGGCCGTTGCCTACCGTCAGATCTCCCTGCTGCTGCGCCGTCCACCAGGACGTGAAGCGTACCCAGGCGACGTGTTCTATCTCCACTCCCGTCTGCTGGAGCGTGCATCGCGCGTTTCCGAAGAGTACGTCGAGAAGTTCACCAACGGTGCCGTAACTGGCAAGACTGGCTCGCTGACCGCTCTGCCGATCATCGAAACCCAGGCTGGCGACGTTTCCGCGTTCGTTCCGACCAACGTGATCTCGATCACCGACGGTCAGATCTTCCTGGAATCGGCCATGTTCAACGCAGGCATCCGTCCTGCCGTTAACGCCGGTGTGTCGGTATCCCGTGTTGGTGGTGCCGCCCAGACCAAGATCATCAAGAAGCTGTCCGGTGGTATCCGTACCGCCCTGGCCCAGTACCGTGAACTGGCGGCCTTCGCCCAGTTCGCTTCGGATCTGGACGAGGCTACCCGCAAGCAGCTGGAGCATGGTCAGCGCGTTACCGAGCTGATGAAGCAGAAGCAGTACGCGCCAATGTCGATCGCCGACATGGCCCTGTCGCTGTACGCCGCTGAGCGTGGTTTCCTGACCGACGTAGAAGTCTCCAAGGTTGGCAGCTTCGAGCAAGCTCTGATTGCCTACTTCAACCGTGATCACGCCGAACTGATGGCCAAGATCAACGTGAAGGGTGACTTCAACGACGAAATCGACGCTGGCATGAAAGCCGGTATCGAGAAGTTCAAGGCCACCCAGACCTGGTAAGCCGCAGCGGGGGCTCCGGCCCCCGCTTGCTAACCTGATAGGTGATACATGGCAGGCGCAAAAGAGATTCGCAGTAAGATTGCGAGCATCAAAAGCACGCAAAAAATTACCAGCGCCATGGAGAAAGTGGCGGTCAGCAAGATGCGCAAGGCACAAATGCGCATGGCTGCTAGCCGTCCTTACGCGGAGCGTATCCGCCAGGTGATCGGTCATCTGGCCAACGCCAACCCGGAATACCGCCACCCGTTCATGATCGAGCGCCCTGTAAAGCGCGCTGGTTATATCGTGGTGAGCAGTGACCGTGGTCTGTGCGGTGGCTTGAACACCAACCTGTTCAAGGCCCTGGTCAAGGACATGGGCGAAAACCGCGAACAGGGCGTTGAAATCGACCTGTGCGTGATCGGCAGCAAGGGTGCGACTTTCTTCCGCATCTTTGGCGGCAACGTCGTAGCCGCGATCAGCCACCTGGGCGAAGAGCCATCGATCAACGATCTGATCGGCTCCGTCAAAGTGATGCTGGACGCCTACCTCGACGGCCGTATCGATCGCCTCTCGGTGGTTTCGAACAAGTTCATCAACACCATGACCCAAAAACCGACGGTCGAGCAATTGGTACCGTTGGTGGCAACCCCGGATCAGGAACTCAAGCACCACTGGGACTACCTGTACGAACCCGACGCAAAAGAGCTGCTGGACGGCTTGATGGTGCGTTACGTGGAGTCGCAGGTGTACCAGGCGGTGGTCGAGAACAACGCTGCTGAACAAGCGGCCCGGATGATCGCCATGAAGAACGCCACAGACAACGCCGGTGATTTGATCAAAGAGCTTCAGTTGATCTACAACAAGGCGCGTCAGGCTGCGATCACCCAGGAGATCTCGGAAATCGTCGGCGGCGCTGCCGCGGTTTAACGGTTCAAAAATTCAGAGGATCCAGCTATGAGTAGCGGACGTATCGTTCAAATCATCGGCGCCGTCATCGACGTGGAATTCCCACGTGACGCCGTGCCGAGTGTTTACAACGCGCTGAAAGTACAAGGCGCGGAAACCACCCTGGAAGTTCAGCAGCAGCTGGGCGACGGCGTGGTTCGTACCATTGCGATGGGCTCGACCGAAGGTCTGAAGCGCGGTCTGGATGTCGTCGACACCAAGGCTGCCATCTCGGTACCTGTTGGCAAGGCAACCCTGGGCCGTATCATGGACGTCCTGGGCAACCCGATCGACGAAGCCGGCCCGATCGGCGAAGAAGAGCGTCGCGGTATCCACCAGCCAGCGCCTTCGTTCGCTGACCAGGCAGGCGGCAACGACCTGCTGGAAACCGGCATCAAGGTTATCGACCTGGTCTGCCCGTTCGCCAAGGGTGGTAAGGTTGGTCTGTTCGGTGGTGCCGGCGTCGGCAAGACCGTCAACATGATGGAACTGATCCGTAACATCGCCATGGAACACAGCGGTTACTCCGTGTTCGCTGGTGTGGGTGAGCGTACTCGTGAGGGTAACGACTTCTACCACGAGATGAAGGACTCCAACGTTCTCGACAAGGTAGCGCTGGTCTACGGTCAGATGAACGAGCCACCAGGAAACCGTCTGCGCGTAGCGCTGACCGGCCTGACCATGGCTGAGAAGTTCCGTGACGAAGGTAACGACGTTCTGCTGTTCGTCGACAACATCTATCGTTACACCCTGGCCGGTACCGAAGTATCCGCACTGCTGGGCCGTATGCCTTCGGCAGTAGGTTACCAGCCGACCCTGGCCGAAGAGATGGGCGTTCTGCAAGAGCGTATCACTTCGACCAAGGAAGGTTCGATCACCTCCGTCCAGGCCGTATACGTACCTGCGGACGACCTGACCGACCCGTCGCCAGCGACCACCTTCGCCCACTTGGACGCCACCGTCGTTCTGTCCCGTGACATCGCTTCCCTGGGTATCTACCCAGCGGTCGATCCACTGGACTCGACTTCGCGCCAGCTGGACCCGAACGTGATCGGCACCGAGCACTACGACACCGCACGTGGCGTTCAGTATGTTCTGCAGCGCTACAAAGAGCTGAAGGACATCATCGCGATCCTGGGTATGGACGAACTGTCCGAAGCCGACAAGCAACTGGTTGCCCGCGCTCGTAAGATCCAGCGCTTCCTGTCGCAGCCGTTCTTCGTGGCCGAAGTCTTCACCGGCTCGCCAGGCAAGTACGTTTCGCTCAAGGACACCATCGCTGGCTTCAGCGGCATCCTCAAAGGTGACTACGACCACCTGCCAGAACAAGCGTTCTACATGGTCGGCAGCATCGACGAAGCGATCGAGAAAGCCAAGAAACTGTAATCCCGGCGCCCCGCAAGGGGCGCTAATCAGGTTGAGGCAAGCAGATGGCTATGACAGTCCATTGCGATATCGTCAGCGCGGAAGGAGAGATCTTCTCCGGCCTGGTCGAGATGGTAGTAGCGCACGGCAACCTGGGCGATCTGGGTATCGCTCCAGGCCACGCGCCGCTGATCACCAATCTCAAGCCTGGTCCGATCACGCTGACCAAGCAAGGTGGTGATCGTGAGGTGTTCTACATCTCCGGTGGCTTCCTCGAAGTGCAGCCGAACATGGTCAAGGTTCTTGCCGACACCGTGCAGCGCGCTGCCGACCTGGACGAAGCTCAGGCTCAGGAAGCCCTCAAGGCTGCTGAGAACGCGCTGAACGCGAAAAGCTCGGACTTCGACTACGGTGCTGCTGCCGCACGTCTGGCCGAAGCTGCAGCTCAGCTGCGTACCGTCCAGCAATTGCGCAAGGGCAAGTAACCTGGCCTTGGCCGGTCACTTCCAATGCGATTGAGTTAAAGGGTAGCCTCGGCTACCCTTTTTCTTTTCTGAATTTCCCCTTTGGTCACGTCCCTGACCGCCCAGGATTGGTAGCCAGTCAATGTCCCTCGATATCGTCATTCTCGCCGCAGGCCAAGGCACCCGCATGCGCTCCGCGCTGCCCAAGGTGCTGCATCCGGTTGCCGGCAACTCCATGCTCGGCCACGTTATCCACAGCGCTCGCCAATTGCAGCCAAAAGGTATTCACGTGGTGATCGGCCACAGTGCGGAGCTGGTGCGCGAACGCCTGGCGGCCGACGATCTGAACTTCGTCATGCAGGACAAGCAACTGGGCACCGGCCATGCCGTGGCCCAGGCGTTGCCGGCGATCACCGCCGACACCGTGCTGGTGCTTTACGGCGATGTGCCGTTGATCGAGGTCGAGACCCTGCAGCGCTTGCTGGCCAAGGTCAGCGAACAACAGTTGGGCCTGCTGACCGTAACCTTGCAAGATCCGACCGGCTACGGTCGCATTGTGCGTGACGCCGCGGGCAAGGTGACCGCGATCGTCGAGCACAAGGACGCCAGCGAAGCGCAGAAGGCGATCAAGGAAGGCAACACCGGTATCCTCGCCATGCCGGCCGCACGCCTGGCCGACTGGATGGGCCGCCTGTCCAACAACAACGCCCAGGGCGAGTACTACCTCACCGACGTGATCGCCATGGCCGTGGACGATGGCCTGGTGGTCGCCACCGAACAGCCCCACGACCCGATGGAAGTGCAGGGCGCCAACGATCGCCGCCAGCTTTCGGAACTCGAGCGTCACTACCAGCTGCGCGAAGGCCGTCGCCTGATGGCCCAGGGCGTCACCCTGCGCGATCCGGCGCGCTTCGATGTACGTGGTGAAGTGACCGTCGGCCGCGATGTGCTGATCGACATCAACGTCATTCTCGAAGGCCGGGTAGTCATCGAGGACGACGTGCAGATCGGCCCGAACTGTGTGATCAAGGACAGCACCCTGCGCAAGGGCGTGGTCATCAAGGCCAACAGTCATATCGAAGGCGCGGTGATGGGCGAGGGCAGCGATGCCGGCCCGTTTGCCCGCTTGCGTCCAGGCAGCGTGCTGGAGGCCAAGGCGCATGTGGGTAACTTCGTCGAGCTGAAGAACGCCCACCTGGGCGAGGGCGCCAAGGCCGGCCACCTGACCTACCTGGGCGACGCCGAGATCGGCGCCCGCAGCAACATCGGCGCAGGCACCATCACCTGCAACTATGACGGTGCCAACAAGTTCCGCACGGTGATGGGTGAGGACGTGTTCATTGGCTCCAACAACTCCCTGGTTGCCCCTGTGGAAATCCAGGCCGGAGCCACTACCGCAGCGGGCTCGACCATTACCCAGATGGTTGAAGCGGGACAGTTGGGCGTTGCGCGTGCACGCCAGCGCAATATCGAAGGCTGGAAACGGCCGGAGAAGATCAAGAAGAGCTGAGTTATCCACAGCGCTTTTTGCACAGGGCCGGCTTATGTGAATAAGTCGGCCTTTTTGTTTGCCGGTTGATGCCCTACTTGACGAATCGATTGACTTAGGTTTTGATTGCAACACTTATCTTTCGAATCGAAACTTAAATCGACATGTCGAAACGAAATACCCCTCAACGGCGCCACAATATCCTGGCCTTGCTCAATGAGCAGGGCGAGGTCAGTGTCGACGCCTTGGCCAAGCGTTTCGAAACCTCCGAAGTGACCATCCGCAAGGATCTGCATGCCCTGGAGGCCAACGGCCTGCTGCTGCGCCGCTACGGCGGTGCGGTGACCATGCCCCAGGAGCTGCTGGGCGACACGGTCCAGCCGGTGTCCCTCTACAAGCAGGCCATTGCCCGTGCTGCGGTGGAACGCATCCGCGAACACGCGCGCATCATCATCGACAGCGGCAGCACCACGGCGGCGATGATCCCGCAGCTCGGGCGCCAGCCAGGCCTGGTGGTGATGACCAACTCGCTCAATGTGGCCCGGGCTATCAGCGAACAAGAGCATGAACCCGTGCTGCTGATGACCGGTGGTACCTGGGACCCGCACTCGGAGTCCTTCCAGGGCCAGGTGGCCGAGCAGGTACTACGCTCATACGACTTCGACCAGCTGTTCATCGGTGCCGACGGCATCGACCTGGAACGTGGCACAACGACCTTCAACGAACTGCTGGGATTGAGCCGGGTCATGGCCGAAGTGGCCCGCGAGGTGATCGTCATGGTCGAGTCGGACAAGGTCGGCCGCAAGATCCCCAACCTCGAGCTGCCCTGGGGCAGCGTGAATACCCTGATTACTGATGATCGCCTGCCCGCCGAGGCACGCGACCGGATTCAAGCCCGCGGCATCACCCTTATCTGCGCCGCTATCAGCTAGGAGCAACATCTTATGTGTGGAATCGTCGGTGCCGTTGCTGAGCGCAATATCACAGCCATTCTCATCGAAGGCCTCAAGCGTCTGGAGTACCGTGGTTATGACAGCGCCGGCTTGGCCGTCCTGACCCAGCAAGGCGCGCTCGAGCGTCGCCGCCGCATCGGCAAGGTCAGCGAACTGGAAGGCGCGGTTGCCGCCGACCCGCTGGCTGGCCAACTGGGTATCGCCCACACCCGTTGGGCCACCCATGGCGCGCCTACCGAGCACAATGCCCACCCGCACTTCTCTGGCCATGAAGTAGCGGTGGTGCACAACGGCATCATCGAGAATCACGAGGAACTGCGCGAAGAGCTCAAGGGCCTGGGCTACACCTTTGTCTCGCAGACCGACACCGAGGTGATCGTGCACCTCATCCACCATCTGCTCAAGACCATCCCCGACCTCACCGATGCGCTCAAGGCCGCGGTAAAGCGCCTGCATGGCGCCTATGGCTTGGCCGTGATCAGCGCCAGCCAGCCTGACCGTCTGGTGGCTGCCCGCAGTGGCAGCCCCCTGGTGATCGGCCTGGGCCTCGGTGAAAACTTCCTGGCCTCGGATCAACTGGCCCTGCGCCAGGTCACCGACCGTTTCATGTACCTGGAAGAGGGCGATATCGCCGAGATTCGTCGCACTCAGGTGCAGATCTGGGACCAGGCCGGCCAGCCGGTCCAGCGTGAGACGGTGCAGTATCACGAAGGTGCGGAAGCCGCCGAGAAGGGCAACTACCGCCACTTCATGCTCAAGGAGATCCACGAGCAACCCGGCGTGGTGCAGCGTACGCTGGAAGGTC
Source organism: Pseudomonas sp. BJa3 (assembly GCF_026343815.1). Taxonomy (NCBI): domain Bacteria; kingdom Pseudomonadati; phylum Pseudomonadota; class Gammaproteobacteria; order Pseudomonadales; family Pseudomonadaceae; genus Pseudomonas; species Pseudomonas sp. BJa3. The sequence goes on along the minus strand of NZ_JAOXMC010000001.1, from coordinate 219,481 downwards.
GCCTGGGCAATGACCATGTGATGGTGCAGGCCTTCGGTCCCCAGGCCGCCGAGCTGTTCGGCAAAGTGCGCAATGTGCAGATCGTCGCTTGCGGTACCAGCTACCACGCCGGCATGGTCGCCCGTTACTGGCTCGAAAGCCTTGCCGGCATCCCTTGCCAGGTGGAAGTCGCCAGTGAGTTCCGCTATCGCAAGGTGGTGGTGCAGCCGGACACCCTGTTCGTCTCCATCTCGCAATCCGGCGAGACCGCCGACACCCTGGCGGCCCTGCGCTATGCCAAGGAATTGGGCTTCCTCGGCAGCCTGGCCATCTGCAACAAGGGCATCAGCTCGCTGGTGCGTGAATCCGACTTGACCCTGCTGACCCTGGCCGGGCCGGAGATCGGCGTCGCCTCGACCAAGGCCTTCACCACCCAGCTGGTCTCGCTGATGCTGCTGACCCTGGCCCTCGGCCAGGTGCGCGGTACCCTCGAGGCCGGTGTCGAAGCCGAGCTGGTGGACGAGCTGCGCCGCCTGCCGGCACGCCTGAGCGAAGCGCTGGCGATGGATGGCGTGGTCGAGAAGATCGCCGAGCTGTTCGCCGACAAGCACCACACCCTGTTCCTTGGCCGCGGTGCCCAGTACCCGGTGGCCATGGAAGGCGCGCTCAAGCTCAAGGAAATCTCCTATATCCACGCCGAAGCCTACCCGGCCGGTGAGCTCAAGCATGGTCCTCTGGCGTTGGTGGACAACGATATGCCCGTGGTGACCGTGGCTCCTAACAACGAGCTGCTGGAAAAGCTCAAGTCGAACCTGCAGGAAGTTCGCGCCCGTGGTGGTGAGCTGGTGGTCTTTGCCGACGAGCAGGCCGGCATGAGCAATGGCGAAGGCACCCATGTGATCAACGTCCCGCACATCAACGATGCGCTGGCACCGATCCTCTACACCATCCCGCTGCAACTGCTGTCCTACTACGTCGCCGTGCTCAAGGGCACCGACGTCGACCAGCCGCGCAACCTGGCCAAGTCGGTGACGGTGGAGTAACGCTACTGTTGTTGCAAAGGGAGGGCGCCGCACGGGCGCCCTCCCTTTATGCTGTCTTCCTTCCTCTCAAAGCCTCCCCCGCAACCTGTCCGAGCAGGTAAAAACGCATATTGGATATGCAGCGCTGACGCATCGCGCAATCGAGAAACGTCATATCCTTCTGCTGCTCGATGAAGCCGTGCCTTGCGGCCTAGCGATGCAGCAACACACTGGTCGACCCAGGATGGGCGATCCGACAACAAGAACAAGAGAAGTCATCGACATGGATGTGAGATGTGATCAGCTCAAGACGCTGACGGGCACGCTGTGCCTGGCGTTTGCCACCGGCCTGCCGCTGTCGGCTGCGGCGGCCTATCAGGACACTGGCCGCCTGGGCGACCCTGCCAGCTGGCGCTCGGTCGAATACCAGCAGGACTGGGGCCTGGAGCGCATGCAGGCGAGCCAGGCCTATGCCGCCGGGTTCACAGGTGCCGGGGTCAGCATCGGCGCCCTGGACTCGGGATTCGATCCCGCCCATCCCGAAGCCAGCCCCGGGCGTTTCCACGCGGTCACCGCCACCGGCCAGTACCTCGACGGTACTTCGTTCAGTGTGTCCGGGGTGCTCAATGGCGCCAACGACAGCCATGGTACCCATGTCACCGGCACCATGGGCGCGGCCCGTGATGGCGTGGGCATGCACGGCGTGGCCTTCAATGCCCAGGTATACGTGGGCAACACCAACAAGAATGACAAGTTCCTGTTTGGCACCGATCCCGATCCGCGGTATTTCAAGGCGGTCTACGACGCCCTGGTGGATGCCGGGGCGAGGGCGATCAACAACAGTTGGGGCAGCCAGCCCAAGGATGTCAGCTACCAGACCCTCGGCGACCTGCGCACGGCCTACGCCCAGCATTTCCAGCAGGCCACCTGGCTCGATGCCGCTGGCGATGTGGCGCGTCGGGGTGTGATCAATGTGTTCAGCGCCGGCAACAGCGGCTATGCCAATGCCAGCGTGCGCTCGGCGCTGCCGTACTTCCAGCCGGAACTGGAAGGCCACTGGTTAGCGGTATCGGGCCTGGACAAGAACAACCAGCAGAAATACAACCAGTGCGGCATCGCCAAATACTGGTGCCTGGCGACCCCCGGGGCGGCAATCACCAGTACCGTGCCCGGTGGCGGCTATGCCACCTACAACGGCACCTCAATGGCCGCGCCCCATGCCACCGGGGCCCTGGCCCTGGTCATGGAGCGTTATCCCTATCTGAACAACCAGCAGGCCTTGCAAGTGCTGCTGACCACTTCGCGCCAGCTCGATGGCTCGCCGACCCAGGCGCCCAGCGAGCGGGTGGGCTGGGGCGTTCCGGACCTAGGCCGGGCCTTGCATGGCCCAGGGCAGTTGTTGGGGGAGTTCAACGTCAACCTGGAGCGTGGGCAGGGCGATAGCTGGAGCAACGGCATTTCCGACCAGGCACTGGTGCAGCGTCAGGCCGAGGACGTCGCGGAACGCCAGGCCTGGCAGCAGACCCTCAAGGATCGCGGGTGGGAGCAAGGCCTGGCAGCGGGCGCCAGCCAGCAGGACCGCAGCGACTATGCCCTGGGCATGGCCCGTGACGCAGCGGCTGCGCAGCGGGTTTACCAAGGCAGCCTAGTCAAGTCCGGGGCCGGTTGGCTGGTGCTCTCGGGTGACAGCAGCTACCGCGGCCCGACCCGCGTCGATGGCGGGTTGCTGGCGGTCAACGGCAGCCTGCAATCAGCGGTGACGGTCAATGCTGGCGGTACAGTGGGCGGCAATGGTCGGGTCGGTGCCCTGATTGCCAACGCTGGGGGCGTGGTGGCCCCGGGTAACTCCATCGGTACCTTGAATGTCGCCGGTAACCTGGACTTGCAGCCGGGTTCGACCTATCAGGTGGAGCTGTCGCCCACGGCCAGTGATCGACTCGTGGTGGATGGTCAGGCCAGCGTCGCTGGCGCCAATCTCGATCTGGTGCCCCAGGCTCGGCCGAACCTGCTGGCCGGTGGCCCGGTCACCAGCCTGGTGGGGCGCCAGTTCGACATCCTGCAGGCGGCAGGCGGCGTCGATGGGCGCTTCGCCCAGGTTCAACCCGGCTACTTGTTCCTTGGGACCGTGCTCGACTATTCGGCCAACGGTGTGCAGTTGGACGTGACGCGCAGCGCCGCAACGTTCGACAGCGTCGCGGCCACGCCCAACCAGCTCGCCAGCGGCGCCGCCGTGGAGCGCCTGGGGCCGGGCAATCCGGTGTATGAAAGCCTTCTGCTCTCGACCTCGGCGGACCAGGTCCGGGACGGCCTGCGCCAGCTAGCCGGGGAGATCTATCCGGCGCTGGACTCGATGCTGCTCAGCCAGGGCTCGGTGTTGCGTGATGCCTTGGGCGAGCGTGTGCAAGGCGCCGCACTGCCAGCCAATGCGCCTGGCACGACGGCGCCCGAGACCGGCTCGACCCAGCTCTGGCTCAAAGGCCTGGGCAGTTGGGGGCGCATCGAGGGCGTGCAGGGCAGTGAGTCCTATACCAGCTCCTTGGGCGGCATGCTGCTGGGCCTGGACCGGGACTTCGACGAGCAGACCCGCGCCGGTCTGGCTGCCGGCTACAGCGACAGCTCCCTGGGCATGGGCGGCAGCCACTCCCGGGCCACGGTCGACAGCTATCACTTGGGCGCCTATGTCCGTCACGACGTCGACCAGCTGCGCTTGAGCCTGGGCGGCAGCTACAGCTGGCACCGCGCCGAAGTTCGTCGCGACCTGGCCTATGCCGAGGTGTCCGGCCGCCAGCGCGCGCGGATCGATGCCCGCAGCCAGCAGCTGTTTGCCGAGGCGGCCTATCGCCTGGCGTTGCCGGCGGTGCAGTTGGAGCCGTTCGCCAACCTGACCTACCAGCACCTGGACCGTGATGGCTTCCATGAGAAGGGCGATGCCGCAGCGTTGCAGGCGGGCGACGAGCAGCGTGATGCCTGGTTAAGCACCTTGGGCCTGCGTGGGCGCCAGCAATGGCAAGTGGGCCCGCAGCAGGACCTGCAACTGGCGGCAAGCCTGGGCTGGCAGCACCGGCTGAGCGGAACCCAGGACCGCGAGCACCTGGCCTTTGCCGACAGTGACCTGCCGTTCCGGGTGGAGACGGCGCCAGCCCTGCGCGATGCCGCGCTGGTCGGGCTCCAGGCACGGGTGGGCCTGACCCGCGACCTGGACCTGAGCCTGGACTACCAGGGGCGTCTGGCCAGTCGTGAACAACAGCATGGCGCGGGGCTCAACCTGCAATGGCGTTTCTGAGGCGTCATGGCGCCAGTTGTTGCAATACGGAGTTCGACCAACGCGGTATTCAATCCATACAACTAAGGAAGGTCGTAGTGAAGCGAGTCAGACAGGATGACAGCGCACTTGGGCAGGGCTGGGCCCTGGCGCCGCTGGGGCGGGTATTGATGGGCTGGGCGGCGTTGATGGGCACGGCCCAGGCCGCGCCCTATGTGGAGAGTGGCCGCCTCGGCGACGCCAGCAGCTGGCGCAGCAGCGAATTCAAGGCCGATTGGGGGCTGGGGGCGATCCACGCCGACAGCGCCTATGCCGCCGGCTACAGCGGCAAGGGGGTGAAGCTGGGGATCTTCGACCAGCCGGTGTACGCCGCGCACCCTGAGTTCGCCGGCAAGGACAAGATCGTGACCCTGGTCACCAGTGGCATTCGCCAGTACACCGACCCCTATATTCCGGTGAAAGCCGGCGATGCCTTCCGCTACGACGGCAGCCCGTCGGTAGGTTCGGATGGAAAGCTCGGCTCCCATGGCACCCACGTCGGCGGGATCGCCGCCGGCAACCGTGACGGCGTGGAGATGCATGGCGTGGCCTTCAATGCGCAGATCATCAGCGCCGACAACGGCGACCCCGGCCCCGAGGATGGCATCGTCCTGGGCAACGATGGCGCGGTGTACAAGGCCGGCTGGGACAGCCTGGTGGCCAGCGGCGCGCGGATCATCAACAACAGCTGGGGCATCGGCATCACCGACCGCTTCGCCAAGGGCGGGCGCAATCCGGACTTCCCGCATTTCACCGTGAACGATGCCCGGGCGCAGTTCGCGCAAATCCAGCCGCTGCTGGGCACCTTGCCCGGTGGCGCCTATGACGGGGCCATCGCCGCCGCCCGCAGCGGGGTCCTGACGATCTTTGCCGCCGGCAACGACTACAACCTGAACAACCCCGATGCGATTGCCGGGCTGGGCTATTTCGTACCGGAGATCGCCCCCAACTGGATGACCGTGGCGGCGTTGCAGCAGAACCCCGACACCAGCAGCGCCAACCCGTACGTGATCAGCACGTTCTCTTCGCGCTGCGGCTATACCGCAAGCTTCTGCGTATCGGCCCCCGGCACCCGCATCTACAGCGCGGTGATTGGCGGTACCAGCCTGGAGGACCTGACCCAGGGTTACGCCAACTAGAACGGTACCTCCATGGCCGCGCCCCATGCCGCTGGCGCAGCGGCGGTGCTGATGGAGCGTTTCCCCTACATGAGCGGCGCGCAGATCGCCAGCGTGCTGCGCACCACTGCCACCGACATGGGCGCGCCCGGCATCGATTCCTTGTATGGCTGGGGCATGATCAACCTGGACAAGGGTATCCGCGGCCCCGGCATGCTGGTTACCGAGCAGGACATTCCCGAGGAGTTGCGGATCGCCGGCGGCTACGGCCCGAGCCAGTTCGTCGCTGATCTGCCGGGTGTCGGCGCCCTGGTGGATGCTGGCAGGCCCACCGAAAGGCGCTGCAACGATCTGAGCTGTGTGCTGGATCTGTGGAGCAACGATATTTCCGGGCATGGCGGCCTGACCAAGCAGGGCATCGGCACCCTGGTGCTCAGCGGGAACAACACTTACGCCGGTCCGACGCTGGTCAACCAGGGGCGGCTGGCGGTCAATGGTTCGCTGCAATCGACCGTGACGGTCAACGACGGGGGCGTGCTGGGCGGCAATGGCCGGATCGGCGCGCTGGTGGTCAACCGCGGCGGCGTGGTGGCGCCTGGCAACTCCATTGGCACCTTGCGCGTCAGTAATGACGTGACCTTCCAGCCTGGCTCGACCTATGCGGTGGAGGTAGACAGCACTGGCAGCGACCGTCTGGTCAGCGATGGCCAGATAGCCGTGGGCGGTGCGAACCTGGCCCTGGACCTGCAGAACCCTGGCGTTTCGCTGCAGTCCCAGCAAGCCACCAGCCTGGTGGGGCGGCAGTTCGACATCCTGGATGCCGCAGGTGGCGTGCAAGGCAGTTTTGCCCAAGTGCAGTCCAACGCGTTGTTCCTCGGTGGTGGCTTGGCGTATACCGGCAGTGGGGTACGGCTGGCGGTGCAGCGTAATGCCACCTCGTTCGCCAGTGTCGGCCTGACCGCCAACCAGCGTTCGGTGGCCGCGGCGGCCGATCGGCTCGGCGCGGGCAACCCGGTCTACGAGAGCCTGCTGTTGTCGGCCGATGCCGCCAGCGCCCAGCAGGCATTCGATCAGCTGTCCGGCGAAATCCACCCGGCGGTGGGTAACTTGCTGCTCAACGACAGCCGCCAGTTGCGCGACGCCGTAGGCGAGCGTACCCGGCTGCAGGGTGTGGAAGGCCAGGACAACGGCCTGTGGGTCAAGGCCCTGGGCGCCTGGGGCAAGGCCGACGGTGACTCCGGACATGCGCGCTATAGCAGTTCGATTGGCGGCATGCTGCTGGGGGGCGACGGGCAGATGAGCGAGGACACCCGTGTCGGCGTCTTTACCGGCTACAGCGACAGCTCGCTGAGCATGGGCGATGGCCGTCATTCCTCGGCCAGCGTCGACAGCTACCACTTGGGCGCCTATGCCGGCAAGGAACTGGAGCAGCTGCGCCTGAGCGTGGGCGCCAGCCACAGCTGGCACCGTATCGAGACCAAGCGCGAACTGCAGTACAACGAGGTCAGCGATCGCCAGAAGAGCAAGCGCGATGCCCAGAGCACCCAGGTGTTCGGCGAGGCGGCCTGGAAGGTCGAACTGCCGAGCGTGGCGCTGGAGCCGTTCGCCAATCTGGCCTACGTGCATATCGCCAGCGACAGCTTCAGTGAGCATGGCGGCGCTGCCGCGCTCAAGGGGGGGCAGGATAATCGCGATGCCTGGCTCTCGACCTTGGGCATGCGCGCCGGCAAGCAACTGCAGTTGTCCAGCGGCCAGGCGGTTGAGCTTGCCGCCACTCTGGGTTGGCAGCACAACCTGAGTTCCACCGGGGCCGACCAGCACCTGGCGTTCGCGGGCCAGGGCGATACCTACAAGGTTCAGGCGCTGTCACTGGACCGTGATGCGGCGGTGGTCGGTGCACGGGTGGGGATCGCCCTGAGCCGCGAGGCCCGGGTCAACCTGGACTACAACGGATTGCTGGGTAGTCGCGATAAGAGCCACGGGGTCGGCCTGACCCTGGATTGGGCATTCTGACAGTAAGGTCTCAGTGCTTTGTAGTCAAAAGGCCCCTGCATTCGCGGGGGCTTTTAAGTTCTGCAGGTAAGCATTTTCGGAGCAATGTGAAATCCGTAGCAGTTCGTCGTTGTCGGACGTTTCTACAACCAGCGTCTGGCATGGATCAATGTTTTCTCTCCGGGTTTGCCCTAACGTCCCCCGACCCATCAGTCATCAAGGACGACAGGAAATGCAGACGCTGCAACGAAAGCACGATATCCAGCCATTGGAAGGCAATGAAATGACCCTCCTGGTCAATGGGTTGCCCGCAGTCGCCAGTGCCGGCGAGACTGTACTCAGCGTGCTCAACGCCGTTGGCCTGCGCCAGCTGGCGCGTAACGATCATGGCCAGCTCAGCGGTGCCTACTGCGGCATGGGCGTCTGCCATTGCTGCCTGGTGCAGATCGACGGTCGTCCCAAGCGTCGCGCTTGCCAGACCATCGTCAAACCGGGCATGCACATCGAGACCGAGGTCAACCGCGTGCACGAGGAGGCCCATCCATGAGCCTTCGTCCTGTGATCGTCGGTGGCGGCTCGGCCGGCATGGGCGCGGCCATCGAGCTGGCCGAACATGGCGTGGATTGCCTACTGTTCGACGAAGCCTCGCGCCCCGGTGGCGTGGTCTATCGTGGCCCGTTGCGCGCCGGCGTCGACCTGGGCTACCTGGGCCCGCGCTACACCAAGGCCCTGACCAAGCTGCACGAAGATTTCGCCGCCTGCGCCGAGCGCATCGACCTGCGTCTGAACCATCGCGTGGTGGGCGGTGACGACCAGCGGCTGATGGTCCTCGATGGCGACGAGCGCCTGCACGAGATCGACTATTCCCATCTGCTGCTGGCCGCCGGTTGCCATGAACGCAACGTGCCGTTCCCTGGTTGGACCTTGCCGGGCGTGATCCTGCTCGGTGGTTTGCAACTGCAGATCAAGAGCGGTGTGGTCAAGCCACTGGGCAGTACCCTGATTGCGGGTACCGGGCCTTTGCTGCCACTGGTCGCCTGCCAGCTGCACGCCGCCGGTGCCAAGGTCGCGGGGGTGTACGAGGCCTGCTCGTTCAACCGCATCGCCAAGGAAAGCCTGGCGCTAATGAACAAGCCACAGCTGTTCCTCGACGGCCTGAGCATGCTCGCCTACATGAAGCTCAACGGCATCCCCATGCATTACGGCTGGGGCGTGGTGGGCGCCACGGGGGAGGGCGAACTGCAGGAAGTCGAGGTCGCACCCTATACCCAGGACTGGCAACCGGACATGAGCCGTGTCCAGCGCGAGCAGGTGCGCACCCTGGCAGTGGGCTATGGCTTCATCCCGCGTACCCAGCTCAGCCAGCAACTGGGCCTGGCCCATGGTTTCAGCGAGGACGGCTACCTGCGCGCCGAATGCAACGTGTGGCAGCAAAGCAGCCAGCCGAACATTCACCTGGCGGGCGACATGGCCGGGATCCGCGGTGGCGAGGCGGCCATGCTGACCGGGCGCATCGCCGCGGTTTCGATGCTCCAGCAGATGGGCAAGCTCGATGCCGAGCAGGCGATCGAGCGCCGTGAGCGCTACCTGGGCAAGCTGGCTGCGATCAAGCGCTTCCGTTCCGGGGTTGAGCGCTACACCGCCCGTGGCGCCGCACAGGTCGCACTGCCACAGGCCGACACGGTGATCTGCCGTTGCGAACACGTGACTCGCGAGCAGATCGATCTGGCCCTGGAGCAGGGTGTGCAAGACATGGCCAGCCTGAAGATGCGCACCCGGGTGAGCATGGGCGACTGCCAGGGGCGCATGTGCGTCGGTTACTGCAGCGACCGTCTGCGCAGCGCCACCGGGCGCAAGGACGTGGGTTGGCTGCGCCCGCGCTTCCCGGTGGACCCGATCCCGTTTTCCGCATTCGAACAACTCGGCACGGAGGCCTGAACATGAAAAAGCACTACGACATCATCATCGCCGGTGGTGGAGTGATCGGCGCGTCCTGCGCCTACCAGCTGTCCAAGCGCAGCAACCTGAAGATCGCCTTGATCGACTGCAAGCGCCCGGGCAATGCCACCCGCGCCTCGGCCGGCGGCCTGTGGGCCATCGGCGAATCGGTGGGGCTGGGTTGCGGGGTGATCTTCTTTCGCATGATGTCCTCGCGCAGCAAGCGCGAGGCCAATGGCGCGGCGGTGGTGGTCGATTCGAGCACACCGCACATCCTGCCGGAATGCTTCTTCGACTTCGCCTTGCAGTCCAACGCGATTTATCCACAGCTGCACCAGGAACTGATCGAACGCCACGGCATGGACTTCAAGTTCGAGCGCACCGGGCTCAAGTACATCATCCAGGATGAAGAAGACCAGTTATACGCCGAGCACATCGTCAAGCAGATCCCGCACTTGGCCGACCAAGTTCGTTGGCTCGACCGCGACGCGCTGCGCGCTTCGGAACCGGCGGTAACGCTCAAGGCCAATGGCGCGCTGGAGTTTCTCTGCGATCACCAGGTCAGTCCGTTTCGCCTGGGCGATGCGTTCATGGAGGCGGCGCGGCAGAACGGCGTCGACCTGTACCCGAACGTCAACATCACCGGCGTGCTGCATGAAGGCTCACGGATCAAGGGCGTGCGCACCGCCGAAGCCGGTGAGTTCCATTGCGGCACATTGATCAATGCCGCTGGCGCCTGGGCGGCGGAACTGAGCGAGTGGGCCACCGGGGAGAGCATTCCGGTCAAGCCGGTGAAAGGCCAGATCGTGCTGACCGAGCGTCTGCCCAAGCTGCTCGATGGCTGCATCACCACCAGCGATTGCTACATGGCACAGAAAGACAACGGCGAGATCCTGATCGGCAGTACCACCGAGGAGAAGGGCTTTGATGTCAGCAATACCTTCCCGGAGATCAACGGCTTGGTACAGGGGGCGATCCGCTGCGTGCCACAGCTGGCGCAGGTGAACCTCAAGCGCACCTGGGCCGGCCTGCGGCCTGGGTCACCGGATGAGCTGCCGATTCTCGGGCCTGTGGATAATGTCCCGGGGTATTTCAACGCCTGTGGACATTTCCGTACCGGGATTCTGACCTCGGCGATTACCGGCGTGCTGCTGGACAAGGTTGTCCACAATGAGGCGCTGCCGCTGGATATCACGCCATTCCTGGCGTCGCGCTTCCACAGGGCTGGGGATAAACAGCGGGCCCATGGCTAAGTGGGCTTTGCCCTGCGATTGCGTTGGCAGGCATGACGCAATCGCGGGGCAAGTCCGCTCCCACGGGCGGTGCTGAAAGGTCCGGTCAGATCTGCATCGCCATCCCTTGCACATTCATCGCCGCCTGGCGCAGGGCCTCGGAGCGGGTCGGGTGCGGGTGGCAAGTGAGGGCGATGTCCTCGGCCGAGGCCGAGAACTCCATTGCCACGCAGAACTCGCCGATCATCTCGCTCACGCTTGGGCCGACCAGGTGCACGCCCAGCACCTCATCGGTCTCGGCATCGGCGATGACTTTGGCGAAGCCTTCGGTCTCATGGTTGATCTTGGCGCGGCTGTTGGCGGTGAAGGGGAACTTGCCAACCTTGTAGGCACGGCCTTCGGCCTTGAGCTGCTCTTCGGTCTTGCCGACGCTGGCCAGTTCCGGGCGGGTATAGATGACGCCCGGGATGAGGTTGTAGTTGACCTCGTGGGCCTTGCCGGCGATGCGCTCGATGCACGACACCGCTTCGTCTTCGGCCTTGTGCGCCAGCATCGGGCCGGAGGTGACGTCGCCGATCACCCAGATGCCTGGCACCGCGCTGCGGTGATGGTCGTTGGCGAGCATGCCGCGCTTGTCGGTTTGCAGCCCTGCGCTTTCCAGGTTCAGGCCTTGGGTATAAGGACGGCGGCCGATGGCTACCAGCACGTAGTCGGCCTGCAGGGTTTCGGCGGTACCACCGGCGGCGGGTTCCAGGGTCAGTGTGACGCCGTCGGCCGCGGCCGTGGCCTGGGTCACCTTGCTGCCCAGCTTGAAGGTCATGCCTTGCTTGGCCAGGGCTTTCTGCAGGGTCTTGGCGGTTTCTTCGTCGGTGCCAGGGCAGATGCGGTCCAGGTATTCGATCACCGTCACTTCGGCACCCAGGCGACGCCATACCGAACCCAGCTCCAGGCCGATCACCCCGGCGCCGATGACGATCAGATGCTTGGGCACCTGGGGCAGCGACAGGGCACCGGTGGAGTCGATGATGCGCTGGTTGTCGATGGTCACGCCGGGCAGCGGCGTGGGCTCCGAGCCGGTGGCAATGACGATGTCCTTGGCCTGCAGGGTGGTTTCACTGCCGTCCTCGGCCTTGACGATCACCTTGCCAACCCCGTCCAGGCGGCCCCAGCCCTTGACCCAGTCGACCTTGTTCTTGCGGAACAGGTATTCGATGCCCTTGGTCAGGCCAGTCACGCTTTCATCTTTCTGCTTCATCATCTGGCCCAGGTTGAGGGTCGGCTTGACCTCGATCCCCAGATGGGCGAACTCATCGCCACTGGCTGCCTCATACAACTCGGAAGCGTGCAGCAACGCCTTGGAAGGCATGCAACCGACGTTCAGGCAGGTGCCGCCCAAGGTCGAGCGACCCTCGACACAGGCCACGCTCAGGCCCAGCTGGCCCGCGCGGATCGCTGCGTTGTAGCCGCCGGGGCCGCCGCCGATGATCACCACGTCATAGGATTTCATGGGTTTCGTTACTCCGAGAGTGTGAGGAAGCGAAGAGGGCACAAGGTTAATCTGAGCGGAGAGGATTGTATACAATCTGCTGAATAGGCTGCGCCAGATAGTTCTAGACTATGGTCGTGATTACCGGAAACTTCGTACGAATGAACTACCCTGATGCGGTGACGTCCGACACATTAAGGCGTGGCGTCCCATATCAACGAAAGGGAGGGTCATGAATGCTTGCGCAACTTCCACCTGCGTTGCAGAGCTTGCACTTACCTTTGCGCGTCAAACTGTGGGACGGCAACCAGTTCGATCTGGGGCCGAGCCCGCAAGTCACCATCGTGGTCAAGGAACCCCAGCTCATTACCCAGCTCACCCATCCCAACCTCAATGAGCTGGGATCGGCCTTCGTCGAGGGCAAGCTGGAGCTGGAAGGCGATATAGGCGAAGTCATCCGGGTTTGCGACGAACTCAGCGATGCGTTGCTGCAGGATGAAGATGAGGTATTGCCGGCACGCACTGCCCATGACAAGACCACCGATGCCGAAGCCATTTCCTATCACTACGACCTGTCCAACGAGTTCTACCAACTGTGGCTCGACCCGGACATGGTCTATTCCTGTGCCTATTTCAAGGAGCCGGACAACACGCTGGCCCAGGCTCAACAGGACAAGTTCGACCATCTGTGCCGCAAACTGCGCCTGCAGGCTGGCGATTATCTGCTGGATGTCGGTTGTGGCTGGGGTGGGCTGGCGCGCTTCGCCGCCCGTGAGTATGGCGCCAAGGTGTTTGGCATCACCCTGAGCAAGGAGCAGCTGAAGCTGGGCCGCCAGCGGGTCAAGGAGGAAGGCCTGGCTGACAAGGTCGACCTGCAGATCCTCGACTACCGTGATCTGCCCCAGGATGGTCGCTTCGACAAGGTGGTCAGCGTCGGCATGTTCGAGCATGTCGGCCACGCCAACCTCGAGCTTTACTGCCAACGGCTGTTCGGTGCCGTGCGCGAAGGTGGCCTGGTGATGAACCATGGCATCACGGCCAAACATGTCGATGGCCGCCCCGTCGGCCGAGGTGCGGGCGACTTCATCGACCGTTACGTGTTCCCCCATGGCGAGCTGCCGCATATCTCGATGATCACTGCACGGATTTGCGAAGCGGGCCTGGAGGTGGTCGACATCGAGAGCCTGCGCCTGCACTACGCCAAGACCCTCAACCACTGGAGCGAGAACCTCGAGAACCAGCTGCATCGCGCCGCCGCGCTGGTGCCGGAGAAGACCTTGCGTATCTGGCGCCTGTACCTGGCCGGTTGTGCCTACGCCTTCACCAAGGGCTGGATCAACCTCCATCAGATTCTCGCAGTGAAGCCTTACGCCGATGGTCACCACGACCTGCCATGGACCCGTGAGGACCTTTATCGCTGACCTGTACAGCGGCGTGCTCGTCCGGCACGCCGCTGCGCGCTACAGGATTGGTGAAATCAGGCGTGCGATGCGCATTCCCAGCTGTTGCAGACGATGGGTGTCGCGGCTGTCTTCAGCGGTGATCTCCCTGGCCTGCTCGAAATCATTCACCAGCATGAGCTCGACCTGATCGGCAAAGGCACGATCCACAGTGAGCAAGGTGATCTCGAAATTCAGCCGGAACGAACGATTGTCGAGGTTGGCGCTGCCGATGGCGCTGACCTCGTCATCCACCAGCACGACTTTCTGGTGCAGGAACCCCGGTTGATAGCGGAACATGCGCACCCCGGCGCGCACCGCTTCGAAGGCGAACAGGCTGGAGGCGGCGTAGACGATGCGGTGGTCGGGGCGCGAGGGAATCAGGATGCGTACATCGACGCCCCTCAGTACCGCCAGGCGCAGGGCGGCGAAGATGGCTTCGTCAGGAATGAAGTAGGGGCTGGTGATCCATACCCGGCTGCTCGCCGAGTGAATCGCTTCGAGAAAGAACAGCGCGCAGGTTTCCTGGGGATCGGCCGGGCCGCTGGCCAGCGCCTGGCACAACACGCCATCCTCGGGGTAGGCATCAGGCAGGATCAGCGGCGGGAGCTGGCGCGTGGCCCAGTACCAGTCCTCGGCGAAGGACTCCTGCAGGCAGGCCAGCACCGGGCCGCTTATCTGTACGTGGGTATCGCGCCAGGGCGAGAGCTTGGGGTGTGCACCGAGGTATTCGTCTCCCACGTTGTGGCCACCGAGAAAACCTTGCAGACCATCAACCACCACGATCTTGCGATGATTGCGGAAGTTGACCTGAAAGCGGTTGAACCAGCCGCGGCGCGTGGCGAAGGCCTCAATCTGCACTCCACCGTCACGCAGTACCTGGCTGTAGCTGGCCGGCAGCGCATGGCTGCCGACGCGGTCGTAAAGCACGAAAATTCGGACACCTTCGGCGGCCTTGCGCAGCAATAGCTGCTGCAGTTCCTTGCCCAGGGCATCGTCATGGATGATGAAGAACTGCACCAGGACGGTGTCCCGCGCCATGCGGATGGCCGAGAAGATCGCCTCGAATGTGGCAGCGCCGTCGACCAGCAGTTTCACTTCGTTGTTGGCCAGGCATGGCATGCGCCCGAGCTTGGGCATGGCGCGCAGGGCGGCATAGCTGTCCGACTCGCGGGCGGTCAGCGCTTCCTCCACCCATGGGCGCCAGTTCAGGTTGGCCATGGCCACATGCATTTCCTGGTTGGCCTGGCGCCGCGCCTGGATGTACGCATAGAAGGAGCGGGCGCCGAACACCAGGTAGGGGATGAGCGTGAGGTAGGGGATGAACAGCAGCGACATGGCCCAGGCGATCGCACCTTGGGCGGTGCGCACGGTGAACACCGCATGCAGCGCGGCGGCCAGGCCGAGCAGGTGAATCAGACCGAGCACGTAACCGAAAAAGTAGGGGCTGTGGTAATCCATACGCATCCTGCTTGCCGAGAGTACTGCTGCTAACAGACCACGTTCGAGGGGACCACTGCAACCCACAGGCGAATTCGACGTCTAAAGGCTCAGTCCGGCCGGAGCCGGTATTTCGAGGAGCTTTCATCCATGAAGATTCGTCTGCCATTGCTCGCCCTGGCACTGGGGTTGGGCAGCCCGCTGGTCCACGCGCAGATGTTGCAACCCGGCTTGTGGGAGCTGACCACCAGCAATATGCAGGTCGATGGCAAGCCGTTGCCAGACATGGAGTTCATGCTCGGCCAGTTGAAGAACCTGCCGCCTGAGCAACGGGCGATGATGGAAGGTGCCCTGGCCAAGCAGGGCATCACCGTGGGCGGCAAGGGTGTGCGCTCGTGCCTGACCGCCGAGCAGGTCAAGACCAACGACATCCCCCTGCAGGACCCGCAATCGGGCTGCACGCAGAAGATCACCGAGCGCAATGGCAATGTCTGGAAGTTCCAGTTCAACTGCCCGAAAGCCCAGGGTACCGGCCAGGCCACCTTCCTCAGCGACCGTGAGTTCCTGACCAAGGTCAACGGCACGTTCAATGCCTCCGGTGTCCAGCAACAGGGAAGCATGGATACCCGGGCGGTCTGGCTGGGCAACGACTGTGGAACAGTGAAGCCACGCAGTTGAAGTAGCGCTCACCACCGATGTTGAGTCACCGCAACCGCGTCGTGGGCATGCAGGCTCTCTGCATGCTCCACGCGTACGCTGAACCCCAACACCTCTTCAATCTGCATCAATGCCAGGTGCAGGCGCCGGGCAGCATCCTCGCAGAACATCAGGTTCTGTCCATTGGCCAGGGCAAAAGCCTGCTCGTCGGCGCGCTTCACTGCGGTCTGCACTGCGGTGCCCAGCGCGGCTTCCGCCGCATCGATCAGCCCTGTCAGGTTCAGCGCTTCCCCTGCAAGGCGTACCTGAAGCCTGGCCATGCTCCGTTGGCTATGGGGCGTGGCGACGATCCCGTCACTACTGCCCAGCCATTGGCGAATGGCGCAGCGGTCCAATGGCCGGTGGGCGAAGTCCCTGTCGAACTGCTCCTGGATCAACTGCCTTGCTAGTGCTGCCGAGCATGGGCATGTCGACGAGTACGGCACATTCACTGATAGTTCCACGTGGAACATTTCATCTTCAAGCTTGGCATCCACGGTTACCGGGTAGCGCTTCCAGCCAGCCAACGGACTGATCAGTGCCGACCGTTTGAGCAGATGATCAAAGGTCAGGCGCAGATAAGCATTGTTGGACAGGCCGGTGTGGCTAAGCAGAAATGACCGCAGTATATGGCGTAGAAGCGGGGGTGACAGGGGTTGTTGCTCCAGCGCCTCCAATGCCAGGTACAGCCGGGACATGTGGATGCCGCGTGAGGCGCCATCGTCGAGGCTCACTCCGGCATCGGCAAATGCGGTGACGGTGCGCCCGTCGAGTTGCAGCGCAACGGCGATACCATTCATGCCCACCCAGTCCAGCGGCAGTGCCTGTTGGTTGCTTTGGGCGGCGACATCGGGAAGGGATAGGCTGGTCATGGAAGGGATCCTGAACGGTTAAAGTCACTGGCAACCGCCGATGAGGCTGCAATGCAGGTTGAAGCGTTGGCCGCTGGAGCTGGAAACACGATTCAGCGTGGTCCAGCCAATACGCCGGCTGTAGCCGACCCAAGCCTCGCCGTCGCTGGCCAGGCCGGTAAAGAACGTCAATGCGCCGTGGCGGCTGTTGGTTTGCGCCCAAAGCCGCTTGCTCGCAACTTCATACCCGCGCAAGTAAAAGGTGCTGCCCTCGGTTCGCACGCTGTAGTAGTTGCCCTTGCTGTCCTGGCAGGCCAGCAAGGTTGCGCTGCGGGTGCACCGTGCAAGGTCGGTAGTGGGCATGGCAAAGAGCTGCTCTGGATGAACGAGCAGCAGCAGGGCGATGACGCCAGGTAGTTTCATGACGCTCTCCAGACAACCGTTCGGCGATACGGCTTGGCGAAATTGTATTGTTATAATATAACATTGTGCAATGCATCGTTTCGAATGCGCCTGCCCGATGAGGTTCGTCATGCCCAACCGTCTTCCTGTCACCGTGCTGTCCGGCTTCCTGGGTGCCGGCAAGAGCACGTTGCTCAACCATGTCCTGCGTAACCGCGACAATTTGCGCGTGGCCGTGATCGTCAACGACATGAGTGAAATCAACATCGATGCCAGTGAGGTGCAACGCAATGTCAGCCTCAACCGCGCTGAGGAAAAGCTGGTTGAGATGAGCAACGGCTGCATCTGCTGCACACTGCGTGAGGACCTGCTGGAGGAGGTGGCCCGGTTGGCGGGCGAGGGTCGCTTCGATTACCTGCTGATCGAGTCCACGGGTATATCCGAGCCGCTTCCGGTCGCCGAGACGTTCACCTTTCGCGATGAGCAGGGCCGCAGTCTCTCCGACATGGCACGCCTCGACACCATGGTCACCGTTGTCGATGGGCTGAACTTCCTTCGCGATTATCAGGCAGCCGAAAGCCTGGCCAGTCGGGGCGAGACCTTGGGCGAAGGTGACGAACGTTCGATCAGTGACTTGCTGATCGAGCAGGTTGAGTTCGCCGATGTGTTGCTGCTGAGCAAGATCGACCTGATCAGCCAGCATGAGCGCGAAGAATTGACCGCCATCCTGCGCAGCCTCAATGCGCGGGCGCAGATCGTGCCGATGGTGATGGGCCAGGTGCCTTTGGCGCGCATCCTCGATACCGGCCTGTTCGATTTCGACCAGGCCGCGCAGGCGCCGGGCTGGCTGCAGGAGCTGCGTGGCGAACATGTGCCGGAAACCGAGGAGTATGGTATTGCCGCGACCACCTGGCAGGCGCGCCGGCCATTCCATCCGCAGCGTTTCTTCGACTTTATCCACAAGCCTTGGAGCAACGGCCGCTTGCTGCGCTCCAAAGGGTTCTTCTGGCTGGCTAGCAAGTTCCAGGAGGCCGGTAGCTGGTCGCAGGCCGGCGGCATGATGCGCCATGGCCTGGCTGGTCGTTGGTGGCGTTTCGTGCCGCGCGAACAATGGCCGCAGGATGAAGAGAACACCGCGGCGATCCTCAAGCAGTGGTCCGCGGAAGCGGGCGACTGCCGACAGGAACTGGTGTTCATCGGGCAGAACATCGACTTTGTTCGGTTATCCACAGAGCTGGAAGCCTGCCTGCTCGATGATGAGGAAATGGAGTTGGGGCCGATGGGCTGGCTGCGCCTGCCGGACCCCTTTGGTGAGTGGCATGAGGACGCTGCGGCATGACTGTGGATATCCGCCAGGTCTTCGGTGAGTCACCCCAGGTGATGACGGAGATTCTCCAGGATGGGGTCAACCTCGCGGTCTGGCAGCGCCGCCTGCCGGCCCAGGTCGAGGACTTCGCCAACCTGGTGCTGAGCCTGGGCCAGCCATTGGCCGATGAGCGCGTGATCGAGGTGGATGAACGCCAGCCGCCAGCGTTGCCCGGGCTGCTCAGAGAAACCGCCGATCTGCATGGCTACGATGGCTTCGTCGCCGATGTGGCCTGGCTGGTGGCGGCCTATACCTGCCTGCTGGGCGCTCGGCGCCTAGGGGTGCGGCTGCGGGTGCTTGAGGGGGCGATGTGCCCGCGCATGCATGTGGATCATGTGCCATTGCGCCTGCTCAGTACCTACGCCGGCGCAGGTAGCGAATGGCTGCCAGAGGGTGCCATCGACCGTACCCGGTTGCAGCTGGCGCCGCCGCCTGTGGATAACGTCCGGCGATTGGTGGCGGGAGAGGTAGCCCTGCTCAAGGGTGAGAAGTGGCTGGGGAACGAGGGTGCGGGCTTGGTCCACCGGTCCCCGCAGACACCCGCCGGGGAGCGTCGCTTGCTGTTGAGCCTGGACTGGTTGGCATGAATTGCCGGACGCCCCGGTATAGACTGCCATCAAGCCCTTGCGATACCGAGCCATGTTGCAGAACATCCCCACCCATGTGATCGCCGGCCCGCTAGGCGCCGGCAAGACCAGCCTGATCCGTCACTTGCTGGAGCAACGACCAACTGGTGAGCGTTGGGCCGTGCTGGTCAACGAATTTGGCCAGATCGGCCTGGATGCCGCCTTGCTCAGCCGTGATGAGGCGGGCATCGCCATCGCAGAGGTGGCGGGAGGCTGTCTGTGCTGCGTCAATGGCGCACCGTTCCAGGTGGGGCTCGGCCG
This sequence comes from Pseudomonas sp. BJa3, assembly GCF_026343815.1. NCBI lineage: Bacteria > Pseudomonadati > Pseudomonadota > Gammaproteobacteria > Pseudomonadales > Pseudomonadaceae > Pseudomonas > Pseudomonas sp. BJa3. The sequence continues at coordinate 200,332 of NZ_JAOXMC010000001.1, read as the reverse complement.
CCTGCTGCGCAAGGCGCGCCCGGATCGCCTGTTCATCGAACCGTCCGGCCTCGGTCACCCACTCGAATTGCTGGAGCAACTGGGGCGGGCGCCTTGGACCGGTGTCCTGTCGGTCCAGCCACTGTTGATGGTGCTGGATGCCGCGGCCCTTTCCCGGGGCACTGGCTTGCCAGAGGCACAGAACATGGCATTGGCGAAGGCGGGGTTGCTGCTGTTCAACAAGGCGAGCTCCATGGATGCTGCCACCCGCCTGTTGATAACTGCATCATTGCCTGAAGTCCCGGCGTTGTGGACGGATCATGGCGCGCTAGCCCTCGCTGAGTTGCCTGTATCGCCCGCGGCGCCAGCAGCGGGCTCACTCGACCTTTCCAGTTTGCCTGTGGATAACGGCCCCGTCCCACGGCCCACCTTGTGGGTGGATCCGCGGCAACCGATCTGTCAGTCCCGGCTGGCGGACGAGGGCTGGAGCGTAGGTTGGCGCTGGCATCCGGGCCAGTTCTTCGATGAAATGGCGCTACGTGGCGTTCTTGAGCAATGGTCGTGGTGCCGGGCGAAAGGGGTTATCCACAGCGCGGCGGGGTGGCAGTCGTTCAATGGCCTGGAACGTGGGGCGCTGGAATGGCGCCCCAGCGAATGGCGCAGGGACTCGCGCATCGAGCTGATCTTCGATCAGCCACAACCAGTGCAGGTGCTCCAGGCGGCCATCGCCAGCTGTTACGTTGCTGGCTGATCAATTGCGCCAGCGGTTATGTTCCTGGCGCCATTGCTGCATTTCGATGACGTTGTCGGTGCGTGGCGGGGTCTTGATCTCGAACGGGTAGGGTGCAAGTTCGATCTGCATGGTGTGGGCGCCGAACTGGGTGACAGTGCCGGGGTGACGTTGTTCGCCGGTAACGGTGAACTCGAAATTGTAGATGCGCGCCAGGCGCTTTCGGCCATTGGCGTCGCGCACGAAAGCGATGCGCTTGAGCGCCACGGCGTCGTCGAGCAGTTCCAGGTCGAGCTTGGCGCAATGCTGCTTGACCCGAGCCAGGGCCTTCTCGCGAAGCCCGTGGTTGTGCCACAGCCAGGCGCCTGCGGTCGCCACCAGCATCAGGACGAAAAGGTTTTCCAGGGTCAGCATTTGCGTAAGCTCCAGACAGGTCGATTCAGCTTAACTGCGTCTCTGGCCTGTCGTACAGATGGCAATCAGGTTCATACTGCGGGCCGCACATTTCTTCACATAGTTTCGGAAGCGCCCTGCATGAAACGTACACCGCACCTGCTCGCCATTCAGTCCCACGTGGTCTTTGGACACGCCGGCAACAGCGCCGCGGTGTTTCCCATGCAGCGGGTTGGGGTCAACGTCTGGCCACTCAACACGGTGCAGTTCTCCAACCACACTCAGTATGGCCAGTGGGCGGGGGAAGTGCTTGCGCCAGCGCAAATTCCCGCGTTGGTGGAAGGCATTTCCAATATCGGCGAATTGGGCCACTGCGATGCGGTGCTGTCGGGTTACCTGGGCAGTGCCGAGCAGGGGCGGGCGATCCTGGCTGGCGTCGAGCGGATCAAGGCGGTCAATCCCAGGGCTTTGTACCTGTGCGACCCGGTCATGGGCCATGCCGAGAAAGGTTGCATCGTGCCGGCCGAGGTAAGTGAATTCCTGCTCGAGCAGGCCGTGGCCAAGGCCGATATCCTGTGCCCCAACCAGCTTGAGCTGGACAGTTTCTGTGGCCGCCGCGCGCAGTCGCTGGAGGATTGCGTGGGCATGGCGCGCGGGTTGTTGGAGCGTGGGCCGCAGGTAGTGCTGGTCAAGCACCTGAATTATCCACAGCGCGCGGACGATGCCTTCGAGATGCTCCTGGTGACCCGCGAAGCCAGCTGGCACCTGCGTCGGCCACTGCTGGCGTTCCCGCGTCAGCCGGTAGGGGTGGGCGACCTGACGTCAGGGTTGTTCCTCGCCCGGGTGCTGCTTGGCGATAACTGGCTGCAAGCCTTCGAGTTCACCGCCGCTGCCGTGCATGAGGTGCTGCTGGAAACCCAGGCCTGCGCCAGCTATGAACTGCAGCTGGTGCGGGCCCAGGATCGCATCGCCCACCCACGGGTGCGCTTCGAGGCGCAGCGCCTGAACGGCTAGATCGAATCGGTCTTCAGGTTCTGATAGCGCTGCTCTAGCTCCTGGCGGATCTGTCGGCGCTGCTGACCCTGCAGGAAGCGGCGCTTCTCTTCGCTGCTCTGCGGCTGGCGTGGTGGTACCTTCACCGGGCGCCGGTCATCGTCGACAGCCACCATGGTGAAGAAGCAGCTGTTGGAGTGGCGTACAGAGCGCTCGCGGATATTCTCCGTGACAACCTTGATGCCCACCTCCATCGAGGTGTTGCCGGTGTAGTTGACCGACGCCAGGAAGGTCACCAGTTCGCCGACGTGCACCGGCTCGCGGAAGATCACCTGGTCCACCGACAGGGTCACCACATAGGTACCGGCATAGCGGCTGGCGCAGGCATAGGCGACTTCGTCGAGGTACTTGAGCAGGGTGCCGCCGTGTACGTTGCCAGAGAAGTTGGCCATGTCCGGTGTCATCAGGACGGTCATGGTCAGCTGGGCGTTTCCAGGTTCCATAGAGAGCTCACGGTGAATTTGCACGGTATCGGGGCGGGTATCTGCAGACACTTCTGTTTCCCCTCTTTGAGGTTTCCCATCCTGGTACGGGACGTCGGCTGACGCTCCATCGTCACGCCAATATTGCCATCGGCGGTGTCGAATCTGCCGATCTGTTTCTGCATATTGCATTGGCAATTTGCGGCAAGGCGCGATGTTAACCTGACGACGCCCATGCAACGTGGGCTTTCGCGTCAATCACAACAGTATGTGCCTGCTCCGCGCCCAGGGTCTTCCCAGCAGAGGAGCGGTTCGCCCCCAGCATCGAAAACAAGGAGTAACACGCCATGCATGCCATCAGCTTCATCCAGGATCTGGCGGTGATCATGCTGGTTGCCGGGGTGGTCACCATTCTCTTTCATCGCCTCAAGCAGCCCGTGGTGCTGGGCTACATCGTCGCCGGCTTCATCATCGGGCCGCACACGCCGCCGTTCGGGCTGATACACGACGAAGACACCATCAAGACCCTGGCTGAACTGGGAGTGATCTTCCTGATGTTCTGCCTGGGCCTGGAGTTCAGCCTGCGCAAGCTGTTCAAGGTCGGTGCCACGGCGTTCATCGCCGCCTTCCTGGAAATCGTCCTGATGATCTGGATCGGTTTCGAGATAGGTCGCTGGTTCGGCTGGAACACCATGGATTCGCTGTTCCTCGGGGCGATCCTGGCGATTTCCTCGACCACCATCATCGTCAAGGCGCTCAACGACCTGAAGATGAAGAACGAGCGCTTTGCCCAACTGATCTTCGGCGTGCTGATCGTCGAGGATATTCTCGGCATCGGTATCATCGCGCTGCTGTCGGGCATCGCCGTCAGCGGTACGGTGAGCTCCGGCGAGGTGTTCTCGACCGTGGGCAAGTTGTCGCTGTTCATGATCGTCGCGCTGGTCATCGGCATCTTGCTGGTGCCGCGGCTGCTGGCCTATGTGGCCAAGTTCGAAAGCAACGAAATGCTGCTGATTACCGTGCTGGGCCTGTGTTTCGGCTTCTGCCTGCTGGTGGTCAAGCTCGAGTACAGCATGGTGCTGGGTGCCTTCCTGATCGGCGCAATCATGGCCGAGTCGCGCGAGCTGCTGAAGATCGAGCGCCTGATCGAGCCGGTGCGCGACTTGTTCAGTGCCATCTTCTTCGTGGCCATCGGCCTGATGATCGACCCGTCGATCCTGCTCGAATACGCTTGGCCGATCGTGGTCATCACCCTGGCGGTGGTACTGGGCAAGATGCTTTCCTGCGGCATGGGGGCGTTCATTGCCGGCAATGATGGACGCACTTCGCTGCGTGTGGGGATGGGGCTTTCGCAGATCGGCGAATTCTCCTTCATCATCGCTGCCCTGGGCATGACCCTGCAGGTCACCAGCGACTTCCTCTACCCGGTCGCGGTGGCGGTATCGGCCATCACCACCCTGCTCACGCCCTACCTGATCCGCGCTGCCGACCCGTTGTCGATCAAGCTGGGCAATGTGGTACCCAGCCGCCTGGCGCGGGTGCTTTCGCTGTACGGCGAGTGGTTGCGCAGCATCCAGCCCCAGGGCGAGGGGGCCATGCTGGCGGCGATGATCCGGCGCATCCTGTTGCAGGTCGGGGTCAACCTGGCGCTGGTGATCGCGATCTTCTTCAGTGGCGGCTATTTCGCCGGGCGTATCGGCGTCTGGCTCAGCGAATGGGTGACGGACGCCGGTCAGCAGAAGGCGCTGATCTGGGGCGCGGCGCTGCTGCTGTCGTTGCCGTTCCTGATTGCCGCGTACCGCAAGCTCAAGGCACTGTCGATGTTGCTGGCAGAGATGGGCGTCAAGCCGGAGATGGCGGGGCGACATACCCAGCGCGTAAGACGGGTGATCGCCGAGGTGATTCCGCTGCTGTCACTGCTGGTGATCTTCCTGCTGCTGTCAGCCTTGTCGGCGAGCATTCTGCCCACCAGCGAACTGCTGCTGATCATCGCGGTAGTGGCGGCGGTGGTGGTGGCACTGCTGTGGCGCTGGCTGATCCGTGTGCATACGCGAATGCAGGTGGCGTTGCTGGAGACGCTAGAGAACAGCCGCGATCATTCGCACTGAGGGAGCGGTTAACGCTTTCTGCGCAAGATTTCACCGTCGTCCGAGGGGATGGAGCGGTAGCAGTGTCGCCAGGCGCAGAGAGCCTGGCGATTCTACGAGTGATTGGTAGCTATAAGCCATCACTTTGTGCGGGTATTTCTCATTCAGCTTTCCAGCCAGACATCCCGCGCCCAGTGCCAGACCGATTCCCAGCTTTCCTCGGTGACGATTTCCTCTTCACCGGACCACAGCACCACGGTGCCGTCCTCTTCGACGCAGTAGAAATCGTCTCCGTCCTGGCAGATCGGGATGAGGTCGCGGGGCACGCCGGCGTCCCAGGCATTGGCCGCCACCTCCGGCAGGTAGGTGTGGGATTGCGGGTCGGTCACGGTGACCGGCTCGAGGCTGCCGTACACCACGTCACTGACGGTCAGCAGGTATTCCTTGAACACGAAGGGGATGTTGATGAACAGCTCTTCCTCGATCTCGACCAGCTGATCCTCGTCCGGCAGTTCCAGCGGCACCGGTACCGGCTCGTTGGCTTCACGGAGTTGTTCGATCACTTCTTCCACGGTTCACATCCTCTGACCTTATGACAACGCTGCGCGTTATACCCTAGTAGGCCGCTCTGGCAAAAGCAAAAACCCCGGGACAGGCCCGGGGTTTTTTCTGCAACGTGCGACGGTTAACCGTTTTGGCGGATACCGGCCAGCAGCCAAGGCTGGTTTTCGCCCTGGGCGCGAACCATGTGCCAGCTTTCGCTGAACACTTCGCCCTGGTCGAAGCGCGAAGTCTTCGACACGCCACGGAAGGTAAGGGTGGCGTCGGTCTGGTCGGCGCGGTCGTCTACGCCGTCCAGTTGCACATCGAGGTCGTCGATGTAGGTGGACTGGAAGCCTTCACCTTGTTCCGCGCGCTCACGCTTGAGGAACTCGAGCATCTGCGGGGTGACGAACTCGGCGATCTTGTCCATCTCGTTGGCGTCCCAGTGCTGCTGCAGCGACTGGAAGTGCGAACGTGCGGCGGCCAGGAAGCTGGCTTCGTTGAACCAGGCCGGGGCGTTGATCGCAGGCGCGGCAACCGGTGCGGCGGAACCGCCGAAGATCGACTGCGGGGCGGCCTGCGGCTGGGCTTCGCGCTGGTACGGGGCATGGCCGGCTGCAGCGTGTTGCGGCTGCTGCTGGCGGCGGCGCGCGGCGATGAAGCGGAAGACCAGGAAGGCGATCAGGCCCATGATCAGGAAATCGAGGATCTGCATGCCATCGAAGCCATCGCCCATGAACATGGAGGCCAGCAGGCCACCGGCGGCGAGGCCGGCCAGCGGGCCCAGCCAGCGCGAGGCGCCGCTGGCGGCAGCGGGTGCGCGGCCTGGCGCGGTCGGGGCGGCGGCAGGGGTGGTCGGGGTAGCCTGGCGGGTTTGGTGGATAGGCGCGGAGCCCGAGCTCTTGCCGCCACCGAAGCGCTTGGCGTTGGCGTCGAGGCTCAGCGTCAGGCCGACGCAGAGCGCCAGAGCGATGCTAAGAAAACGTTGCATAAGTTGGGGGTTCCCGTTTGTGTGGATTGCACGCGCGTCATGGTGCACATGAACCAGCAGACATAGCCAGCGACAACATGTTTCGAGCTTTTGCCTGATAGTCGGGAATGCAGACGGGCGTTGTCTGAAAGGTCATCGCGGGGCAAGCCCCGCGATTGGGTTCAGATGGCTTCCAGCTTGGCGTAACCAAGCATCAGCCATTTGCTGCCTTCGGAGAAGTTCACCTGCACCCGCGCCTGGGCACCGGAGCCCTCGAAGTTGAGGATCACGCCTTCGCCGAACACCGCATGCTGCACCCGCTGGCCAAGGCTGAAGGCGGTCTGCGGGATGCTGGCGTTGGCGAACAGGCTGCTCGCGGGCGTCTTCGCGCCGCCGAACGGGCGGCTGACGGTGTTCGACAGGCGCACTTCCTGCACCAGCCCGGCCGGAATCTCGCGGACGAAACGCGACACCTTGTTGTAGGTTTCGCTGCCGTACAGGCGACGGGTCTCGGCGTAGGTCATGACCAGCTGGCGCATCGCCCGGGTGATGCCCACGTAGGCCAGGCGCCGTTCTTCTTCGAGGCGGCCGGGTTCTTCGAGGCTCATCTTGTGTGGGAACAGGCCTTCCTCCATGCCCACCAGGAACACGTAGGGGAACTCCAGGCCCTTGGCGCTGTGCAGGGTCATCAGCTGGATGCTGTCCTCGTGCTCGTCGGCCTGGGTGTCGCCGGCCTCCAGCGAGGCATGGCCGAGGAACGCCGACAGTGGCGACAGGTCGGCGTCGTCGTCGCTGGTCTCGAAGTTGCGGGCCGCGCTGACCAGTTCCTCAAGGTTTTCCACCCGGGCCTGGCCTTTCTCGCCCTTTTCTTCCTGGTGGTAGATGATCAGGCCGGACTGTTCGATGACGGTCTGGGTCATCAGGTGCAGCGGCATGTCCAGCACCTTGGCGGCGAGGTTCTCGAGCAGCTCGATGAAGGCGCCCAGCGCACTGGCGGCGCGGCCCTTGAGGGCCTTGGCGGCCAGCAGCTGGCACATGGCGTCCCACATCGACAGCTGGCTGTGACGGGCGTGTTCGCGGATGGCCTCGACGGTCTTCTCGCCGATGCCGCGTGGCGGCACATTGATCACCCGCTCCAGCGCCGCGTCGTTGCCGCGGCCTTCGAGCAGGCGCAGGTAGGCCATGGCGTTCTTGATCTCGGCGCGTTCGAAGAAGCGCTGGCCGCCATAGATGCGGTAGGGGATGCGTTCGCGCAGCAGGGCCTCTTCCAGCACCCGCGACTGGGCGTTGGAACGGTAGAGGATGGCGATCTCGTCGCGAGCGTTGCCCTGCTTGATGAGACTTTCGATGGTCTCGACCACGTAGCGCGCTTCGTCGTGCTCGTTGTACGCGGCGTAGAGCGTGAGCGGTTCGCCCTCGCCCATGTCGGTCCACAGTTCCTTGCCCAGGCGTCCGCTGTTGTTGGCGATCAGCGCGTTGGCGGCCTTGAGGATGCCGCCGGTGGAACGGTAGTTCTGCTCCAGGCGAATCAACTCGGCGTCGGGGAAGTCGGCGGTGTACTGGTGGATGTTCTCTATCTTGGCGCCGCGCCAGCCGTAGATCGACTGGTCGTCGTCACCCACCGCCATCAGGCTGTCGCCACCGGAGGCCAGCAGGCGCAGCCAGGCGTACTGCACGGCGTTGGTGTCCTGGAACTCGTCCACCAGCAGGTGGCGGAAGCGGCGCTGGTAATGCTTGAGCAGGTCCGGGTGGTCGCGCCACAGGTCGAGGGCGCGCAGCAGCAGCTCGGAGAAGTCGATGACCCCGGCGCGGTCGCAAGCCTGTTCATAGGCGACATAGATGTCGCGCATGGTGGCCAGGAACAGGTCGCCGCTGGCCTGGATATGCCGTGGGCGCAGGCCCTCGTCCTTCTGGCCGTTGATGAACCACTGGACCTGGCGTGCCGGCCATTTCTGCTCGTCCAGGCCCATTTCGCGGATCACCCGCTTGACCAGGCGTTGCTGGTCGTCGCTGTCGAGGATCTGGAAGTTCTGCGCCAGCCCTGCCTCCTGCCAGTGCGCCCGCAACAGGCGGTGGGCCAGGCCGTGGAAAGTGCCGACCCACATGCCGGCCGGGTTGATGCCCAGCAGTTGCTCGATACGCTGGCGCATTTCCGCCGCGGCCTTGTTGGTGAAGGTCACCGACAGGATCGAGTGCGGCGAGGCCTGCTCGACCTGGATCAGCCAGGCGATACGGTGCACCAGCACGCGGGTCTTGCCCGAGCCGGCGCCGGCCAGCACCAGTTGGCGCCCGACGGAGGCCGCCACGGCCTGGCGCTGGGCGTCGTTGAGGGAGTTCAGCAGGAGGGAGAGGTCGTCATTATGCATGCGGGCATTCTATGGCCGCGCGCAGGCAGGGGCAAACGCCCGCGCTGCAAATCACCGCACAGGCCATCTACCGTTCATCGGCGCTGCTGGCAGCGCCGCGTGGTTGAGCGGTCAGACCTGGACGGACGAGACATTTTCCAAATCATGACGTAGAGCAGTTTGGTCTGACGCGACGCTTGTGTATTCTCCCTGCACATTTGTGGTCAGCCATAACAAGAACTCAAAAGAATCCAGCCATATGACCCAGGATTGCATGGCGATCGGAGCATCGCCGGAGACGACACGGAGCGTTCGCAGGCAATTCGCCACCCAGCTGTCGATCGAGCGGACTCGCCTGCTGTACCAGGGCTCTCTGCTGCCCACCCTGTTCATGCTGCTCAACGGCCTGCTCAGCGCCTGGCTGCTGTGGAGCCCTGGGCGCTATCTGCTGGTTGGTGTGTGGTTGGCCTGGCTGCTGGCACTGGTGGTGCTGCGGGTGATCCAGGTGGCGGCCTTCGAATCGGCGACACCGGTTCGCCAGGCCAAGCCAGCCTGGCGGAGGATGTTCCTGCTCGGTTCGGCGTTCAGCGGCCTGACCTTGGCCAGTGCGGTGATCGCCCTGGCGCCGGCGGACAACTTCGTGCAGCAGGCCTGGGTATTCGGCCTGCTCGGGGCAGCGGCGTTGTCGGCCAGTGTCGCCTACGCGGTCAGCCTGCCGGCGTTTCTCAGCTTCGCGGTGCCGTGCCTGCTGCCGCCGATCGCGTTTCTCTTCGTCTATGACGCCGGGCACCAGCGTGGCTGGGGCTGGCTGGGGCTGATCCTGCTGGTAGCGCTGATGGTGGTGGCCTGGCAGGTCAATCGCCTGATCGAGCGTGGCTTGCTGCGCCGCTTCCAGAACCAGGCGCTGATCGAGCATCTGCAGTGCGCCCAGCGCCACAGCGAGGGTCTGAACCGCAAGCTCAGCGCCGAAATCGCCCAGCGCCGTCAGGCCGAGGACGACCTGCGCCAGGCCCATGCCGGCCTTGAACAGCGCGTGGCCGAACGTAGCCATGAGCTGGACCAGGCCAACCAGGCCCTGAGCAAGAGCGAGCAGCGCCTGGCCCTGGCCCTGCAGGCCAGCGAGCTGGGGCTGTGGGACTGGAACCTGGAGACCGACGAAGTCCATCACACACAACTGCATGCCCTGTTCGGCCTCGATGCCGACCAGGTGCGTTCGGTACGCGCCGACCTCAAGCCGCGGCTGCACCCCGATGATTTGCCGGTGCTGCGGCGCACGCTGGTCGAACATCTCAAGGGGCGCACCGAGGACTACCGGGTCGAGTACCGGGTGCGTCACGCCCAAGGCCACTGGTGCTGGATCGAGGACCGTGGGCGGGCGGTGGAATCCGATGCCCAGGGCAAGGTCCTGCGCATGCTGGGCACCCGCCGTGACATCACCGCACAGAAGGAGCAGGAGGAGCAGCAGCGGCTCGCCGCGACGGTGTTCGAGGCAGCCAGCGAGGGGATCGCCATTCTCGATGCCGACTTCCAGCTGCTGGCGGTCAACCAGGCTTTCTGCGATGTCACCGGCTACGGCCGGGCCGAGTTGATCGCCCGCAACGCCCTGGAGCTACCCTGCAGCCGCGACGCCCGGCGCCACAGCCAGGCCATCGACCAGGCGCTGGACCAGCAGGGGCGCTGGCAGGGTGAGTTGGTCGAGGCGCGCAAGAGCGGCGAGCTCTATCCCCAATGGTTGCAGCTCAACAGCGTGAGCGATGTGCGGGGGCGTATCGTCAATATCGTCGGCTTCTTCACCGACCTGTCGGCGCGCCGCGAATCCGAGGAGCGCCTGCGCTATCTGGCGCACTACGATGACCTCACCGGCCTTGCCAACCGTGCGCTGTTCCGCCTGCGTCTGCACGAGGCGGCGCAACGCATGCGTCTGAATGGCCGCAGCCTGGCGCTGCTGCATGTTGACCTGGACCGCTTCAAGCTGCTCAACGAGAGCCTGGGTCATGAGCTGGCCGACCAGTTGCTGAAGAAGATGGCCCAGCGCCTGGCCAACGCGGTGCCCGAAGCCGATACCGTGGCGCGCCTATCCGGCGACGAGTTCGCGGTGCTGTTCGACGGCTATACCAACTTATCCAGCCTGGTGCGCGTCACTACCCGGTTGCTGGACAAACTGCGAGTGCCCCAGCGTGTGGGCGGGCACGAGGTGGTGATCAGCGCCTCGGTGGGTATCAGCCTGCTGTCCGATGCCAGCCTGGACCTCAATGCCCTGGTAAGCCAGGCCGACATGGCCAAGCAGCATGCCAAGCATCTGGGCGGCGACAGCTTCCAGTTCTATACCGAGAGCCTGCGTGCCAGCACCCTTGAGCGCCTGCAGCTGGAGAATCAGTTGCGCAAGGCCATAGACGAAGGCCAGCTGCTGGTCTACTACCAGCCCAAGCTGTGCCTGCGCACCGGTCAGCTGCACGCGGCCGAGGCCTTGGTACGCTGGCAGCACCCGCAATGGGGCATGGTGCCACCCAGCGAGTTCATTGGCCTGGCGGAGGAAACCGGATTGATCGCGCCCATGGGCGAGTTCGTGCTGCGCCAGGCCTGTTGGCAAGCCTGCGAGTGGTTGCGCCAGGGCCTGGAGGTGCGTGTTTCGGTCAACCTGTCGGTGTACCAGTTGCGCCAGGGCAAGCTGGTCAGCCTGGTGCGCCAGGTCCTGCAGGAGTCCGGCCTGGCGCCGCACCTGCTGGAGCTGGAACTGACCGAAAGCCAGTTGCTGGACAGTGTCGAGCACATCATCGCCACCTTCGAGCAGCTACACGCGCTGGGGGTTAAGCTGGCCATCGACGATTTCGGCACTGGCTACTCGTCACTGAGCTACCTCAAGCGCTTCCCGGTCGACTACGTAAAGATCGACCAGGCGTTCATCCGCGGGCTGCTTGAAGGCACGCAAGATGCGGCCATTACCCGGGCGATCATCGCCATGGCGCAGAGCCTGCAATTGAAGGTGGTGGCCGAAGGGGTGGAAACCCGTGAACAGTTGCAGTTCCTGCGCGAGCACGGCTGTGACGAGGTGCAGGGCTACCTGATCAGCCGGCCGGTCGATGCCGCGTCGTTCAAAGCGCTGCTAGGGCTTTCGACCGCCGACCTGTTGGGCTAGGCGTGCCAGGCCTGGCCCTGGCGCGCCAACAGGCTGTTGGCCTGTTCCGGGCCATTGCTGCCGGCGGGGTAAGGGCGCGGCGCCTGGAAGTGCTCCTCCCAGCCCTGCAGGATCGGGTCGATCCAGGCCCACGCGGCCTCGACCTCGTCGCGGCGCATGAACAGCGTCGAATCGCCTTCGAGTACATCCAGCAACAGCCGTTCGTAGGCCTCCCAGCGGCGGGTCTGGGCGAAGGCCTGGGCCAGGTTGAGGTCCAGCTCGACCGGCGCCAGGCGCATGCCTTTGCCCGGGCTCTTGGTCATCATGCGCAAGCTGATGTGCTCATCCGGTTGTAGCTGGATCAGCAGCTGGTTGACCTGGCCGCCGCTGAATAGCTCGTGCGGCACGGGCTTGAACTGGATGACGATCTGCGACGAGCGCCGCGCCATGCGCTTGCCGGTACGCAGGTAGAACGGCACGCCGGCCCAGCGCCAGTTGTCGATGTGCGCCTGGACCGCGACGAAGGTTTCGGTGTCGCTGTCGTTGTCCACGTCCTTCTCGAAATAGTAGGCCGGCACTTCCTGGCCGCCGATCTTGCCGGCGCCGTATTGGCCGCGCACGGTCTTGTCCTGCACGTCCTGGCCGGTGATGGGCTTGAGGGCGCGGAGGATCTTCACCTTCTCGTCGCGTACCGCTTCGGCCTCGAACTGCGAGGGGGGCTCCATGGCCACCAGGCAGAGCAGTTGCAGCAGGTGGTTCTGCAGCATGTCGCGGGTAGCGCCGGCACGGTCGTAGTAGGCGCCGCGGTTTTCCACGCCGAGGGTTTCACAGACGCTGATCTGCACATGGTCGACCTGGCCGTTGCGCCATACCGGCTCGAGCAAGGCGTTGGCAAAGCGCAGGGCCATGAGGTTCTGCACGGTTTCCTTGCCCAGGTAGTGGTCGATGCGAAAGACCTGGGACTCGTCGAACACCGCGCCGATCGCTTCGTTGATCGCGGTGGCCGACTCAAGCGAGTGGCCGATGGGCTTTTCCAGCACGATGCGCGCTTCGCTGTCGGCCAGGCCGGCGATGCGCAGGTGAGTGGCGATCGGCACGAACAGCTTGGGCGCGGTGGCCAGGTAGAAGATCCGCGTCAGGCCGCCGGGCTCACCCAGGTAGCGTGCCAGGCGGCCGAAGTCAGCGCTCTGCGCCGCGTCCATGGGGAAGTAGTCGAGCCGCGCCGAAAAGCGCTGCCAGACGTCTTCGTCGAAGTCCTGGCGGGCGACCTGCGCCCGGCAATGGCGCTCGGCAAGCTTGACGTAGTCGTTGCGCGGCAGGTTGCGTCGGGCCAGGGCGATAATCCGCACGGCGGTGTGCAGGCGGGCTTCGCGATACAGGTGGTAGAGCGCCGGGAGCAGTTTGTGCAGGGCCAGGTCGCCCGTGCCGCCGAAGACCAGGATGTCGCAAGGAATCGTCAAACCACCACTCTCCACGTTCGATTAGCTGGGCGGGTTGGCAAGCATGTAGTATAACTACAAGAAAGCTACATCCCGGCACGCCGATCATAACCGAGTCCAGCCCGTGAATCTGTTGCAACATATCGACCAATCGCGGCACCTGCTGCGCAAATCGGAACTCAAAGTGGCCGACCATGTGCTGCTCGATCCGGCTGCCGTCATGCACAGCTCCATGGCCGATCTGGCGCACAGCGTGGGTATCAGCGAACCGACCATCGTGCGCTTCTGCCGGGCGATCGGTTGCTCGGGCTTCCAGGATCTCAAGCTCAAGCTGGCGCAAAGCCTGGCTGCCGGTGCCAGCTTCGGTCAATTTGCCATCCATGAAGACGACTCGGTCGCCGACTACAGCCTGAAAATCTTCGACACCACCCTGCATACCTTGATGGAAGTACGCGAGCACCTCGACCCGCAAGCCTTGCAGCAGGCGGTGACGGCCATGGCCCAGGCCCAGCGCGTGGAGTTCTATGGTTTTGGCGCCTCGGGCGCGGTCGCGGCGGATGCGCAGCACAAGTTCTTCCGCCTGCTGCTCAGCGCGGCGGCCTATTCCGATCCGCACATGCAGGCAATGTCGGCTGTCACGCTCAAGCCGGGCGATGTGGCGGTGTGCATTTCCCAGTCGGGGCGCTCGAAGGACCTGCTGATCACCGCCAACCTGGTGCGCGAGAGCGGTGCCAACCTGATCACCCTGTGCCCGAGCCAGACGCCGCTGGCCGAGCTGTCGACGGTCAACCTGGCCATCGACGTGCATGAGGACACCGAAATCTACACGCCGCTGACCTCGCGCATCGCCCACTTAGTTGTGATCGACGTGCTGGCCATGGGCGTGGCAATGGCCCGCGGGCCGAGCCTGGTCAACCACCTCAAGAGCGTGAAGCGCAGCTTGCGCAGCCTGCGCCTGTCGCCCAAGTCGATCAAGGCGACCGACGACTGATTCAAGGCTGTGCTCGCATGGGATCGGGCTGGCCCGCGCCCATGCAGGTTTCATCATTTCGTCACCAATCCACCGCCAAACCGTAAACCACCGAGGCCAGTCTGAAACTCCCCGCATCCTTTCTGGGAGACAGGCAATGGCACGTGATCACGACGGTGTGTACCAACCCAACGCCAAGGCTCGCAAGCAGCAGGAAAAGGATCAGCGCCGCATGGAGTACCGCCGCGCGATCGAATGCTACTGCGACCAACGCCAGTTGCTGCGCGAACTGGCCGACTACCCCGACCTGCAGGACCTCACGGTGTGGCAGGTATCGGCGGCAACTTCCCCGAGAAACGCTCAACAAGCCCGCTGATCATTGCACGTTCGCTGCGGATGAACGCTTGAAACGCCAGGGCCACCGGCGATTGCCGCTTGCTCCGGGACTGCACCAGGCACCAGCTGCGGTACAACGGCAGTTCTTCCACCGGCAACTCCCTGAGCATGCCGGTGGCCAGTTCCATGTTGACCGCATGACGGGTCAGCAGGGCGATGCCCAGCCCGGCCACCACGCATTCGCGCTGGGCATCGGTGGAGGCCACCTCGAGGGTCTGGGTGAAATGCACGCGCTTGTCCTTGAAAAACTCCTCGCAGGCCTTGCGGGTGCCCGAACCCTGTTCACGGACCAGCAAGGTGTGCGGCTCGAGATCCTGCAGGCGCAGGCTGTCCGGCTTGCACAACGGGTGTTGCGGCGGTGCCACGGCGACGATCGGGTTGTTCAGGAAGGGCAGGAACTCGAGGCCCATGTCCTGGGGCACCATGGACATGATGACCAGGTCGTCGCGGTTGTCCGACAGGCGCCTGATCGCCTGGGCACGGTTGACCACCGTCAAGGTGAGGTTGACCTCCGGGTGGCGCTGCTTGAAGGCGGCGAACAGGTGTGGCACGAAGTACTTGGCGCTGGATTCGATCGCCAGTTTCAGCTGCCCCTGCAGTGAGCCCTGCATGTCCGACAGCTGCATGTCGAGGTTCTCCAGGCGCCCGAAGATATCCCGGCTGGCGCGTTGCAGCGCTTCGGCGGCCTCGGTCAGGTAGAGCTTCTTGCCGACATACTCGAACAGCGGCTGGCCAACCAGCTCTTCGAGCTGGCGGATCTGTAGACTAACGGCGGGTTGCGTCAGCGCCATCTCTTCGGCCGCCCGGCTGTAGGAGCGCAAATCACACACTTCGTTGAAGACCTGCAGCTGACGTAAAGTCATACGCATCAATGACTTGCGCATTTTTTGCGGTGCTCCGGCAAAACCTTGTTACCCAACTATAAGCTTTTGCTTATGCTGCCTCTAACAAATATTGATTTTTGTTTATCGACCTTCAGCGCTAGGGTGGATATGCGACTGGCCAGCGACGTTTGGTCACGCGCCGACCGGTAGAACCGGATCGTCTGTTCCTACGGCTTTGGGAAGACTCCAGTGATAACAAAAATCCTGATCGCCAACCGGGGTGAGATTGCAGTACGGATCGTGCGTGCCTGCGCCGAGATGGGCATTCGCTCCGTGGCGATCTACTCCGACGCCGACCGCCACGCCTTGCACGTCAAGCGCGCCGACGAGGCCTACAGCATCGGTGCCGAGCCCCTGGCCGGCTACCTGAACCCGCGCAAGCTGGTGAACCTTGCTGTCGAGACCGGCTGCGATGCCTTGCATCCCGGCTACGGTTTCCTGTCGGAAAACGCCGAACTGGCGGAGATCTGCGCTGAACGCGGGATCAAGTTCATCGGCCCGGCTGCCGACGTCATTCGCCGCATGGGTGACAAGACCGAAGCGCGCCGCACCATGATCGCGGCCGGCGTGCCGGTCACCCCCGGCACCGAAGGCAACGTCGCCGATATTCATGAAGCCCTGCAGGAAGGCGACCGCATCGGTTACCCGGTGATGCTCAAGGCCACCTCCGGTGGCGGCGGGCGCGGCATTCGCCGCTGCAACAGCCGCGAGGAACTGGAACAGAACTTCCCCCGGGTAATTTCCGAGGCCACCAAGGCCTTCGGCTCGGCGGAAGTGTTCCTGGAAAAGTGCATCGTCAACCCCAAGCATATCGAGGCGCAGATTCTCGGTGACAGCTTCGGCAACGTGGTGCACCTGTTCGAGCGCGACTGCTCGATCCAGCGCCGCAACCAGAAACTCATCGAGATCGCCCCGAGCCCGCAGCTGACCCCTGAGCAGCGTGCCTACATCGGCGACCTGGCCGTGCGCGCGGCCAAGGCGGTGGACTACGAGAATGCCGGTACCGTGGAGTTCCTGCTCGCCGATGGCGAGGTGTACTTCATGGAGATGAACACCCGGGTGCAGGTGGAACACACCATCACCGAGGAAATCACCGGCATCGACATCGTTCGCGAGCAGATCCGCATCGCCTCCGGCCTGCCGCTGTCGATCAAGCAGGAAGACATTCAGCACCGCGGCTTTGCCTTGCAGTTTCGCATCAACGCCGAAGACCCGAAGAACAACTTCCTGCCCAGCTTCGGCAAGATCACCCGCTACTACGCCCCGGGCGGCCCGGGTGTGCGTACCGACACGGCGATCTACACGGGCTACACCATTCCCCCGTTCTACGACTCCATGTGCCTGAAACTGGTGGTCTGGGCGTTGACCTGGGAAGAAGCCATGGACCGCGGCCTGCGGGCCCTGGACGACATGCGCCTGCAGGGGGTCAAGACCACTGCCGCGTACTACCAGGAAATCCTGCGCAACCCGGAATTCCGTAGCGGCCAGTTCAACACCAGCTTCGTCGAAAGCCACCCTGAACTGACCAACTACTCGATCAAGCGCAAACCCGAAGAGCTGGCCCTGGCCATCGCCGCCGCCATCGCCGCCCACGCAGGCCTGTGAGGAACCGAATAATGTCCAAGAAAATCTTTGTTACCGACACGATCCTGCGCGACGCTCACCAGTCCCTGCTGGCCACCCGCATGCGCACCGAAGACATGCTGCCGATCTGCGACAAGCTCGACAAGGTCGGCTACTGGTCGCTGGAAGTCTGGGGCGGCGCCACCTTCGACGCCTGCGTGCGCTTCCTCAAGGAAGACCCGTGGGAGCGCCTGCGCAAGCTGCGTGCCGCGCTGCCCAACACCCGCCTGCAGATGCTCCTGCGCGGGCAGAACCTGCTGGGCTACCGCCATTACAGCGACGATGTGGTCAAGGCCTTCGTGGCCAAGGCCGCGGTCAACGGCATCGACGTGTTCCGCATCTTCGACGCCATGAACGATGTGCGTAACCTGCGCGTGGCCATCGAGGCGGTGAAAGCCGCCGGCAAGCACGCCCAGGGCACCATCGCCTACACCACCAGCCCGGTGCATACCGTCGATGCCTTCGTTCAGCAGGCCAAGCAGATGGAAGCCATGGGTTGCGACTCGGTGGCGATCAAGGACATGGCTGGCCTGTTGACCCCGTTCGCCACCGGCGAGTTGGTCAAGGCACTGAAAGCCGAGCAGTCATTGCCGGTGTTCATCCACTCCCACGACACTGCCGGCCTGGCCGCGATGTGTCAGCTCAAGGCCGTCGAGAACGGCGTCGACCATATCGACACCGCGATCTCCAGCTTCGCCTGGGGTACCAGCCACCCGGGCACCGAGTCGATGGTCGCCGCGCTAAAGGGCAGCGAGTTCGACACCGGGCTGGACCTCGAGCTGCTGCAGGAGATCGGCCTGTACTTCTACGCCGTGCGCAAGAAGTACCACCAGTTCGAAAGCGAGTTCACCGCCGTGGATACCCGCGTGCAGGTCAACCAGGTACCGGGCGGGATGATTTCCAACCTGGCCAACCAGCTGAAGGAGCAGGGCGCGCTCAACCGCATGAACGAAGTGCTGGCAGAGATCCCGCGGGTGCGCGAAGACTTGGGCTTCCCGCCGCTGGTGACCCCGACCTCGCAGATCGTCGGCACCCAGGCGTTCTTCAACGTGCTGGCCGGCGAGCGCTACAAGACCATCACCAATGAAGTGAAGCTGTACCTGCAAGGCGGCTACGGCAAAGCCCCCGGTGTGGTCAACGAGCAGCTGCGGCGCCAGGCGATCGGCAGCGAGGACGTGATCGACGTGCGCCCGGCCGACCTGCTCAAGCCGGAGATGGCCAAGCTGCGCGCCGACATCGGCAGCCTCGCGCACTCCGAGGAGGACGTGCTGACCTTCGCCATGTTCCCCGACATCGGCCGCAAGTTCCTCGAGGAGCGTGAAGCCGGCACCCTCAAGCCAGAAGCCTTGCTGCCGATTCCGGAAGCTGGCGCGGTGGGGGCGGTGGGCGGTGAAGGCGTGCCGACCGAGTTCGTCATCGATGTCCACGGTGAAACCTACCGCGTCGATATCACCGGTGTCGGCGTGAAGGCCGAAGGCAAGCGCCACTTCTACCTGTCCATCGACGGCATGCCGGAAGAAGTGGTGTTCGAGCCGCTCAACGAATTCGTCGGCGGTGGCGGCAGCAAGCGCAAGCAGGCCAGCGCGCCGGGCCACGTCAGCACCAGCATGCCGGGCAACATCGTCGATGTGCTGGTCAAGGAAGGCGACGTGGTCAAGGCCGGCCAGGCGGTGCTGATCACCGAGGCGATGAAGATGGAGACCGAAGTCCAGGCAGCGATCGCCGGCAAGGTCGTGGCCATTCACGTGGCCAAGGGCGACCGGGTGACCCCAGGCGAAATCCTGATCGAGATCGAGGGCTGACAGAAGCCTTCATCTACAAGCGGTTAACCTCTGGGGAGCGGATGCTCCCCTTTTTTTGTCTGGATAAATCAGCCCACGCGGCACGCTTCCAGCGTGCGGACTTGTCCCTCAGGCTGCTGGTTTTCCTCACTCAACCAACGCTCGAACCCCGCCGCCACGGTAGGCCATTCGGTATCGGTAATCGAATACCACGTTGTATCGCGATTACGGTCCTTGACCACCATGTGGTTGCGGAACACGCCCTCGAACACAAAACCGAACCGTTCGGCCGCGCGCTTGGAGCGGGCATTGGCGTCGTTGCACTTCCATTCCAGCCGGCGATTGCCCAGCTCGAAGCCCAGTTTGCTCAAAAGGTAAACCGCCTCGGTGCCCTTGGGTGTGCGTTGCATGGCGGCGCCGAAGGCGATGTGGCCAATCTCGAAGCGGCCGTGTTCGGGGACGATCGACATGTAGCTGAGGATGCCCTGAACCTGGCCGTTGGCGCGGTCGATCACACTGTAGAACAGCGGGTCGCGGCTGGCGGCGTTGCCTTCCAGCCAGCGGTCGAAGCTGGCGCGCTCAGCAAACGGGCCGTAGGGCAGATAGTCCCATAGCGCTGGGTCCGAGCCCGGACCTTGCAGTACTTCCCAAAGGTCGTTGCCATGGCGCGCCGGGTCAAGCTTCTCCAGGCTGATGAAACGGCCTTCGATGGGTTCGGCCTTGGGCGTACCGGCGGGTTTCCAGTTCAATGCGTCGTTCATGGGCGGCCTACAGTGCTTTGCGGAATTGGATGAAGCCCGGCCGCTCGGCGACCTGCTCGTACAAGCTGATGGCGGTGGCGTTGGTCTCGTGGGTCAGCCAGTGCACCTTGATGCAGCCGGCGGCCTTGGCCGTGGCGTAGACATGCTCGATGAGCTGCCGACCGATGCCCAGGCCACGCACTTCACTGTCCACGTAGAGGTCCTGCAGGTAGCAGGAGTTCTCGATGCTCCAGTTGGAACGATGGTAGATGAAGTTGACCATCCCCACCGCCTTGCCATCGACCCAGGCCAACGCCGAGTGGGTGGGCTCGTTCGCATCGAGCAGGCGTTGCCAGGTGCTGGTGTTGACTGCGTCGGGCAGTTCGGCCTGGTAGAAGCGCAGGTAGGCCTGCCACAAGGGTAGCCAGGCGGCGTGGTCGTTGGCGCCCACCGGGCGCAGGGTGATGCTGGTCATGGGCTTTTCCTTCAGAGGTCGCGCATGTGCGCGGCGAGTTGGTTATCCACAGGGTCGGCGCTGGCGGCCAGGCCTGCGCGGACCCCGGCGATGTCTTGCGCCGAACGGTTCTGACTGAGCTTGCGTGCGCCCTGCAGGCGGGCGATCGGCAGGCGGATACCGATGATGGCGCGGAGCATGCCGTCAAGGTAGTCAGCCGGAGCATCGGCGACGCTCCACGGTGCTGCGCGGCCTTGCTCATGGCGGTCGGTCAGGCGGCTGACGATGTCCAGCAATTGCGTCGGTGCGTGGATCACCTCCACCGGGCCCCAGGCATGCACCGCCATGTAGTTCCAGGTGGGCACCACCTTGGGGTTGTCCGTCTTGCTCGGGTAGTAGCCAGGGCTGACATAGGCGTCGGCGCCGGGGAATACCAGCAAGGCCTCAGCGCCGTGTGCCAGGTCCTGCCATTGCTGGTTGGCCCTGGCGAGGTGGCCGTAGACCGTGCCGAATTCGCCCTCGCCAGTGGCGACCAGCACGGGCAGATGGGTGGCCAGCAGCCCGTGCTCACCGTGGCTGACCAGCGTTGCCAGGCGGGTGTGCTGCATGTGCTGGTGCAGGCGGGCAAGGTCATGTTCCTGATGCGGTTTGCTGTTGTACATGCCGGTGTTCCTTGTGCTGTGGCTTCATGCTAGGCAGGCTATTGGCTCTGTGTAAGAGCCATTCATGACTGTTTTGATAGGTCCAATGCCATGAGCGAACCTACCCACGCGTTGCCTTTCGATCCGGCAGGAATCGTCCTGGATCGCCGTCGCGGGCTCAGCCAGCAGCTCTATCAGGCCTTGCGCGCGCGCGTGCTGGATGGGCGCCTGGAAGGCGGCACTCGGCTGCCGGCCACCCGTGACCTTGCGGCGGTTCTCGCGTTGTCGCGCAACAGCGTGGTGCGTGCCTATGACCAGTTGTATGCCGAGGGCTTTATCGAAAGCCGGGTAGGCGATGGCACCTATGTAAGCCGCCTGGGAAAACTATCCACACAACTGTCCACAGGGTTATCCCTGGTGTTATCAACAGACTTATCCACATTTGAGGAGTCTGATACTGAGGATTTATCCAGTTTTGCGCTGTGCAGCGAGCCGTTGTTGCGTCTGAAAAAGCACCATCTGCCGCCGCCAAAAGGCGATGCGCCGAGGGCTTTCAGGGTTGGCCTGCCAGCCTTCGACCTGTTTCCTTTCGAGGTCTGGGCCAAGCTGCAAGCGGGTTTCTGGCGAAATCCCGACCCGGCGCTGCTCGGCTATGGCGACCCGGCAGGGGAGCTGCCGTTGCGTGATTTGATTGCCACCTATCTGCGTCGATCGCGAGGGCTTTCCTGCAGTGCTGAACAAATTGTGATCACCAGTGGTGCGCAGCAGGCGATCAGCCTTTGTGCACAGTTGCTGTTGCAGCCTGGTGACGGGGTGGCTGTGGAAAACCCGGGCTACCGCGCTGCCGGGCACGCCTTCGCCCTGGCGGGGGCAAGAGTCAGCGGCGTGCCGGTAGACGAAGAGGGCATGGACTGTGCGCGCCTGGCCGAGCTGCCGGATTGCCGGCTGGCTTACGTGACCCCGGCTCACCAGTACCCCACCGGTGTGACCATGAGCCTGGCCCGGCGCCTGGCGTTGCTGGCCTGGGCCGAGCGCCAGGACGGTTGGGTCGTCGAGGACGATTACGATGGTGAGTACCGCTACAGCGGTGCGCCTTTGGCACCGCTGGCGGCACTGGATCGGCAGGGCCGGGTGCTGTACGTCGGAACGTTCGGCAAGATCGCATTTCCGGCTTTGCGGCTGGGTTACCTGGTGCTGCCCGGACGCCTGGTGCGGGCATTCAGCCAGGCCAAGGCGCTGGCGGTGCGTCACTCGGAAGTCGGCACGCAATGTGTCATGGCGCAGTTCATGGCCCAAGGGCATTTCCAGCGGCATATCCGCCGTATGCGCCGGGCGGCGCTGGCCCGCAGGAATGTGCTGAAGGCCGGTTGGCCCGTGGATGTACCGGGGCTGGGGGCAATGCCAGACGTCGCAGCAGGGCTGCATGTGAAGGT
The DNA here is from genome assembly GCF_026343815.1 of Pseudomonas sp. BJa3. NCBI lineage: Bacteria > Pseudomonadati > Pseudomonadota > Gammaproteobacteria > Pseudomonadales > Pseudomonadaceae > Pseudomonas > Pseudomonas sp. BJa3. Next base: position 178,334 of record NZ_JAOXMC010000001.1, on the reverse strand, counting down.
GGCTGTGGATAACTTGGCGCGGGAGCAGGAGTTGGTGGCGCGGGCGGAGGCGGTGGGGGTGGAGGTCACTCCGCTGAGCAGCTACTGGCTGGAGGACAGCGCGGAACCTGCGGATACGAGGGCAGGGCTGGTACTGGGATTCGCGGCAGTGCCAGAAGGGGAGATTGCGCAGGCTTTGATGCGCCTGCGCAAGGCCTGGCGAGATTGAATGGGGCCGCTCTGCAGCCCCAAAAACATCAGGTCCCCGACTTGATCTTGGTCCAGGCCCGCGTCCGCGCCCGCTCGGCATCCCGTGGCAACGGCTTGAGCGTGTACAACTTGGCCATTGCCTCCGCCGTCGGGTACAGGTTTGGATTGTTGCGGATCGCCGGGCTGACCTTGTCGGTCGCATCCTTGTTCGGATTCGGGTAGCCGACGAAGTCGCTGATCGGTGCGATCACTTCTGGTCGCAACAGGTAATTGATGAATGTGTGGGCATCTTCCGGGTTGGCGGCGTTCTTGGGGATCGCCAGCATGTCGAACCAGATCGGCGCGCCTTCCTTCGGCAGGCGCATGTCCACCACCACGCCGTTCTTCGCTTCACGAGCCCGATTCGCGGCCTGGGAGAAGCTGCCCGAGTAGCCCACCGCCACACAGATATCACCATTGGCGATGTCGGCCATGTACTTGGACGAGTGGAAGTAGGTTACATGCGGGCGGATCTTCAGCAGCAGGTCCTGGGCTTTCTGATAGTCGGCCGGCTTGCCGCTGTTGGGGTCCAGGCCCAGGTACGACAGCGCCAGCGGCAGGATCTCCGACGGCGAATCAAGCAGCGCCACGCCACACTGCTTGAGCTTGGCGATGTTCTCTTCCTTGAAGATCAGGTCCCAGCTGTCCACCGGTGCGTCGTCGCCGAGCACCGCCTTGACCTTGGCCGGGTTGAAGCCGATCAGCACCGTGCCGTACATGTAAGGCACGGCAAACTTGTTGCCGGGGTCATTGGCCTCGATCAGCTTCATCAGTGCCGGGTCAAGGTGTTGCCAGTTGGGCAGCTTCGCCCGATCGAGGGGCTGGAACACGCCGGCTTCTATCTGCTTGGCGAGGAACACGTTGGACGGCACCACCACGTCATAGCCGGAGTTGCCGGTGAGCAGCTTGGCTTCCAGTGCTTCATTGGTGTCGAAGATGTCGTAGATCAGCTTGACCCCGCTGTCCTTCTGGAAGTCGACCAGGGTTTGCGGGGTGATGTAGTCGAACCAGTTGTATACCCGCAGGGTACGCTGTTCGGCGTGTGCCTGCAGTGCGCCAGCGAACAGGCCGGCGGCGACGAGCGGGGCGAGCAGACGTTTGAGTCGGGTCATGTTCACGCTCCTGGCTGGGCCTGCTGGAAGCCTTCCAGCACATTGACCGCGTTGATGCCGATTTCCTCCACAGCGTAGCCGCCCTCCATCACGAACAAGGTCGGCTTGCCCAGCTGGGCGATGCGCTTGCCCATCGCCAGGTAGTCGGGACTGTCGAGCTTGAACTGGGAGATGGGGTCGTCCTTGAAGGTATCCACGCCAAGGGAGATCACCAGCACATCGGCATCGAAGGTGGCGATGCGCTGGCAGGCGTCTTCGAGGGCTGCGCTCCAGGCTGCCCAGTCGCTGCCGGCAGGCAGCGGGTAGTTGATGTTGCAGCCTTCGCCGGCACCTTCGCCGATCTCGTCGGCGTAGCCGAGGAAGAACGGGAACTCGTCCTGCGGGTCGCCGTGGATCGAGGCGAAGAACACGTCGTTGCGGGTGTAGAAAATGTCCTGCGTACCGTTGCCGTGGTGATAGTCGACGTCGAGGATGGCTACCTTGCGCCGGCCGTGGTCGATGAAGGCCTGGGCGGCAATGGCTGCGTTGTTGAGGTAGCAGTAACCCCCCATCACTTCGCCTGCGGCGTGGTGCCCTGGTGGCCGGCACAGGGCGAATGCGGCATGGGCGCCTTGCTGGATCGCGGCCTGGGCGGTCAGGGCGACCTGGGCGGCGCTGTAGGCGGCCTGCCAGGTGCCGGCGGTGATCGGTGCGCCGGCGTCGAAGCTGTAATAACCGAGCTCGCCGTGCAGGCCGCTGGGTTTGACCTGGCGCAGGGTGCGCGCCGGCCAGGTGAACGGCAGCAGGTCACCTTCCTGGCCAAGTGCGGCCCAACGGGCCCAGGCGCCTTCGAAGAAATTCAGGTAGTCGGCGCTGTGGATGCGCTGCAGCGGCGCGCGGCCAAAGTCGGCGGGGCCTTGCACGGGCCCGAGGTTGCGCTGCTTGACGCGCTCCAGGACGTGGTCGGCGCGCGACGGCATTTCGAAACAGGGCATCAGCTTGCCGTCGATGAGCTCGCAGCGGCCATGGTGCAGGCGGTGATCATCGGAATAGATCGTCAGCACGTTGTTGTTCTCCGTATTCACTGGCGTGGAGCCATTTTTACGGACTGCCCGGTACTGGAGAACGTCGCAAACGGCCAAAAGGGGATCGATGTGGCCAAGCCGTCCGTAACCGGTCAACCGCGAAAATGGCTTGGCGCCACGCCGCTCCAGCGCTGGAAGGCATGTCGGAAGCTCGCGGTCTCGCTGAACCCCAATGTTTCGGCAATGCGGTAGATCGGCATCTGGTCCTCGGCCAGCAACTGCTTGGCCCGCTCGAAGCGCAGCTCGTCGAGGAGCTGTTGATAACTGCTGCCCAGCGCCTGCAAATGCCGGCGCAGTGTGCGCGACGAGCAGTTCATCTGCCGTGCCAAGCCTTCCAGCCCAGGCGCGGCATCCAGTTGTCGCAGAAGCAGCTGGCGGATCCGCCCCAGCCAAGCTTGGCGGCCGGTGAACTCCAGGTTGAGGCGCCGGCAGCGTTCGCCCATCGCCTTGTGGGTGATCGGGTCGGCCAGGGGCAGGGGCATGTCCAGCCAGTGTCGTTCGAAAGCGAAGGCATTGTCGCTGGCGCCGAAGCCGAGTGGGCACTGGAATGCAGGGTCATAGAGCGCGTGGTAGCCCGGGCGCGGGTGTTCGAAACGCGCCGCCAGCAACGGTAGTTGGCGGCCGAGCAGGTCATCGCAGATCACTTTCAGCGACAGCAGGCAGAATTCGGCATTGAAGGCGGCCAGCCCAGGCGCGTCGTAATGGTCGCTGGCGCTGAGCCACACGCGCTGGCCATCGTCCACCAGGCGCAGCTGAAAGACTGTTCCCAGCAGTGCCGGAAAGGTCAGCGCCAGGCGCAGGGCGTCACCCAAAGTGGCACTTGAGAGCAGGGCGTAACCGAGCATGCCGTAGCACGACACGTGCATGCGCCGGCCGAGTTCCAGGCCGATGTCCTGGCGCCGGGCCACGGCGTTGGCGCAGACCTGCAGTTCCTGCTGGGTGGTGATGCGCGCATCGGCGTGGCCCAGGTCTGCGGGGCCTATGCCGCTGCCGGCGAGCATGTGCTGCGCGTCCACGCCGTCTTCCTGGAACACCTGGAGGATCAGCGAAACGGCGTTGAGGGTGGTGAGGTGGCTGTGCAGCATGCTCGGCATCCCGTTGAGCTGGGGAGCATTACCGAGCAAGTTGTGTGCCGGGTACGCGGCGTGGCGTGGGAGCAGGCTTGCCCCGCGATGGCGTAGTTGAGGCCCGCATCAATATCGCGGGGCAAGCCCGCTCCCACGGCCGCTCCCCTATCAACAGCATTTCGCAGGCATAAAAAAAGGGCCCGTAGCATGCGCTCGGGCCCTTGAAAGGTTGAGAGGTGTCTAGTCCCTCGACCTGGTGAGACTGTTTGCAGCGGTCTGGGTTAAGCCTTCAGCGGAACCAGACGGGGAGCGATCATGTTTTCCGGACGCAGGATGTCGTTGAGCATCTCTTCGTCCAGCAGCTTCTCTTCGCGCACCAGTTCCAGCACGCCGCGGCCGGTTTCCAGGGCGACGCGGGCGATACGGGTGGCGTTTTCGTAGCCGATGTATGGGTTCAGGGCGGTGACCAGGCCGATCGAGTGCTCGACCAGTTCACGGCAGCGCTGTTCGTTGGCGGTGATGCCGACGATGCAGTGCTCGCGCAGCATGTCCATGGCGCGTTGCAGCAGGCGGATCGAGTCGAAGATCTTGTAGGCGATCAGCGGTTCCATCACGTTCAGCTGCAGCTGGCCACCTTCGGCGGCGACGGTCAGGGCCAGGTCGTTGCCCATGATGGCGAACGCGACTTGGTTGACGGCTTCCGGGATAACCGGGTTGACCTTGCCTGGCATGATCGAGCTGCCTGGCTGGCGCGCCGGCAGGTTGATCTCGTTGATGCCGGTGCGTGGGCCGCTGGACAGCAGGCGCAGGTCGTTGCAGATCTTCGACAGCTTGACCGCGGTGCGCTTGAGCATGCCGGAGAACAGCACGAAGGCGCCCATGTCGGAGGTGGCTTCGATCAGGTCGGCAGCCGGTACCAGCGGCTGGCCGCTGATGATCGCCAGGCGCTGGACGGCCAGCATCTGGTAGCCCGGGTCGGCGTTGATGCCGGTACCGATGGCGGTGCCGCCCAGGTTGATTTCGGTCAGCAGTTCCGGAGCCAGCGAGCGCAGGCGCTGCAGGTCTTCGGTCATGGTGGTGGCGAAGGCGCGGAATTCCTGGCCCAGGGTCATCGGCACGGCGTCTTGCAGCTGGGTACGGCCCATCTTCAGAACGTGGTCGAACTCTTTACCTTTGGCAGCGAAGGCCTGGATCAGGCTGTCGAGGCTAGCCAGCAGGGCGTCGTGGCCCAGCAGCAGACCCAGACGAATCGCGGTCGGGTAGGCGTCGTTGGTCGACTGCGCCATGTTCACATCGTTGTTCGGGTGCAGGTACTGGTACTCACCCTTCTGGTGACCCATGGCCTCCAGCGCGATGTTGGCGATGACTTCGTTGGCGTTCATGTTGGTGGAAGTACCAGCACCGCCTTGAATCATGTCCACCACGAACTGCTCGTGATAGTCGCCTTTGATCAGTCGTGCGCAGGCTGCGCTGATCGCGGCGTGCTTGGCATCGCTCAGGTGCCCCAGCTCACGGTTGGCGTCAGCAGCTGCCTGCTTGACCATCGCCAGGCCGACTACCAGTTTCGGGTAGTGCGACAGCGGAACACCGGAGAGGTGGAAGTTGTTGGCAGCGCGCAGAGTCTGGATGCCGTAGTAGGCATCGGCAGGGACTTCAAGGGTACCAAGCAGATCTTTTTCGACGCGGAACGATGCAGCGGAGGACATGATGGATATCATCTCGATTTTGACCCGGCACCTGCCGGAATGGCGCCAATGCTAGGGCTGCCCAGATTTTGCGGCCAATGCTGTTGCACGCTAACCTATGCGCAAACGGCATACGGTTTGATGTGACGCCGATTGACAATCGAGCGTGTTCCATTTTGGTGCACGCAGTGCGGAGTAGTCGATGAACCTCGAAAGCAAATGGCTGGAGGACTTCAGTGCCCTGGCCTCGACCCGCAGTTTCTCGCAAGCGGCCGAGCGCCGGTTCGTTACCCAGCCAGCGTTCAGCCGACGCATACGCAGCTTGGAAGCGGCGCTTGGGTTGACCTTGGTGAATCGTTCCCGCACACCCATCGAACTGACCGAGGCCGGGCAGCTGTTTCTCGTCACTGCACGCACCGTTGTCGACCAGTTGAGCGAAGTTCTCCGCCATTTACATCACCTTGAAGGCGGTCAGGGCGAAGTGATCCAGGTCTCGGCCGCGCACTCCTTGGCATCGGGCTTTTTCCCCCGCTGGGTGGCGCAATTGCGCAACGATGGCCTGAACATCGCCACGCGCCTGGTCGCCACCAACGTCGGTGATGCGGTGCATGCATTACGCGAAGGCGGCTGCGACCTGATGCTGGCCTTCTATGACCCGGACGCGGCGCTGCAGATGGACGCCGAGATCTTCCCGTCGCTGCACATGGGCAATACCGAAATGCTTCCGGTGTGTGCCGTGGGCCCCGACGGCAAGCCGCTGTTCGACCTGGAGGGGGAGGCCAGCGTGCCCTTGCTGGCCTACAGCGCCGGCGCCTTCCTCGGTCGGTCGGTCAACCTGCTGCTGCGCCAGCGCAACCTGCGCTATACCACTGTCTATGAAACGGCCATGGCCGACAGTCTCAAGAGCATGGCGCTCGAAGGCATGGGCATCGCCTGGGTCCCGAAGCTGTCGATGCGCGGTGAACTGGAGCGTGGCGAGCTGGCGATCTGCGGTGGCAGCCAGTGGCATGTGCCACTGGAAATCCGCCTGTATCGCTGCGCCTTGGTGCGCAAGGCCAACGTGCGCTTGCTGTGGCGCAAGCTGGAGGGCGGTTCAGTTGACCCAAAAGTCAGCCAAACCCCCGAAAAATAAGGCCGACAGTTGGTCGCCGGGGGTGCCGTGACCGCGCAACGTTACGCTATACTGCGCGGCCCCTCGACCGGATAGATTCCGGTCATGATCAGCAAACAAGCCACGCCGGTCGTCCCGCGTGGCTTGTTGTTTTTTGACGCGCCTGCGGGCGCACAAGCGAAGAGGCTCGACGATGAGTGCACTGGTTGGCGTGATCATGGGCTCCAAGTCCGATTGGTCCACCCTTAGCCACACCGCCGATATGCTGGAAAAACTCGGCATTCCCTACGAAGTGAAGGTGGTTTCCGCCCACCGCACCCCGGACCTGCTGTTCCAGTACGCCGATGAGGCCGAAGGCCGCGGCATCGAAGTGATCATCGCCGGCGCCGGCGGCGCCGCCCACCTGCCGGGCATGTGCGCCGCCAAGACCCATCTGCCGGTGCTCGGTGTGCCGGTGCAATCGTCGATGCTCTCGGGTGTTGATTCGCTGCTGTCGATCGTACAGATGCCTGCTGGCGTCCCGGTCGCCACCCTGGCCATCGGCAAGGCCGGCGCGATCAACGCAGCCTTGTTGTCGGCGAGCATCCTCGGGGCCAAGCACCCGCAGTTCCACGCGGCGCTCAAGCAGTTCCGCACCGAGCAGACCGACACCGTGCTGGATAATCCAGACCCGCGTCAGGCTTGAGGCTGAAACCCATGAAGATCGGTGTAATCGGTGGTGGCCAACTGGGCCGCATGCTGGCCTTGGCGGGCACCCCGCTGGGCATGAACTTCGCTTTCCTCGACCCGGCACCAGACGCCTGCGCCGCGCCGCTGGGCGAGCACCTGCGTGCCGACTACGGTGACCAGGACCATCTGCGCCAGCTGGCCGACGAAGTCGACCTGGTGACCTTCGAGTTCGAAAGCGTGCCGGCCGAGACCGTGGCCTTTCTCTCGCAGTTCGTCCCGGTCTATCCGAGCGCCGAGGCCCTGCGCATCGCCCGTGATCGCCTGTTCGAGAAGAGCATGTTCCGCGATCTGGGGATTCCCACCCCGGCCTTTGCCGACATCCTCTCGCAGGCGGACCTCGATGCCGCGGTGGCAAGCATTGGCCTGCCGGCCGTGCTCAAGACCCGCACCCTGGGTTACGACGGCAAGGGCCAGAAGGTCCTGCGCAAGCCCGAAGACGTGGTCGACACTTTTGCCGAACTGGGCAGCGTGCCGTGCCTGCTGGAAGGCTTCGTGCCGTTCACCGGGGAAGTGTCGCTGGTGGCCGTGCGCGCCCGCGACGGTGAAACCCGCTTCTACCCGCTGGTGCACAACACCCATGACAGCGGCATCCTGCGCCTGTCGGTGGCCAGCGAGGCGCACCCGTTGCAGGCCCTGGCCGAAGACTACGTTGGCCGCGTGCTGCAGAAACTCGACTACGTGGGCGTTATGGCCTTCGAGTTCTTCGAAGTGGACGGTGGCCTGAAGGCCAACGAAATCGCCCCGCGTGTGCACAACTCCGGGCACTGGACCATCGAAGGCAGTGAGTGCAGCCAGTTCGAGAACCACCTGCGCGCCGTGGCCGGCCTGCCGCTGGGCTCGACCGCCAAGGTCGGCGAAAGCGCCATGCTCAACTTCATCGGCGAAGTGCCAGCAGTGGAGAAAGTCGTCGCCATCGATGACTGCCACCTGCACCACTACGGCAAGGCATTCAAGGTCGGGCGCAAGGTTGGCCACGCCACCCTGCGCTGCCAGGACATGGCCACCTTGAAGGCCAAGATTGCCGAAGTAGAGGCGTTGATCGCCGGCTGATCGAACTTCTGCCGGGCATTGCCGCTCTGAGATGGCAACATGCCAAAGCGCTGACTAGGCTTTGGCATGTCTCATGTTCATCACAGAGGGATTGCCATGGGCATCATTGGAACCATCTTCATCGGCCTGATCGTCGGCCTGCTGGCGCGTTTCCTGAAACCGGGTGACGACAGCATGGGCTGGATCATGACCATTCTCCTCGGCATCGCCGGTTCCCTGGCCGCCACCTACGGCGGACAAGCCCTGGGCATCTACCAGGCCGGGCAGGCCGCGGGCTTCTTCGGGGCCCTGGTCGGCGCGATCATCCTGCTGGTGATCTACGGCTTCATCAAGAAACGCTGAATTCCCGCTAGAATGCCCGGCAATTCATCCTGAGTTGCCGAGCATTTCCATGCGTGCGTTATCCCTCATTCCCCTGTTGCTGGCCAGCGCCCTGGCCCATGCCGAACTGCCCGAGACCGACTGGCTGGAACTGATGCCCAAGTCGGACCAGAAGGCGCTCGAGCAAATGCCCGAGATCGACCACAACTCCCCGGAAGCCCTGGGCACCTTCACCGCCAAGGGTGGGCTGAAGCAGAGCAAGGGCCTGCCGGCAGTGATGTACTCGACCAAGACCGTGGCCGCCATGAACGGCAGGCAGATCCGCCTGGGTGGTTATCCGGTGCCGCTGGAGAGCGATGCCAAAGGCAACAGCACGCTGTTTTTCCTGGTGCCTTACCCAGGGGCGTGCATCCATGTACCGCCGCCGCCACCGAACCAGCTGGTGCTGGTGCGGTATCCGAAAGGGCTGAAGATCGACGACATCTACACGCCGCTGTGGGTGACCGGCACCTTGAAGGTGGAGAAAGTCAGCAATGACTTGGCGGATGCGGCCTATGCACTGGAGGCGGGGCAGGTGAGGGTGGTGGAGGATGCGGACCTCTGAGCCTGGCAGAGCGTATCGCGGGGCAAGTCGGGCCGCCCCGCGATAGCGATTTCAGAGCGCTTCGCTACCGATTGCCACGCTCATCGCATGAGTCGCCCCTGGCTTGAGCACCACCACGTCATCCATCACATTCGCCGTCTCGATGCACAGCATGCGCTGCCAGCCATCGTCGGCCATGTCCGGCAGGTCGCGGGCGCGGTCGGTCCAGGGGTTCCAGATCACCGCGGTGCTTGAGCCGCCAGCAGTAAGGGTGATGCGTCGGTTCCAGTGCGGATCGACAATCGCCAGTCGATCGGGCGCGTTCAGGTAGATGCGATCAGTCTCGCCCGCGAAACCCAGGTTGCCCTGCTGTTTGCGCTGTTCCCAATTGGCCAGTGTTTCGATGTAGGCCAGCCCGTCCACGCCTTCCACTTGCACCTGGCGCACATCGCTCACGGCGAAGTAGCTGTGCAGCGCCTGGCTCAGGGTGACATCGGTATTGCCGAGGTTGTAGCTGGTGAGGGTGAGCTTCAGCTGGTCACCCAGCTCTACCAGGAGCTTGAGCTGGACCTCATGAGGCCAACCCGGCAGGTCACCCTGGGCTTCGGGCAATTCGAACTCGACCTGCAGGTGGTCGCCGTGTTCCTCGGCGCGCAACAACTGCCAGTCACGGCCACGCACCAGGCCGTGGGCGGGCGGCTGCTCGCCCTTGAACATGGCTTTGACCGTATCGGGATTGCGCTCGAAGATACCGAACCACGGCCAGCACACGGGAGCGCCGGCACGCACCGACTTGCCCTGGCGGAAGATGGCCTGGTCGCTCAGCCACAGCAGCGGAGGCTCGCCCAGGCGCTGATAGCTCAGAACCTGGGCGCCCTGCTGGGCAATCAGTAGTTCGGCATGATCGCTGGTGATGCGCCAGCAGTTGAGTTCGCCGTGCAGCTCGGTCTCGACCGTGAAGTTAGCCATTGCGTTCGTCTCATTGATTGTCTGTCAGGCCGTTGGACCCGGTGACGTGCAATGAGTTTACCGCTGGCCAGGCTCAGCGACGAGGTACGGAGCGGGTGCGACCACTGCCATCGATGGCGACGAACACGAACACCGCCTCGGTAACCTTGCGCCATTCGCTGGACAGCGGGTCGTCGCTCCATACCTCGACCATCATCTGGATCGAGCTGCGGCCGATTTCCAGGGTCTGGGTATAGAAGGACAACTGCGCGCCCACGGCCACCGGGACCAGGAACGCCATGCGATCGATGGCTACCGTGGCCACTCGGCCTCCGGCGACGCGGCTGGCCATGGCGGTACCGGCCAGGTCCATCTGGGCGACCAGCCAGCCGCCGAAGATATCGCCGAAACCATTGGTTTCGCGCGGCAGCGCGGTGATCTGCAAGGCCAGGTCGCCTTGCGGGATAGGATCTTCTTGTTCGAGCTCAATCATGCCGTGGGGCCTCTGACCCGTGACGCTTCGTTGGTGGCGCAATAACGGACGCCGTAAAAACGATTCAGCAACACGCATACTACGCTGATTTCGCTTCAGGGGGCGGCCTCAGGGAAACTCTGCGAAACAGTCTGACAACGATGACCGACGTTTTCGCACAACATCCCTCAGGATAAGCAACCTTTTCCTACGAGCGGGCAGTATATATACCTGCACAGCCAGCGACGACCGTGCATTCATGAATATCTGTATGGATTTTGTACCGCTATGAGCGCGGCTCGGCAATTTGCTATCTTCGCCGACTATTCAATCCAGAAGCCGCATGCCAAGCGGTCCGCAGACCTACAAGAGAAAGAACAGCGATGACCTCCGTGCAGAGCAGTATCGAGCAGCCGTCCCGGCCGTTGTCCCGCAGTGACTACAAGACCCTCTCGCTGTCCGCCCTGGGCGGTGCCCTGGAGTTCTACGACTTCATCATCTTCGTGTTCTTCGCCACTGTGGTGGGCAAGCTGTTCTTCCCGGCCGACATGCCCGAATGGCTGCGTCTGATGCAGACCTTCGGCATCTTCGCCGCCGGCTACCTCGCCCGGCCATTGGGCGGCATCGTCATGGCCCACTTCGGCGACCTGCTCGGACGCAAGAAGATGTTCACCCTGAGCATTTTCATGATGGCCGTGCCGACCCTGGTGATGGGGCTGCTGCCCACCTATGCGCAGATTGGCCTGTGGGCGCCGATCCTGCTGCTGTTGATGCGGGTTATCCAGGGCGCGGCCATCGGTGGCGAGGTGCCGGGGGCCTGGGTGTTCGTCTCCGAGCACGTGCCGGCGCGCAACACCGGCTATGCCTGCGGCACCCTGACCGCCGGCCTGACCTCGGGCATTCTGCTTGGCTCGCTGGTGGCGACGCTGATCAACACGATCTACAGCCCCGAGGAAGTGGCGGACTACGCCTGGCGTATTCCATTCCTGCTCGGTGGGGTGTTCGGCTTCTTCGCGGTCTACCTGCGCCGCTGGCTGCATGAGACCCCTGTGTTCGCCGAAATGCAGGCACGCAAGGCCCTGGCCGAGGAGCTGCCACTGCGCGCGGTGCTGCGTGATCATCGCGGCGCGATCATCCTCTCGATGCTGCTCACCTGGCTGCTGTCGGCCGGCATCGTGGTGATCATCCTCATGACCCCGGCATTGCTGCAGAGCCTCTACCACGTCAGCCCCACCGACTCGCTCAAGGCCAATAGCCTGGCCATCGTGCTGCTCAGCCTGGGCTGCGTCGGCGCTGGCAGCCTGGCCGACCGTTTCGGTGCCGGGCGGGTGTTCATCGTCGGCAGCCTGGCGCTGCTGGCGTCGTCCTGGGCCTTCTACCACAGCCTGCCGACACGCCCGGACCTGCTGTTCCCGCTCTATGCGCTGACTGGCTTGTGCGTGGGTATCGTCGGCGCCGTGCCTTACGTGATGGTCAAGGCGTTCCCGCCTGTCGTGCGCTTCAGCGGCCTGTCGTTCTCCTACAACCTCGCCTACGCGATCTTCGGTGGCCTGACGCCGATGGTGGTGACCGCGCTGCTCAAGTTCAGTCCGATGGCACCCGCCTATTACGTGGCGTGCCTGTGCGCCGTTGGTCTGCTGGTGGGCATCTATCTGCTCGCGCGCAAACGCTGAAACCCGCTCTAAGTCCCCTCCGCAACATCCTGTAAAGGCCATCCCGGTTACCGGTGATGGCCTTTCATCCAATTGTCACATTCGAGTCATAGAGTGTTCATGCGGCCTGCAGATACTTGGGCCCGTTCCATCTCACAACCCACGATATTCCTGCTAGGAGCAAGGCATGAAACTGAAGCGTTTGATGGCGGCCCTGACCTTTGCCGCCGCTGGCGTCGCTGCCGCCAATGCGGTCGCCGCTGTCGATCCTGCAATCCCGACCTACACCAAGACCACCGGTGTTTCGGGCAACCTCTCCAGCGTCGGTTCCGACACCCTCGCGAACCTGATGACCCTGTGGGCCGAGGCCTACAAGAAGGAATATCCGAACGTAAACATTCAGATCCAGGCCGCCGGTTCCTCGACCGCGCCACCCGCCCTGACCGAAGGCACCGCCAACCTGGGCCCGATGAGCCGCAAGATGAAGGACGTCGAGCTGCAGGCGTTCGAGCAGAAGTATGGCTACAAGCCGACTGCCATTCCGGTTGCCGTTGACGCCCTGGCCGTGTTCGTTCACAAGGACAACCCGATCAAAGGCCTGACCATGGCCCAGGTCGACGCCATCTTCTCCTCCACCCGTCTGTGCGGTGGCAAAGCCGACGTCAAGACCTGGGGTGACCTGGGCGTGACCGGCGACCTGGCCAACAAGCCAGTTCAGCTGTTCGGCCGTAACTCGGTATCCGGCACCTACGGCTACTTCAAGGAAGAAGCCCTGTGCAAAGGCGACTTCAAGCCTAACGTCAACGAACAACCTGGCTCGGCTTCGGTCGTGCAGTCGATCAGCTCGTCGCTGAACGGCATCGGCTACTCGGGCATCGGCTACAAGACCGCCAGCGTCAAGACCGTGGCCCTGGCCAAGAAAGAAGGCGGCGCGTTCGTCGAAGACAACGAAGCCAACGCCCTGAACGGTACCTACCCGCTGTCGCGCTTCCTCTACGTCTACGTCAACAAGGCCCCGAACAAGCCTCTGGCCCCGCTGGAAGCCGAGTTCGTCAAGCTGGTGCTGTCGCAGGCCGGCCAACAAGTTGTCGTGAAGGACGGCTACATCCCGCTGCCAGCCAAGGTGGTCGACAAGACCCTGGCCGACCTGGGCCTGTCCCACGCGGGTAACGTTGCAAAGAAGTAAATAACTGAGGATGAGGCCGGTGCCAAAGAATGCCGGCCTCCTCCACGAATTCCTTAGTCCGAAGCCAGGGCTCCTGAGCGGCGGGCTTTTTTGCGTCACTGCACTGTCATGTTTTTGTCATACGGGACCGCTAGGGTGTGCGCATGAATGATCTGGCCAACTCCACAATGACCCAAAATTCTCCTCCCGTGCGCATTGACTTCAATACGCCCGAGTTGCAACGCAAGCGCCGCCTGCGCGCCCTCAAGGATCGCCTGACCCGCTGGTACGTCCTGGTGGGCGGGCTCGCCGTGCTGGCGGCGATCACGCTGATCTTCTTCTACCTGGCCTATGTGGTGCTGCCGTTGTTCCAAGGCGCCACGCTTACCAGCAAGAAGGCGCTGGAGCCGACCTGGCTGCAGCAGGACGCCGGTAAACCGCTGCTGATCGCCCTCGAGGAACAGAACCTCGTGGGCATGCGTGTATCCGACAAGGGCCAGGCCCTGTTCTTCGACACCAAGACCGGCAACGAACTGAAGCGCGTCGACCTGCCGCTGCCGGCCGGCGCCCAGGTCAGCTCGATCAGCACCGACCAGCCGGGCAGCCCGCTGGTGGTGGTGGGCCTGTCCAACGGCCAGGCACTGGTGTTCCACCACACCTACAAGATCACCTATCCGGACAACAAGAAGACCATCGAGGCGGGCATCGACTTCCCCTATGGTCAGGACCTGTTCACCCTGGATGACCAAGGCCGCGCGCTGGAGCATGTGAGCGTCAACGTCAACGGCGACACCTTGTTGCTGGCCGGTTCCACCGGTGCGCACCTGCAGGTGATCGAACTGTCGCGCACCGAGAACATGATGACCGACGAGGTCACTGTCGAGCAGAACCGTATCGAACTGCCGCAGATGACCGAGGTGGTGAAGAACATCTTCATCGATCCGCGCCAGCAGTGGCTGTACGTGGTCAACGGTCGCGCCACCGCCGACGTGTTCAGCCTGCGCGACAAGAGCCTCAACGGCCGCTACAAGCTGCTCGAGGACGGCAACGCCGAGATCACCGCGACCGCCCAGCTGGTCGGTGGCATCTCGCTGATCTTCGGTGATTCCAAGGGTGGCCTGAGCCAGTGGTTCATGGCCCGCGACCCCGATGGCGAGTCGCGCTTCAAGTTGATCCGCAGCTTCCAGCTGGGCAAGGCCCCGGTGGTGCAGATCGACGCCGAGGAGCGCCGCAAGGGCTTCATCGCCCTGGACAGCGAAGGCAAGCTCGGCGTGTTCCACAGCACCGCGCACCGCACCCTGCTGGTCGAGCCGGTCGCCGAAGGCGCGGGCATCCTCGCCCTGTCGCCGCGCGCCAACCGCATCATCATCGAGCAAGGCAACACGCTGCTGCCGCTGAGCCTGAAGAACCCGCACCCGGAAGTCTCGTTCAGCGCGCTGTGGGGCAAGGTCTGGTACGAGAACTATGACGAGCCCAAGTACGTCTGGCAGTCGACCGCCTCGAACACCGACTTCGAACCCAAGCTGAGCCTGTCGCCGCTGACCTTCGGTACGCTCAAGGCCGCGTTCTACGCGATGATCCTGGCTGCCCCGCTGGCCATCGCCGCCGCCATCTACACCGCCTACTTCATGGCTCCGGGCATGCGCCGCAAGGTCAAGCCGGTGATCGAGTTGATGGAAGCGATGCCGACGGTGATCCTCGGCTTCTTCGCCGGCCTGTTCCTCGCGCCGTACCTCGAAGGCCACCTGCCGGGCGTGTTCAGCCTGTTCCTGATCATGCCGATCGGTATCCTGCTTGCCGGCTACAGCTGGAGCCGCCTGCCGGAGTCGATCCGCCTGCGCATCCCCGATGGCTGGGAAGCGGCGATCCTGATCCCGGTGATCCTGGTCATTGGCTGGTTTGCCCTGTACATGAGTCCGTTCCTCGAGAGCTGGTTCTTCGCGGGCGACATGCGCCTGTGGATCACCAATGATCTGGGGATCACCTATGACCAGCGCAACGCCCTGGTAGTGGGTATCGCCATGGGCTTCGCGGTCATCCCGAACATCTACTCCATCGCCGAGGACGCCGTGTTCAGCGTGCCGCGCAGCCTGACCCTGGGCTCGCTGGCGCTGGGCGCGACGCCATGGCAGACCCTGACCCGCGTGGTCATCCTCACCGCCAGCCCGGGCATCTTCTCGGCGCTGATGATCGGCATGGGCCGTGCGGTGGGTGAGACCATGATCGTGCTGATGGCCACCGGCAACACCCCGGTGATGGAGCTGAACCTGTTCGAGGGCATGCGCACCCTGGCCGCCAACGTGGCCGTGGAAATGCCCGAATCGGAAGTCGGCGGCAGCCACTATCGTGTGCTGTTCCTCGCCGCCCTCGTGCTGCTGTTGTTCACCTTCGTGATGAACACCCTGGCCGAGCTGATTCGCCAGCGCCTGCGCAAGAAATACTCGTCGCTTTGATAGAAAGGTAGAGATCCGTGAAAAAGGATTCCCTCAAAGGCTGGTTCAAGAGCGGCGCCCCCGGCGTCTGGATCAGTGGCGGCGCGGTGGCCATGGCGGTCATCATGACCGTCGGCCTGCTGGCCGTGATCGCCGTGCGCGGCCTGGGCCACTTCTGGCCGGCCGACCTGGTCCAGGCCACCTACAAGGTGCCCGGCCAGGCTGACCACATCGTCATCGGTGAAGTGGTGCAGAAGGAAGAAGTGCCCCGCGAACGCCTCAAGGGTGCCGGCCTGCCGGTGCCCGACCAGGGCCCGGAGTTCATGACCCGCGAGCTGATCAAGGTGGGTAACCGCGACCTCAACGGCAGCGACTTCACCTGGGTGGTCGGCGAGTGGCTGGTCGACCAGCAGAAACCTGCCGACCTGATTGCCCTGGAGCGCCGCGAATGGGGCAACTTCTACGGCTATCTGGTCAGCGTCAAGGAAGAAGGCCGCGTGGTCGCTCAGGGGCCGGAAGCCTGGAACGAGCTGCAGGCCCGCCTCAAGCGCGCCAGCCAACTCAACGACCAGCTTGTGAAGCTCGAGAAGAAGGACATCGGTGCCATCAACCATGGCCTGGAGCGCCTGCGCCTGCACAGCCGCAAGCTGGAACTGGACGGCAAGCTCGACGCCGCCGCCCAGGCCGACATGGACGCCGAGCGCGCCGAGCTGAACAACCGCTACAAGGCCATCGAAGAGCGCCTCAACGGCCTGCATCAGGAGTTCGCCCGCGACAGCCTGGTAGCACGCGACGGCAACGGCCGCGAAGTGGAGATCAACCTGAGCAAGGTGGTCCACGCCATTCAGCCGAACGCCATGTCGGGCTTTACCAAGATGGGCGCCTACTTCGCCAAGGTGTGGGAGTTCCTCAGCGACGACCCGCGTGAGGCCAACACCGAAGGCGGTATCTTCCCGGCCATCTTCGGCACCGTGATGATGACCCTGATCATGGCGGTGATCGTCACCCCGTTCGGCGTACTGGCTGCCGTCTACTTGCGTGAATACGCCAGGCAGGGCCCGGTGACCCGGCTGATCCGCATCGCCGTGAACAACCTCGCCGGCGTCCCGGCGATCGTCTACGGCGTGTTTGGCCTGGGCTTCTTCGTCTACGTGCTGGGCGGCTCGATCGACCGGCTGTTCTTCCCCGAGTCGCTGCCGGCACCTACGCTGGGTACGCCGGGCCTGTTGTGGGCTTCGCTGACCCTGGCGCTGCTGGCCGTGCCGGTGGTGATCGTGGCCACCGAGGAAGGTCTGGCGCGTATTCCGCGCACTGTACGCGAAGGCTCGCTGGCGCTGGGCGCGACCAAGGCCGAGACGCTGTGGAAGATCGTCCTGCCGATGGCCAGCCCGGCCATGATGACCGGCATGATCCTCGCCGTGGCCCGCGCCGCCGGCGAAGTGGCCCCGCTGATGCTGGTGGGTGTGGTGAAGCTGGCGCCATCGCTGCCGGTTGACGGCAACTACCCGTACCTGCACCTGGACCAGAAGATCATGCACCTGGGCTTCCACATCTACGACGTCGGCTTCCAGAGCCCCAACGTCGAGGCCGCGCGGCCGCTGGTGTACGCCACCGCGCTGCTGCTGGTGCTGGTGATCGCCACCCTCAACCTCTCGGCGGTGTGGATCCGTAACCACCTGCGCGAGAAGTACAAGGCCCTGGACCACTGATCCCGATTGCAAGCGTGCCGCCCGGATGCCGGGCGGCCCTTTGAAACGAATTGATAGCGTATGGAGTTGACCATGCAGCATGAGTCCCACGCCCACGGCATCGACATGTCGGCCCTGGGCCGCGACAAGCAGAGCCTGCGCCTGGCTGAAGAGACCGTGGCCATCGAAGTACCCGGCCTGTCCCTGTTCTACGGCGACAAGCAAGCACTGTTCGACGTCAGCATGAACATCCCCAAGCAGCGCGTGACCGCCTTCATCGGCCCGTCCGGCTGCGGCAAGTCCACGCTGCTGCGCACCTTCAACCGCATGAACGACCTGGTCGACGGCTGCCGTGTCGAAGGCGCCATCAACCTGTACGGCAACAACATCTACCGCAAGGGCGAGGACGTGGCCGAGCTGCGTCGCCGCGTGGGCATGGTGTTCCAGAAGCCCAACCCGTTCCCCAAGACCATCTACGAGAACGTGGTCTACGGCCTGCGTATCCAGGGCATCAACAAGAAGCGCGTGCTCGACGAGGCCGTCGAGTGGGCGCTGAAGGGCGCGGCCCTGTGGGATGAGGTCAAGGACCGCCTGCACGAGTCGGCGCTGGGCCTGTCCGGTGGCCAGCAGCAGCGTCTGGTGATCGCCCGTACCATTGCCGTTGAGCCGGAAGTGCTGTTGCTCGACGAGCCGTGCTCGGCACTGGACCCGATCTCGACGCTGAAGGTCGAAGAGCTGATCTACGAACTGAAATCCAAGTACACCATCGTCATCGTGACCCACAACATGCAGCAGGCGGCCCGTGTTTCGGACTACACCGCCTTCATGTACATGGGCAAACTGGTCGAATTCGGTGATACCGACACCCTGTTCACCAACCCGGCGAAGAAGCAGACCGAAGACTACATCACCGGTCGCTACGGCTAAGACCGGCAAGGTAGGAACGCCAGGGAACGACACGAACGACTTGAAGCCTGCAGCTGCTTCGCGGAGCCAAACGATGATCAACAAAGAAAGCCTTACCCACCACATCTCCCAGCAGTTCAACGCCGAGCTCGAGGAGGTGCGCAGCCACCTGCTGGCCATGGGCGGGCTGGTGGAGAAACAGGTGAACGACGCCGTCACCGCGCTGATCGAGGCCGACTCGGGCCTTGCCCAGCAAGTGCGCGAGGTCGACGAACAGATCAACCAGATGGAGCGCAACATCGACGAGGAGTGCGTGCGCATCCTCGCCCGTCGCCAACCGGCGGCCTCCGACCTGCGCCTGATCATCAGCATCTCCAAGTCGGTGATCGACCTGGAGCGCATCGGTGACGAATCGACCAAGATCGCCCGCCGTGCCATCCAGCTGTGCGAGGAAGGCGAGTCGCCGCGTGGTTATGTCGAGGTGCGCCATATCGGCGACCAGGTGCGCAACATGGTCCGCGACGCGCTGGACGCCTTCGCCCGCTTCGACGCCGACCTGGCGCTGTCGGTGGCCCAGTACGACAAGACCATCGACCGCGAGTACAAGACGGCGCTGCGCGAGCTGGTCACCTACATGATGGAAGATCCGCGCTCGATCTCCCGCGTGTTGAGCGTGATCTGGGCCCTGCGTTCGCTGGAGCGCATCGGCGATCACGCACGCAACATCTCCGAGCTGGTGATCTACCTGGTGCGTGGTACCGACGTGCGCCACATGGGCCTCAAGCGCATGAAGGCCGAGGTGCAGGGCGAAGCGTTCGATGAGGGCGAAATCGCTAATGTTCCGGCTGAACCGGACGATAAATAAGATTGCTCCCGAGCATGAACGCCCGGCAACCGCCGGGCGTTTTCGTTTGCGGTCGAGCACCAGCAGGCACCCGCGAACCGTGTGAGAAGTCCCGGCGTGACCAGTGGTTTGGCAAATGGCCATCAGTCGGCGGTATGCTAGCCGGGATCAAGAGGAGTATCGATGAGTAAAGTGAATGTGCTGGTCGTGGATGATGCCCCGTTCATCCGCGATCTGGTAAGGAAGTGCCTGCGCAATGCCTTCCCTGGCATGGTGATCGAGGACGCGGTCAACGGTCGCAAGGCCATGGCCATGCTGAGCAAGGAACGTTTCGACCTGGTCCTGTGCGACTGGGAAATGCCGGAGATGTCCGGCCTCGAACTGCTGACCTGGTGCCGTCAGCAGGAAGAGATGAAGACCATGCAGTTCATCATGGTGACCAGCCGTGGCGACAAGGAGAACGTGATCCAGGCCATCCAGGCCGGCGTTTCCGACTTCGTCGGCAAGCCGTTCACCAACGAGCAGCTGCTGACCAAGGTGAAGAAGTCGCTGACCAAGATCGGCAAGCTCGACAGCCTGATGTCCAGCGCGCCGGCGCGGGTCAACTCGGCGTTTGCCAACGATTCGCTCAGTGCCCTGACCGGTGGTCGTCCGGACGCGGCCAAGGTAACCGCGCCCGCCGCTGCGCCAGTGGCAGCGGCGGCCAAGCCTCTGATCAACGCCCCCACGCCGAAGACTGCCGCTGCGGCGGCCCAGACTGGTCGTGGCCAAGGCCAACTGCGCCTGTCCAGTGGCACCCAGCCGTGCATGATCAAGGCCTTGAGCCTTAAGGAAGCCCTGCTGGTGGTGCGCCGCGGCACTAATCTGCCACAGGTGCTCGAAGGCGCGGTGCTGGACCTGGAGCAAGGTGAGAACGCCGAAACGGCGCGTCTGAACGGCTACCTGCACGCCATTGCGGCGCTGGAGCCCAAGCCTGAGAGCGACTGGCTGCAGCTGACCTTCAAGTTCGTCGACCAGGATGCGCAGAAACTCGACTACCTGTCGCGACTGATCGCCCGCGGCACGGCGCAGAAGCACTTCACGCCTGGCGCCTGATGGCCACTTGAGCACCGCGTCGCAGCGGATGTAGTGGGAGCGGGCTTGCCCCCTCCCACGTTACACCTCCAGCATCCCGACCAACTGTCATATCCCTCTCAAATCCGGCTGCTAGGCTTCGACAGAACACCACTGTCAAAAAGCCACCATCATGCCGCCCTCCCGACTGCTGCTGTTCTGTGCCTTGCTCACGGCCTCGGCGTCGAGCCTGGGCATGACCATCTACAAGACCACTGATACCTATGGCGTGGTTTCCTATTCCGACCGACCCAGCGTTGGCGCCAAGGTTTTCGTGTTCCGCGAACCCATGGTCGAGCGCCTGGACGGCCAGGTGCGGCTGAAGACCGAGGATTTCGCCGGTGGCGTGCGTTTTGTCGCGCGCAACGAGCTGTTCGTGCCGATGGAAGTTGAACTGCGTGTGGAGCGCCTGGCCAATGCCCAGGGCGGTAACGCCCCGCGCATCGTCCGGCGCCTGGTGCCGCCACGCTCGAACCTGATCCTCAGCGTGGTACAGGCTCGCCAAGGGGCTCGCCTCAAGTACGACACCAAGTTCCGCTACGCCATGGGCGACCCGGGCCAGCGCCCGCAGGGCTACCGTTATCCGTTCCCCTGGAAGGGCGGGCCGTTCCGCCTGAGCCAGGGCCCCAACGGCCGTTTCAGCCACTTCGGGCCCAAGGGCCGCTACGCCATGGATATCGCCATGCCCGAAGGCACGCCGATCATCGCGGCACGCGGTGGGGTGGTGGTGAAGATCGAGAACAACCAGAGCGGGCGGGGCAACAATCCGGCGGGCAATTTCGTCAGGATCCTGCACCCGGACGGCACCATGGGCGTTTACCTGCACCTGATGCGCGGTTCGGTGGTGGTGGGCGAGGGGCAGCGGGTTGCACAGGGGCACCCATTGGCCAAATCGGGCAACACCGGCAACAGCAGCGGGCCGCACCTGCATTTCGTGGTGCAGCGCAATGTGGGGCTGGCGCTTGAGTCGATCCCGTATCAGTTCGACCGGCCAATCGGTGGTTTGCCGGACTTTACCGCAGGGAATCCATGACGCATTGCGGAGCAAGCCCGCACCCACGGATGTAGGCGCGGGCTCTCGGGTCAATCGAGCTTGAGCACCTTGGCCAGCACGATCTTCGGGCCTTTCATCTTCTTGATGATGATGCGCAGGCCTTCGACCTCCAGCACTTCCTCTTCCTCAGGGACGCGCTTGAGGGTCTCGTAGATCAGCCCGGCGAGGGTTTCAGCCTCGATGTGGTCCAGGTCGATACCCAGCAAACGCTCGACCTTGAACAGCGGCGTATCGCCGCGCACCAGCAGTTTGCCCGGCTGGTAGGCGAGGATGCCGCGCTCGGTCTTGCGGTGCTCGTCCTGGATATCGCCCACCAGCACTTCCAGCACGTCTTCCATGGTCAGGTAGCCGATCACCTTGCCGTCGGCTTCCTCGACCAGCACGAAGTGCGCGCCGCCCTTGCGGAACTGCTCCAGCAACTGGGCCAGTGGCATGTGCCGGGACACCCGCTCCAGCGGGCGGGCGAGGTCTGCAAGGTCGATGGTTTGCGGCAAGTGGTCGAGCTCTGCGAGCTCCAGCAGCAGGTCCTTGATGTGCAGCAGGCCGGTGAATTCCTCGCGCTCGGCGTCATACACCGGGTAGCGGCTGAACTTGTGACGGCGCAGCAGGGCGAGGATTTCCTTCAGCGGCGCATGGGCATCGATGCTGACCATGTCCTCGCGGGAGTTGGCCCAGTCGACCACCTCGAGCTCGCCCATCTCCACGGCCGAGGCCAGCACGCGCATACCTTGGTCGCTTGGGTCCTGGCCACGGCTGGAGTGCAGGATCAGCTTGAGCTCCTCGCGGCTGTAGTGATGTTCGTGGTGCGGCCCGGGCTCGCCTTGACCGGCGATGCGCAGGATGGTGTTGGCGCTGGCGTTGAGCAGGTAGATCGCCGGATACATCGCCCAGTAGAACAGGTACAGCGGCACGGCGGTCCACAGCGACAGCAGCTCTGGCTTACGGATCGCCCAGGACTTGGGTGCCAGCTCGCCGACAACGATGTGCAGGTAGGAGATCACGAAGAAGGCGACGAAGAACGAGATCGCCTTGACCAGCTCCGGGCTGTCCACGCCGACATAGGCCAGCAGCGGCTCGAGCAGGTGGGCGAACGCTGGCTCGCCGACCCAGCCCAGGCCCAGGGAGGCGAGGGTGATGCCCAGTTGGCACGCCGAGAGATAGGCGTCGAGCTGGTTGTGCACCTTGCGCAGGATGCTGCCACGCCAGCCATGCAGCTCGGCGATGGACTCGACGCGGGTGGAGCGCAGCTTGACCATGGCGAACTCGGCGGCCACGAAGAAGCCGTTGAGCAGCACCAGGAACAAGGCGAAAAGGATCATGCCGAAATCGGCGAACAGCGAGGTGAGGCTGATACCAGGGGAAGGGTCCATGATGGGGTTTTACGGGGTCCGTCTTTGAAAGGGAGAAAAAAAGTGCCAGCGATGGCTGGCACGGGGGATCCAATGTAGCGGCTGGCGCCGCAAAAGCAAAGGGGACGCTGACCGCATCGCGGGGCAAGCCCGCTCCCATGCCAGCAGAGGCAAGCGTGGGAGCGGGCTTGCCCCGCGCGGGGTCATCCTTGATTCGTGACCAACTGCGCCGGCGCAAAGTGGCAGGTAAAGGTACTGCCATGCCCCGGCACGCTGCTGATTTCCAGGCGTGCGCGATGGCGCATCAGCACGTGCTTGACGATCGCCAGGCCCAGCCCGGTGCCGCCGGTGTTGGAGGCGCGGCTGGAGTCGACGCGGTAGAAGCGTTCGGTCAGGCGTGGCAGGTGCTTGGCCTCGATACCGACCCCCGAGTCCTGCACGCTGAGGTGCGCGCCCTGGTCGTCGGCCCACCAGCGAATGCGGATATTGCCCTCATCCTGGGTGTACTTGACCGCGTTGAACACCAGGTTGGAGAACGCGCTGCGCAGCTCCGACTCGCTGCCCTTGAGGCGTATGCCAGGCATTGCCTCCAGGCTGATCCGCTGGTTGCGCGGGCCGGACAGGGCCTTGGCGTCGTTCTTGATGGCGGTGAGCAGGGTGTCAACCAGCACCGGCTGGTTGTCCGAGGGATAGTCGGTGGCTTCGAGCTTGGCCAACAGCAGCAGGTCGTTGAGCAGGGTCTGCATGCGTGAGCCTTGCGCGCTCATCTGCTGCAAGGCACGGCTCCAGCGCGGGTTCACGTCCTCGACGTTGTCCAGCAGCGTCTCCAGGTAGCCGGTGATCACCGTCAGCGGCGTGCGCAGCTCGTGGGAGACGTTGGCGACGAAGTCCTTGCGCATCTGTTCCAGCTGGTGGATGCGGGTCACGTCGCGCACCAGCATCAGATGTTCGTTGTTGCCGTAGCGGGTAAGGTGCAGTTGCACACGCAGGCGGTCGTTGATCGGCGACGGGATCTCCAGCGGTTCGGCGTAGTTCTCCGACTCGAAGTACTCCTTGAAGCGCGGGTGGCGCACCAGGTTGGTCACCGGCTGGCCGCCGTCCTGCGGGGTCTTGAAGCCCAGCAGGGTCTCGGCGGCGCGGTTCCACCACTCCAGGTTGCCGTCGCTATCGAGCATGATCACCGCATCGCGCAGCGCGGCGGTGGACTCCTGGACCCGGTCGATCACTGCCTGCAGGCGGCCCCGCACGCGCTGGTCGCGGCGCTGCAGGTGATAGATGCTGTCGAACACTTCGCCCCACAGGCCGTAGCCATCGGGTGGCGCCTCATCGGGTTGATGATTGCGCAGCCAGTCGTGCAGGCGCAGCAACTGCTTCAGTGTCCAGCCCAGGTAGAAGGCCAGGCCGATGGCCAGGCTCCAGCCATAGTACCCGCTGACCAGCCCGCCGATCAGGCAGACGGTGATCAGCAGGAGCATGTGGCGAATCAGGGTCGCGTGCCAGTTCTGGTTCAATTGACAGTCCTTGTACAGCGGGCGCTTGGGCTTCGATCAGCTTTTGGTCGAGAAGCGATAGCCAGTGCCGCGGACGGTTTGTACCAGATTTTCGTAGGCTTCACCCAGTGCCTTGCGCAGGCGGCGGATGTGCACGTCGACGGTGCGCTCCTCGACATAGACGTTGCCGCCCCAGACCTGGTCGAGCAACTGGCCGCGGGTGTAGGCGCGCTCCTGGTGAGTCATGAAGAACTGCAGCAGGCGGTACTCGGTGGGGCCCATCTCGGCCGGCTTGCCGTCGATGGTCACGCGGTGGCTGATCGGGTCTAGCAGCAGGCCGCCGACTTCGATCGGCGCTTCGCTGTCGCTTGGGCCGGTGCGGCGCAGCACGGCCTTGAGGCGCGCCACCAGTTCACGGGGCGAGAACGGCTTGGTGATGTAGTCGTCGGCGCCGACTTCCAGGCCCTGGATCTTGTTGTCCTCTTCACCCTTGGCGGTGAGCATGATGATCGGGATGTCGCCGGTCAGCTCGTCGCGCTTGAGGCGGCGGGCCAGTTCGATGCCGGAGGTGCCCGGCAGCATCCAGTCGAGCAGGATCAGGTCCGGCTTGCGGTCGACGATGATGGCGTGGGCCTGTTGCGAGTTCTCGGCCTCGAGGCAGTCATAGCCGGCCATTTCCAATGCAACGGCGATCATCTCGCGGATAGGCGCTTCGTCGTCGACGATCAGAATGTTTCTGCCAACCATGCTCAATTACCTCTCCCAGGAACGATGTCTTGGCCCGCATTAGATAACGGAATTATTGCAGCTGTGTGACAGGGCGTGGGCGGTTCTGGCGACATTGCGTGACTGGACTAGGCTAAAAGTGGCCGCGAACATTCAATCCACCCCTGAACAATGGTGATTCCAATGACACGACATACGCTGAGCTGGATGGCCCTTTGCGCTGCGCTGGCAGTGCCGGGGGTGGCGTCGGCTCATCACGCCATGGAGAAGGATGGCATGTGGGTCGACCACGATGGCATGACGCTGTACACCTTTGACAAGGACGCTGGTGGCAAGTCCATGTGCAATGGCGAGTGCGCCAAGAACTGGCCGCCGTTGATGGTGAAGAAGGACGACGAGGCGCCGAAGGACAAGTGGACTCACGTCACCCGCGACGATGGCTCGATGCAGTGGGCCTATGACGGCAAGCCGCTGTACACCTTCGTCAAGGACAAGAAGGCCGGGGATACCACCGGTGATGGCATGAAGGATGTCTGGCACGTCGCCAAGCCTTGATGCACCTGGCGTGGGAGCGCCGCACCGCCGCTCCCACCATTGGCCTGCGCAATGTCAGCGCAGCGCGTAGTCCAGCACCACACCAATGAAGATCAACAACCCCGCCCAGTGGTTGTGCAGGAACGCCTTGAAGCACGACTCGCGGTCCAGCTTGCGCGTCGACCAGAACTCCCAGGCGAAGCATATCGCCGCCGCCAGCAGCCCCAGGTGGAACCAGCCGCCCAGCTCGAAGCGGTTGCCCGCCAGGAGCAGGCAGCCCAGCGACAGCAGCTGCAGGCTCAGGATGATCACCCGGTCGGCCTCGCCGAAGAGGATGGCGGTGGATTTCACGCCGATCTTCAGGTCGTCGTCACGGTCGACCATGGCGTAGTAGGTGTCATACCCCACCGTCCACAGCAGGTTGGCGATGTACAGCAGCCAGGCGCTGGCCGGCAGCTCGCCACCCGCGGCGGTGAAAGCCATCGGGATACCCCAGGAATACGCCGCGCCCAGCACCACCTGCGGGTAGTAGGTGTAGCGCTTCATGAACGGGTAGCAGAAGGCCAGGGCGACCGCGCCGAACGACAGCCAAACCGTGGTGGCGTTGGTGCACAGCACCAGCAGGAAGCTCACTCCCACCAGCAGGGCGAACAGCACCAGCGCTTCGCGGGGCTTCACCCGGCCGCTGGCCAGTGGCCGGTCGGCGGTGCGCTTGACGTGGCCGTCCACCTTGCGGTCGGCGAAATCGTTGATGCAGCAGCCGGCGGCACGCATCAGCACCACGCCGAGGCCGAAGATCAGAACGTTGGCCAGGGTCGGCGAGCCGTTGCCGGCAATCCACACCGCCGACAGCGTCGGCCACAGCAGCAGGTAGATGCCGATGGGGCGGTCCATGCGGCTCAGCTGGACAAAGTCCCAGGCGCGCGGGTGCAGGCGGTTGAGAGACTTGAGCAGTTGCATGTACATCAGCGGTTTTCCTCCGTGGCCGCGTGCCACAGGGCGGGCAGGAACACCTCGGCCACCAGCAGGTCGAGGCCGGCGCGTTCGAAGCGCGAGCGCCTTCCCCACAGCCCGGAGCTGGTGACCTCTACGGGCAGCCAGTCCTGTGGATAACTGCACACTTCGATAGGGTGGCGGACGAACGCCTGGTCGCAGAACAGTAGCTCGCCCAGCGAGCGGCTGCCCAGGGTCTCCAGGTCGAGCCCCCCGCGCTCCAGCGCTGTGCGGCTGGCGACGCTGCGGGCGAATACCCACGGCTGGCCATGGCCGCGCAGGTAGACCTCGCGCACCCAGCCCTGCGCGCCAGGCCGCAGGCCCAACGCGGCGCATTCATCGTCACGTAGTGGCTGCCAGCCCTCGAACAAAGGGGTGACGCTGAAGTGGTCATGGGAAAGACCGGTCAGGCGACGGGTCAGGGAGCCTTCGTCGAACAACCAGTCCAGGGTCGGCTGGTCGGGCAGGGGCGCCAGTTGCGGATACGCCAGCCACGCGACAGCGGCTGCTTGCGGGGTTTCGTACGGCACGTCGGTATGCTTGATACAGGCCAGAGAGGCGGCGAGCTTAGCATGATTGCCGTCCTGGCTTGCATACTGCCAGCAGGCCCAGTACAAAAGCCGACCAGAGATTGCACGGTGGTCACTTGCAGGCGCGGGCGTGCCCCACGACCCGGCCACCAGTTGCAACGCACCAATGAGCCTGACCGAGGAACAGCATCCGATGAAGAAGTGGCAATGTATTGTCTGTGGCTTGATCTACGACGAAGCCGATGGTTGGCCGGACGACGGCATCGCCCCCGGCACCCGCTGGGAAGACGTGCCGGAAGACTGGCTGTGCCCTGATTGTGGCGTAGGCAAGAGTGACTTCGAAATGATCGCCATTGGCTGATCGCAACCCTGGCTTGAACAAGGAACGCACGACATGACGTCCCCCGTGGTGATCATTGGTACCGGCCTTGCCGGTTACAACCTGGCGCGAGAGTTTCGCAAGCTGGACGGCGACACGCCGCTGCTGCTGATCACCGCCGACGACGGTCGCTCCTATTCCAAGCCGATGCTGTCCACCGGCTTTGCCAAGCAGAAGGACGCCGACGGCCTGTGCATGGCCGAACCGGGCGCCATGGCCGAGCAGCTCAAGGCCGAGATCCGCACCCATACCCGCATCAGCGGTATCGACCCCGGCCACAAGCGCCTGTGGATCGGCGAGGAAGCGGTGGAATACCGCGACCTGGTACTGGCCTGGGGTGCGCAGACTGTGCAGGTGCCCGTGGAAGGCGATGCGGGCGAGCTGGTCTTCCCGATCAACGACCTTGAGGACTACGCACGATTTCGTGTCGCCGCCGCAGGCAAGCAACGGGTGCTGATCCTCGGCGCCGGCCTGATCGGCTGCGAATTCGCCAACGACCTCACCTTGGGCGGCCTGCAGTGCGAGGTCGTGGCGCCGTGCGAACAGGTCATGCCGACCTTGCTGCACCCGGCGGCGGCCGCTGCCGTGCAGGCAGGCCTTGAAGGGTTGGGCGTGCGTTTCCATCTCGGCCCGGTGCTGACCCGCCTGCAACGTTTTGGGGAGGCTGTGGAGGCGCACTTGTCCGACGGCAGCGTCATCCCTTGCGACCTGGTGGTGTCTGCGATCGGCCTGCGGCCGCGCACCGACCTGGCGGCGGCAGCGGGCCTGCAGGTCAACCGCGGGGTGGTGGTGGATCGCCAGCTGCGCACCTCTCACGCCAACATCTTCGCCCTGGGCGACTGCGCCGAGGTCGATGGTATCAACCTGCTTTACGTCATGCCCTTGATGACCTGCGCCCGCGCCCTGGCCCAGACCTTGGCCGGCAACCCGACCGCAGTGGCCTATGGCCCGATGCCGGTCACCGTGAAGACGCCGGCCTGCCCGCTGGTGGTGTCCCCGGTGCCGGCAGGCTACGAGGGCACTTGGGTGGTGGAAGGCAGCGGTGGCGACCTGAAAGTGCTCTGCCATGGCTCCGATGGCCAACTGCTGGGCTACGCCCTGACCGGCGGCGCGGTCATGGAGAAACTGGCGTTGAATCGCCAGTTGCCACCCTTGATGGCGTAAATGGCGGGCGTTCTGTCGTAATTATCCTGTTCTTGCCACGACAATGGCCGCCCAGATACTGGCGCGGCCCCGGTCGGCGTGCCATCCTCACTGGCGTCTACCGCAGCCTAGAGCCTGCGGTGCCTTGAACGCTGCTTCCTTCGGCAGCACGGCATAACAACAAGAAATCCCGTCAAAGAGGCTTCACTATGCGTAAACCAGAACTCGCCGCCGTCATCGCCGAAAAGGCCGACCTGACCAAGGAAAAGGCCAATATTGTCCTGAACGCGATTCTCGACAGCATCACCGGCGCACTCGACAAGGACACCGTCACCCTGGTCGGCTTCGGCACCTTCGAAAAACGCCACCGCGGCGCTCGCACCGGCAAGAACCCGCAGACCGGCGAGCCGGTTAAGATCAAGGCCAGCAACACTGTCGCCTTCAAACCGGGCAAGGGCCTGCGTGACAGCGTCAACGCACCGGCCAAGCCTGCCAAGAAAAAGTGATCGACAAGCCATCGAGACGGGCGCCTTAAGGCGCCCGTTGTGTTTCTGGTAAGCAAATGCGGCGAACTTGCATAAACAGGGCGATAAACGGATAAACTGCGCGACTCAGTCATTTTTCACTCGAGGCGCGTTGATGAAGTTTCGTTTTCTTCTCTGGGCCATGGGCTTGCTGATGGCCAAGGCCAGCCGCAACAACCCGGCGTTCCAGCAGCAGCTGCAGGACAAGGACCTGGTCTTCCAGATGCAGACGCTCGACGGCAAGGTTGCCCGGCACTTCATCGTCAAGGACCTGCGCATCAGCAGCAAGGGCGGCCTGCACCCGCAGCCGGCGTTCGCCATTGCCTTCAAGGATGCCGCGTACGGCTTTGCCACGCTGCAGGCCGGTAACAAGCAGTTGGCGTTCATGCAGGGGATTCAGGAGAAGAACATCCAGATCAAGGGCAATCCGGCGCTGGTGATCTGGTTCCAGGGCTTGATGAAGTACCTGAAACCGAAGAAGAAAGTGTAGGAACGGCTTTAGCCGCGATGCAAGCACCGCGGTTTCTGGCACCCGCTTCGCGGGTGATCGCGGCTGAAGCCGCTCCTACGGGGCGGCCTTAATGCGAATGCGGCGGGTGGAACTGCGACGCCAGCTCGCGTAGCAATGCCTCGGCCTCCAGCACCTTGTTCACCACCTCTTCCGCCTTGTCCCGGGTCAGCCCCAGGCGCTCGAGCAGGGCATCCGGGATCTCGTCCTTCGGCCCCGAGCCAATCCCCCGGGCGCGCAGCAGGCGCGTCGCCAGGCACACCAGGTTGGGGAACGCCGCATAATCGCCGTCGTACGCCGGATCGTGCTGGAAGCGCAGGGCTGTGGACAGTTCATCGGGCATGTCCCATAGCTTCATCAGCCAGGCACCGATCTGTTCACGGCTGATCCCCAGCAAGTGCTGCTCCACATAGCTGTGGCACAGGTGTGGGTTGACCTCCAGATGACGGCAGATCAGCGAGAAATGCGGGGGGAAGACGTGGGCCAGCAGCAGGTAGCCGAAGTTGTGCAGCAGCCCGGCCAGGTAGGTCAGGCCTGCTTCCGGGCGTTCGGCGCGCGGCATGGCACGGGTCAGGCCCTCGATCACGGCAGCGGTATAGATCGACTGCTGCCAGTACGGCGTGGCCTGTTGCGGGTGGTCCTTGGGCAGGCTCAGGGTCTTGCCCAGGGCCAGGCCCAAGGCCAGGTTGATCACCAGGTCGAAGCCCAGTACCCGCACGATGGCGTCTTCCACCGAGCGGATCTTGCCGGGTGACGCGTAGTAGGGCGATGCCGCCCAGCTGACGACTTGCGCAGCCAAGGCCGGGTCGGTTTCGACCACGCCGGTGATGTCATCGATGCTGGCATTGGGGTCGACACGCAGCTTGATGATCTTCTGCGCGGTGTCGGCCAGCGGCGGAATCTCGATGGTCTGCTCCAGGCGCTGCTGGATGCGCCGGGCGGTGAAGGCCTGGACTGCGCGAATGACTTCCTTGGGAGGACCGTCCAACTGATCGAAACTGAGGCGAATATCGCTGATCGGCTGGCCGAAGGTGCTGGCACTGGCCTTGACCAGCATCTTCTTGAAAGCCGTCCGGCCGATTTCCAGGAGCAGCCCGGCTTCACCGGACTGGATCAGCAGGGTTTCGTTGTCGAGCAGGCTCTTTTCGTACTGGCACGGCGAGCTGGTCAGCGCGGGAATGGCGGGCAGGGTCTTGAGGTGATGCTTGTCGAGCATCTGCTTCAAGCGCTCCAGCGGCACGGCCTTGAGCTTGCGTCCGGTCAGTTCCTCGAGGCGCTTGAGGTCCAGCAACTGGCTTTGCGGGAACAGCACCATCAAGGCACCGATCTCGTCATCGAGCAGCACGGCCTGTACGCGCGAGTTGGCCGGCAGCCCCGGGTGCTCGGGCACCTCGCGGAAGCTGACGCCGAGCTTGTCGAGCAACAGCCGGATGACAGACGGTGCGTGTAGGGTTGCGGTATCCAGGGCAACTTCAGTCATGGCCTGTATCCAATCATTTCTGTAAACGCGAAGTATAACCAGCCTGGCCGCCAAGCTGGATCCATAATGGGACGGGCGTCACACCTGGCCATATTGTTGGCCGTGGCGCAACCAGCGGTCGAGTAGCGGGCTGACGTGGCCCGGCCAGTGCGCCAACAGGGCCTGGGCAGCGTCACGTACGGCCGGCAACAAGTCGGCGTCGCGCATCAGGTCGGCGACCTTGAACTGTAGGAGGCCGGTCTGGCGAGTCCCGAGCATCTCGCCGGGGCCGCGCAACTCCAGGTCCTTCTCAGCGATGACGAATCCGTCGTTGGTTTCCCGCATGATGCCCAGCCGCTCTCGACCGATCTGCGACAGCGGTGGATGATAGAGCAGCACGCAGTGGCTCACCGCGCTGCCCCTACCGACTCGGCCGCGCAACTGGTGCAGTTGGGCCAGGCCCAGGCGCTCGGGGTTCTCGATGATCATCAGGCTGGCATTGGGCACGTCGACGCCGACCTCGATCACTGTGGTAGCGACCAGCAGTTGCAGCTCGCCGGCCTTGAACTCAGCCATCACCGCCGCTTTTTCCGCAGGCTTCATGCGTCCGTGGATCAGCCCAACGCGCAGCTCGCCCAGGGCGCTGCCCAGCTCTTCGAAGGTGCTTTCGGCGGCCTGGCAGGTCAGCTCCTCGGATTCTTCGATCAGGGTGCACACCCAGTAGGCCTGGCGGCCTTCGGCACAGGCGGCGCGAACCCGCTCGACCACCTCGAAACGACGGCTGTCGGCGACCAGCACGGTATTCACCGGTGTACGACCGGGCGGCAATTCGTCGAGGACCGAGGTGTCCAGGTCGGCGTAGGCGCTCATGGCCAGGGTGCGTGGGATCGGGGTGGCGGTCATGATCAACTGGTGCGGGCATAGCTGGCCCATGACGCCTTTCTTGCGCAGGGCCAGGCGCTGCTGCACGCCGAAGCGGTGTTGTTCGTCGATGATCGCCAGGGCCAGGTGCTTGAATTGCACCTCGTCCTGGAACAGCGCATGGGTACCGACCACCATCGGCGCGCCATTGGCGATCTGTTCCAAGGCGCTGGCGCGGGCCTTGCCCTTCAGCTTGCCGGCCAGCCAGGCGACTTCGATACCCAACGGCTCCAGCCAGCGTTTGAAGGTGATGAAATGCTGCTCGGCGAGAATCTCGGTGGGGGCCATCAGCGCCACCTGGTATCCGGCCTCCAGGGCCTGCAGCGCCGCTAGCGCGGCGACCACGGTCTTGCCGGCCCCCACGTCACCCTGTACCAGGCGCATCATTGGTTCGGGTTGGCTGAGGTCGTAGGCGATTTCGTTGCCGACGCGCTGCTGGGCACCGGTCGGGTTGAAGCCGAGGTTGGCCAGGTACTGGGCCGGCAGGCGGGAGGCCTTGGGCAGCACCGGCGCACGCAGGCTGCGCTGGCTTTCCCGCAGGCGCTGCTGGGAGAGCTGATGGGTCAGCAGTTCCTCGAAGGCCAGGCGGTGCTGCGCCCAGTGATGGCCCTCGGCAAGCTCGTCCAGATCGGCATCGGCCGGCGGGTTGTGCAGGTAGCGAATGGCATCGCTCAATGGCGCCAGCTTGTAGTCGCGGGCCAGTTGCTCAGGCAGCCAGTCGGGCAGGCTGCGCGGGCCGAGCATGCCAAGGCTCTGCTGGCACAACAGGCGCAGGCGTTGCTGGGTGAGGCCTTCGGTGGTCGGGTAAATCGGCGTCAGCGTCTGTTCGACCGGCGGTGGTGCCTCATCACCGTTCAGCGCCCGGTATTCCGGGTGGTAGATTTCCAGCCCCGAGGCGCCGGGACGCGCTTCACCATAGCAACGCAGATGTGTGCCACGCTTGAGGCCCTCCTTTTGCGCATTGCTGAAATGGTAGAAGCGCAGGCTCAGCGTGCCGCTGCCGTCACCTAGGCGCACCACCAGGCTGCGGCGCTTGCCCATGGTCACGTCAGCTCCGCTGACCACGCCTTCGATCACCGCGTCCTGGCCCGGCCGCAGTTGGCCGATAGGTACCACGCGGGTGCGGTCCTGGTAGCGCAACGGCAGGTGGAACAGCAGATCCTGCAGGTTCTCCAGACCGACCTTGGCGAGTTTCTCTGCCATGGCTTCACCAACACCCTTGAGCGTGGTGACCGGGACGTTCGACAGCTCGGTCATGGGCTCAGGCCGGTTGGTCCACGGTTGGCTTGGCCACCGAGCAGAGGCGGATCGAGTCGGCGAGGATCTCGATGGCCTTCGGCCGCGGGAAGCTGGCGCGCCAGGCGATGGCCACGGTGCGGAACGGCGCGGGCGCGGTCAGCGGGCGAACTTCGATGACGCCCGGCGCGTAATGATGGCTGTGCACTGCCGATAGCGGCAGGATCGACACGCCCAGGCCAGAAGCGACCATGTGGCGGATGGTTTCCAGCGAGCTGGATTCGACCGTGGTGTGCTTGGAGGCTTCGCTGCCCTTGTTCAGGGTCGGGCAGGCTTCAAGCACCTGATCGCGGAAACAGTGACCCTCGCCCAACAGCAGCAGGCTCTTGTCGTTGAGCATGGCGGTGTCGATGGTGTCCTTGGCGGTCCAGGGGTGGTCGGCCGGCATCAGCGCGCAGAACGGTTCGTCGTACAGCGGCAGGGTCAGCACGTCGGCCTCGTTGAACGGCAGGGCGATGATCACCGCGTCCAGTTCGCCATTGCGCAGCTTCTCGCGCAGTACATGGGTGAAGTTCTCTTCGATGTACAGCGGCATCTGCGGCGCCACGCGGTGCAGTTGCGGGATCAGATGCGGGAAGAGATAGGGGCCGACGGTATAGATGGCCCCGACCTTGAGCGGTGCTGTCAGCTGGTTCTTGCCGGCTTGGGCCAGTTCGCGGATGCCCTGGGCCTGTTCCAGCACCTTCTGCGCCTGGGCGACGATGCTCTCCCCGACCGGCGTGAGGCGCACCGCGCTCTTGCTGCGCTCGAAGATCAGCACGCCGAGTTCGTCCTCGAGCTTCTTCACGCCCACCGAAAGGGTCGGTTGGCTGACGTGGCAACGCTCGGCCGCGTGGCCAAAGTGCTGCTCTTGCGCGAGGGTGACGATGTAGCGAAGTTCGGTGAGGGTCATAACGTGCGTCCATGAAGTTGCGGCCCCAGCATAGCGGCTGCAATCGATAGACGCACGTTATCAGACTTGCCGTTTTGTGACAGAAACAAAAACGTCAGCGTCGGTCCAGCGAGTAGACGAACGGCGCAACCACTTCGATCGTGCCATTGTTCAGCAGCTCCGCCGGAGGCTTGGGTACCGTGCCGGCACGGCGGATCATCTCCAGCGTGGCCCGGTCCAGCGCCGCGCTACCCGAACCACCGGCCAGCGTGTACGACACTACCTTGCCTTCGGCGTCGACCACGAAGCGCAGGCGGTTGATGCCCTGCAACCCACGGCGGCGAGCGTCCTCGGGGTACTTCTTGTACTTGGCCAGGTGGCGCAACAGATCACTCTGCCAGCTCGGCAGGGCATTGCTGTTGGACGCGATGCTTGGCTGCGGCGCCGCCGACTTCTGCGGTGGCGTGTTGCTGGGCGGTGTATCCGCCACATCGTCCTTGGCCGGCGGTTCGTCCTTTGGCGGCTCCAGTTTTTTCTCAGGCTTGGGCGGCTGTGGCTTGGCCTTGGGCTTGGGCGGCTTGGGGATGGCGATCTTCGGCTTCGGCGCCTCTGCCAGCTTGGGCAGCGGTGGTTCCTCGATCGGCGTCGGCGGTTTCGGGGCGGCCTTGGGCGGAGGCGGTGGCGCGGGCTCTGGCAGTGGGGCCAGCTCGACCATCATCGCTGCCGGCGGCAACTCGAGGGCCTGGGGCACCGACCAGTTGAGCGTCAGCAGCACGGCGACCGCGTGCACACCCAGCACGATCGCCAGGCTGCCACCGTAGCGCGCCAGGTTTGAGCGCGTTTTCGTCATTTCTTGGCTGCCGTCTCGAGTCCGACCAGGCCGACCTTGAGGTAACCGGCGGCACGCATGGTGTTCATCACTTCCATCAGGTCGCCGTAGTCGACGCCCTTGTCAGCCTGGAAGAAGATGGTGGTTTCCTTGTCGCCCTTGGTCTTGGCGTCGAGCATGGCGCCAAGCTGGTCGCGCTGGGCCACCTCGTCGTCGCCGAGGTAGAGCTTCTTGTCGGCCTTGACGCTGACGAACACCGGCTTCTCGGGCCTCGGCGCCGGCTTGGCGGTCGAGGCGGGCAGGTCGACCTTGATGTCGACCGTGGCCAAGGGCGCCGCGACCATGAAGATGATCAGCAGCACCAGCATCACGTCGATGAACGGCGTGACGTTGATTTCGTGGTTCTCGGCGAGGTCGTCGCCACCTTCGTTGAGATGCAGGCCCATGGTTTACCCCACTTTCAC
Source organism: Pseudomonas sp. BJa3 (assembly GCF_026343815.1). Classification (NCBI taxonomy): domain Bacteria; kingdom Pseudomonadati; phylum Pseudomonadota; class Gammaproteobacteria; order Pseudomonadales; family Pseudomonadaceae; genus Pseudomonas; species Pseudomonas sp. BJa3. Next base: position 143,094 of record NZ_JAOXMC010000001.1, on the reverse strand, counting down.
CATGTGCGGGGCGACGCGTTCGCCACCCTGGTGGTCCAGATCACGGCTGACCAGCAGCAGTACCTGGGCGGAGGCATCGGACACCTGTGCCTTGTAGCCGGCGATAGAGCGGGCGAAGACGTTGTAGATGACCACGGCCGGAATTGCGGCAACCAGGCCCAGGGCGGTGGCCAGCAAGGCCTCGGCGATGCCAGGGGCGACCACGGCGAGGTTGGTGGTCTGGGTCTTGGCGATGCCGATGAAGCTGTTCATGATGCCCCACACGGTACCGAACAGACCGACGAACGGGGCGGTGGAGCCGATGGTGGCCAGCACGCCGGTGCCGCTGCTCATGGTGCGACCGCTGGCGGCCACCAGGCGCTCCAGGCGGAAGCTGACGCGTTCCTTGATGCCTTCCTTCTCGCGAGCGTTGGCCGACAGGCGCATCTCTTCGAGGGCGTCATGCACCAGGGTGTGGGCCAGGGTGCCTTCCTTGTTAGACACCTCGCTGGCCTCTTTCAGGCTCACCGAGCGTTTCAGGGCAGCGATCTCGCCACGCAGGCGGCGCTTGGCGCCCATCAGCTCGAAGCCTTTGGCGATCCAGATGGTCCAGGTGATGATCGAGGCGATGGCCAGGCCGATCATCACGGCCTTCACCACCACGTCGGCGTTCTTGTACATGCCCCATGGGGACAGGTCGTGGGCCATGCCCAGCGAGGTGTCTTCGACCATCGCCTGCACGTTCTCGTCTGCCGGTGCCTGGCCATCCACTGGGGCGTTGGTGTCGGCAGGCGCGTCGGTTGGCGCAGCTACCGGTGCCTGGCCTTCGGCGGCAGGCGCGGCCGTGGCGCTGGCGGCTGCCGGTGCGGCGGCAGTGGCGGCGGGCTCATCGGCCATGGCCACGGGGGCCAGTACCAGGCTGAACATCAGCGCGGCAATGGCGCGCCAGGCGCGCGACGGGGTTGGCGAAGCGGAAGATTGAGTACGTGTCATGCTGGCCGGACCTGATGAAGAGAAATGGGTTGAGTTCTTCAAGGCCTCGAAGCAGGCCGAGAACAGACAGGGCCGCCATTATTGCAAGTAATTCTTGTTAACAAAAGAATGGAGAGCGCTTTTTTTAACCTTTGTCTAGCCGCCGATCGCTAAATCCGGTTAGCGTGAACCTTTGGATTTGGAGTTTCATGATGTCGGACCTGAGAGCGTTGATCGTCGGCTGCGGCGATGTGGGAGGCCGTCTGGCCCGACAGTTGCTCGCCCATGGGTGGCAGGTCGATGGCCTGCGCCGGTCGGTGCGGGACCTGCCCGAAGGGGTGCGGCCCGTTGCCGCTGACCTGTCGAACCCGCGCCTGCCGGAAGCGTGGCCTGCACGCGCGCCGGACTACCTGGTGTACTGCGTGGCGGCCAGCCAGCATGACGAAGCGGGCTACCAGGCCGCCTATGTCGATGGTTTGCGCCATGTGCTCGATTGGTTGAAAACCAAGGGTCAGCGGCCGCGTCGCCTGCTGTTCGTCTCCAGCAGCAGTGTCTATGCACAACAGGATGGTGAGTGGATCGACGAGAGCGCAGCCACCGCACCCGAGGGGTATTCGGGCAAGGTGATGCTCGAAGCGGAGCGCCTGGCGTTGGGCAGTGGCATTCCCGCGAGCATCGTGCGCCTGACCGGGATCTATGGGCCTGGACGTGAGTGGCTGCTGAGCCAGGTACGTCGAGGCTACCGAGTGGCCGAGGAGCCGCCGTTGTACGGCAACCGCATTCACGCCGAGGATGCCGCTGGTTTGCTGGCGCACCTGCTGCAGGCCGATGCCCGGGGTGTGGCGTTGGACGATTGCTACATCGGTGTCGATGACGATCCGGCGCCGCTGGCCGAGGTGGTGGGCTGGCTGCGCGAGTACCTGGGGGTCACCGAGTGGTCGGACGAGCAGCGGGTGCGGCGTACCGGCAGCAAGCGCTGCAGCAATGCGCGGGCTCGGGCACTGGGCTGGGCGCCGCAGTATCCGAGCTATAAAGAAGGCTATGCGGCCATTCTGCAAGGGCGTGGTTGAGAGATCTGGCTCTATCGCGGGGCCAGTCGGGCCGCCGCGATGATGGCTAATCCTTTTCCAGCACCCACTGCCGGGCGCCGGCAGTCAGTTGCGGCATTTCGTCCGGCTGGGCGCGGTTCACCGCCTGGAAGATCTCCAGGGTGTCGCCGTCGCGCTTGAAGATCCACGGCGCGCCACGCTGGTTGCGCTCCAGCCACAGGCTGTCGTTGCCATCGCCCATGGTCGCGCAGTCACCCGCCAGGCACAGGGCAAAGCGGTCCGGGCCGGGCAGGCCGGTGACATTGCCGGTATCGCTGAAGCGTACTAACCCGCCCTTGCCCTGGCCCTCGACGATCTTCCAGTCACCGCCCAGGTATTGCTGGTACAGCGCCTTCTCGAAACTGCCGCCCAGCGCAGCGCCTTCTGGCGCCTTGCTGCGCACGAACGTCTGCTGATGGCCGGAGGGGTCGATAGTCACCAGTTCGTCGCCATTGAGCTTGAGTTGTTCGGTCAGGTCGCCTTCGAAGTTGACCTGCCAGTCCTTCTCGTTGGCGCTCAGGCGCCCGTCGGCGGCCTCGAAGCCATTGCTGAAGCTGGCCTGCTGGTTCTTGACGTCGATCTTCCACTCGAACACCGGACCCTTCGCGTCCAGGGCCTGGCGCAGGCTGGTGCCTTTGCTGGCGGCGTCGATGGCGGCCTGGTTGATCCAGGTGCCGTTGAAATCTTCAGGCTTGTGGCTGGCGCAGCCGCCCAGGAGCAGGGCTGCCAGCGTGAGAGGCAATGCGTGGCGCATGGTGAAAACCTTGAGGCAGGAGGGGGGTGACGGGCCTTGACCCGTCACCGGGGTATTACTCGAGAACCAGGATGGCGTCCATCTCGACCTGGGCGCCCTTGGGCAGGGCAGCCACGCCGATGGCGGCGCGGGCCGGGTAGGGCTGCTCGAAGTAGCGGCCCATGATCTCGTTGACCTTGGCGAAGTGGCTCAGGTCGGTGAGGAAGATGTTCAGCTTGACGATGTCCTTGAACGAACCGCCAGCGGCTTCGGCCACCGACTTCAGGTTCTCGAACACCTGGACGGTCTGGGCTTCGAAGCCCTCGACCAGTTCCATGGTTTTCGGGTCGAGCGGGATCTGCCCCGACATGTACACGGTGTTGCCGGCCTTGATCGCTTGCGAGTAAGTGCCGATGGCGGCTGGTGCCTTGTCGCTGGTGATGACGGTCTTGCTCATGATGACTCCTTGCGGTTGGCGGACTACGCACGCATCCGGGTGATGCGGACCACGCCGGTCAAGGTGCGCAGCTTCTTGATCACACGGGCCAGGTGCACGCGGTCGTGCACGCTGACCACCAGTTGGACCACGCTGATACGGCCGTCGCGTTCGTCCATGCTGATCTTCTCGATGTTGCCGTCGGCGGCGTTGACGCTGCTGGCCAGCAGGGCGATCAGGCCGCGCTGGTGCTCCAGCTCGACGCGCAGCTCGACGTTGAACTCGCCGGTGATGTCCTTGGCCCAGGAGAGCTGCAGGCACTTCTCCGGGTTATGTCGGACTTCACTGATGTTGCGGCAGTCTTCCAGGTGCACGACCATGCCCTTGCCGGCCGACAGGTGGCCGACGATCGGGTCGCCCGGGATCGGCGTGCAGCACTTGGCGTAGCTGAGCACCAGGCCCTCGGTGCCGCGGATCGCCAGCGGGCCTTCCGGGGCCGGCAGCTGTTCGCCTTCGGCGGACAGCAGGCGGCGGGCGACCACGTAGGCCATGCGGTTGCCCAGGCCGATGTCTTCGAGCAGGTCTTCGACCAGCTCCAGGCGGTACTCGGTGAGGATCGCCTGGACGCGCTCCTGCGGGATCTTCTCAAGGCTGCTGTCGAAGCCGGTCAGCACTTTGTTCAGCAAGCGCTCGCCAAGGCTGATGGACTCGGAGCGGCGCTGCTGCTTGAGGGCGTGGCGGATATGCGTGCGCGCCTTGCCGGTGACCACGAAGTTGAGCCAAGCCGGGTTCGGCCGGGCCCCCGGTGCGCTGACGATCTCGACGGTGGAGCCGCTCTGCAGTGGCTCGGACAGCGGTGCCAGGCGGCGGTTGATGCGGCAGGCGATGCAGCTGTTGCCGACGTCGGTGTGTACCGCGTAGGCGAAGTCGACGGCGGTGGAGCCCTTGGGCAGCTCCATGATCCGGCCTTTCGGGGTGAAGACGTAGACCTCGTCCGGGAACAGGTCGATCTTCACGCTCTCGATGAATTCCAGCGAGTTGCCGGCGCGCTGCTGCAGCTCGAGGATGCCCTTGACCCATTGGCGGGCGCGGGCATGACTGCCTTTTGGCTGCTCTTCCTCGTTGGACTTGTACAGCCAGTGCGCGGCGATGCCGTTGTTGGCCATCTCTTCCATTTCGCGGGTGCGGATCTGGATTTCGATGGGCACGCCGTGCATGCCGAACAGCGTGGTGTGCAACGACTGGTAGCCGTTGGCCTTGGGGATCGCGATGTAATCCTTGAAGCGGCCCGGCAGAGGCTTGTACAGGTTGTGCACGGCACCGAGCACGCGGTAGCAGGTGTCGACCTTGTCGACGATGATGCGGAAGGCGTACACGTCCATGATCTCGGTGAAGGCGCGGCGCTTGCCGCGCATCTTCTTGTAGATGCCATAGAGGTGTTTCTGTCGGCCACTGACCTCGCCTTCGATGCCGTCGGCGGCCAGGCAGTTGGCCAGCGAGGTCTCGATCTTGGCGACGATCTCCTTGCGGTTGCCGCGCGCGGCCTTCACTGCCCGGTGGATCAGCGACGAACGCATCGGGTGCATGGCCTTGAAGCCGAGGTCCTCGAACTCCACGCGCACGGTGTGCATGCCCAGACGATTGGCGATGGGGGCGTAGATCTCGAGGGTTTCCTTGGCGATGCGCCGGCGTTTTTCGCCGGAGAGCACTTCCAGGGTGCGCATGTTGTGCAGGCGGTCGGCCAGCTTGACCAGGATCACGCGGATATCGCGGGCCATGGCCATGGCCATCTTCTGGAAGTTCTCGGCCTGCGCCTCGGCCTTGGTCTCGAAGTTCATCTGGGTCAGCTTGCTGACCCCGTCGACCAGCTCGGCGACGGTCTCGCCGAATTGCTGGCTCAAGGCTTCCTTGGCGATGCCGGTGTCTTCGATCACATCGTGCAGCATGGCCGCCATCAGGCTCTGATGGTCCATGTGCATGTCGGCAAGGATGCTGGCCACTGCCAGCGGATGGGTCACGTAGGGCTCGCCGCTGCGGCGGCGCTGGCCATCGTGGGCCTGCTCGGCGTAGAAGTAGGCCCGGCGAACCAGATTGACCTGTTCGGGGCCCAGATAGGTCGACAGCCGTTCGGCGAGGGCTTCTATACCCGGCATGGTTTCACCTCTTGCAGTAGAAGAGGGCCTTGCGCCGCACGGTGTCGACTGGGCATCAATTAGACGGCCTCGTTGTTCTCGTCCTCGAACGCGGCGAATACCGGATCCTCGGTGACGATCTCTTCGGCGGCGATGAACTCTGGCGTGACGATGCCTTCGGCGATTTCACGCAGGGCGACGACGGTCGGCTTGTCGTTTTCCCACGCAACGCGGGGCTCTTTGCCGCCGGTAGCCAGCTGGCGGGCGCGCTTGGTCGAGAGCATGACCAGCTCAAAGCGGTTATCCACGTGTTCCAGGCAGTCTTCAACAGTTACGCGGGCCATGGTCTTCCTCAGTAGCAAATGCGGTTAGGCGTGCAGCCCAGAATGGGCAGGCGGACTAGATAGTTTAAAAAATCACCAGCCAATAGGGAAGGGCTGTTTTGTCGGGTGTACCTGTGTCGCCTGTATCGCGGGGCAAGCCCGCTCCCATGCATGTGTTCCCGAGTCGGGCAACGTGGGAGCGGGCTTGCCCAGCGATAGGGCCGATCCAGACAACTGGAGCCAACCGCCGATGCCCGACAATAGCGTGCTGTCCCTTGCCGGCACAACCGCCCTTGACGCGTTAACGCAACATCGCGTCGCGCAGGCGCGGGGTCAGCTCCTCGAACAGCGTCTGCACCGAGCGCAGGGCACGGCAATCGGGCCGCGTCAGCAGCCATAACTGGGTGTCGCAGCCGGGCAGCGGGCCGCTCAGTGCCTCGACGCCGGGCAGGTCGTGGACCATGTAGTCGGGCAGTGCCGCCACGCCCAGGCCGGTGGTCACCAGTTGGGCTATGGTCGACATGCCGCTGCACTGGTAGCGCGGGATCAGGCCGGGATGATGCTGGTTGCGCCAGACCACGGTGGCGTGATCCTGCATGGAATCGTCGGGGGCGATCCACGGCACGCTCAGGGGCGCCTCCTGCAGCCGCTCGCGCAGCGCCGGCTGGCCGCAGACCACATAGGAGGTCGAGCCCAGGCAGCGCCCGACAAGGTGCTCCGGCGGCGTGTTGGTGAGGCGCAGGGCGATGTCGGCATCGCGGCGGCTGAGGTTGGCGAAAGTGTTGGAGGTGCCCATCTCCAGCGACAACGCCGGATAGTTGGGCATGAACTCGGCCAGCGCCGGCAGCAGCAGGCTGTGCAGCACGGCCTCGGTGCAGGTCAGGCGCACGGTGCCGCTGACCACCTGTTCACCGCTGGTCAGGGCGATGCGCGCCGCGTCCAGCGCCTGCTCGGCGCGCTCGGCCTGCTCGGCCAGGGCCTGGGCGGTGTCGGTAGGCAGGTAGCCTTTACGGCTCTTGACGAACAAGGCGGTGCCCAGCGCCGACTCCAGCCGGCGGATCGAGCGGAACACCGTCGAAACGTCGACCTTGAGCAGTTCGGCTGCCTTGGCCAGCGAGCGGCCGCGCTCCAGTGCCAGGACCAGGGAAAGGTCCGCATGATTGATCTGATATTGCATCGGTGCACGCTCTGCTTGCCAAAATGCCAATGTCTGTTGCGTTTTGGCCATTTTATAGTGGAACGGCCCCCGGGAATCAATGCAGCCGGTCGGCAACCAGCCCCCAACGATGGGCCAGTGAAAAGAACAACAGCAGCACCATCGTCGCCCTCCAAGGCGTCATCCGCAGTTCCCACATCGCCGCTCCGAATCAAAGGATGTACAGCCATGACGTCGGTCTCCCCGTGCGCCAGTTCTTCCCGCGAGATGAATGAATTCCTGGATGCCCATCCGGATACCCAGTACGTCGACCTGCTGATCTCCGACATGAACGGCGTGGTGCGCGGCAAGCGCATCGAGCGCGCCAGCCTGCACAAGGTGTACGAGAAGGGCATCAACCTGCCGGCATCGCTATTTGCCCTGGATATCAACGGCTCGACCGTCGAAAGCACCGGGCTGGGCCTGGATATCGGTGACGCCGACCGCATCTGTCTGCCGATTCCTGGCACGCTGTGCGACGAACCCTGGCAGAAACGCCCCACCGCCCAGCTGCTGATGACCATGCATGAGCTGGACGGCGCGCCGTTCTTTGCCGACCCGCGGGAAGTGCTGCGCCAGGTGGTGAGCAAGTTCGACGACTTGGGCCTGGATATCTGCGCCGCGTTCGAGCTGGAGTTCTACCTGATCGACCAGGACAACCTCAACGGTCGCCCGCAGCCGCCGCGCTCGCCGATTTCGGGCAAGCGCCCGCAGTCGACCCAGGTGTACCTGATCGACGATCTCGATGAGTACGCCGACTGCCTTCAGGACATGCTCGAAGCCGCCAAGGAGCAGGGCCTTCCGGCTGATGCCATCGTCAAGGAAAGCGCCCCGGCGCAATTCGAGGTGAACCTGCACCACGTCGCCGACCCGCTGAAGGCCTGTGACTACGCGATCCTGCTCAAGCGCCTGATCAAGAACGTCGCCTACGACCATGAGATGGATTCCACCTTCATGGCCAAGCCCTATCCGGGCCAGGCCGGCAACGGCCTGCACGTGCACATTTCGTTGCTGGACAAGAAAACCGGCAAGAACATCTTCGCCAATGAGGATCCGCTGCAAAGCGACACCCTGCGCCATGCCGTCGGCGGTGTGCTGGAAACCATGCCGGCATCGATGGCGTTCCTCTGCCCGAACATCAACTCGTACCGTCGCTTCGGTGCCCAGTTCTACGTGCCCAACGCGCCGAGCTGGGGCCTGGACAACCGCACCGTGGCCGTCCGCGTGCCGACCGACAGCAGCGAGAACGTGCGCATCGAACACCGCGTGGCTGGCGCCGACGCCAACCCGTATCTGATGCTTGCGGCGATCCTCGCCGGCATTCACCACGGCCTGACCAACAAGGTCGAGCCGGACGCGCCGATCGAAGGCAACTCGTACGAGCAGTTGGAGCAGAGCCTGCCGAACAACCTGCGCGATGCCCTGCGCGCGCTGGATGACAGTGAAGTCCTCAACCAATACATCAGCCCGGACTACATCGACATTTTCGTGGCCTGCAAGGAGAGCGAGCTGGCCGAGTTCGAAGTGTCGATCTCCGACCTCGAGTACAACTGGTACCTGCACACGGTGTAAGCCCATGAGCGCAATTGCGGTCCCCTTGATCGGTGTCAGCGCCTGCCGCCAGCAGGTGGGGAAGAACTCGTCGCACACGGTGGGCGACAAGTATGTCGAGGCCGCGGGCTTTGCCGGGCTGCCGCTGATCCTGCCGGCCCGTGACGGCGGCAGCGACACGCAGGCGCTGCTGGCCAGGCTCGATGGCATTCTTTTTACCGGTTCGCCTTCAAATGTCGAGCCGCATCATTACAATGGCGCGCCCAGCGCGGAAGGCACCCGGCACGATCTTGCACGTGACCGCCTGACCTTGCCGCTGCTGCAGGCGGCCATTGCCGCGGGTGTGCCGGTGCTCTGCATCTGCCGTGGATTCCAGGAACTGAACGTGGCCCTCGGTGGCAGCCTGCACCAACGGGTGCAGGAATTGCCCGGCTACCTGGACCACCGCGAACCTGAGGACGCACCCCTGGAGGTGCAATACGGCCCTCGTCACCCCGTCGGCATACAGCCGGGTGGGATGTTCGAGCGCCTGGGCCTGGCTGCGCGGTTCGAGGTCAACTCGCTGCACAGCCAGGGTATCGACCGCCTGGCCCCGGGCCTGCGCGTCGAGGCACGGGCCCCGGATGGCCTTATTGAAGCGGTGTCGATGCCTGATGCGCCGGGCTTTGTACTCGGCGTGCAGTGGCACCCTGAATGGCGTTTCGCCGAAAACCCGGTTTCGCTGCGCCTGTTCGAGGCGTTCCGCGAGGCCTGCATTGCCCATGCTGCACGGGAGGGTGTGCGCCAGAAGACCCTCTGACGTCACCCGGTAGTCTCGGATGACCCACCCCGGCAGTGAGCTTTCAATGAGTGGAAGCGGGCCCTCTACGGGGGCCTGTGAAAACAATTCCAATAGTTACGGCAAATACTCATGAGCGATTACACAGAAGCCGGCCGCCCACCCGACGTGGCGGCCGACTCGGGCAACACCCAGCGCAGCAAGGGCCTGGCCAAGGGCCGCCTCGGCCTGCTGGCCAGCGTCGTGCTGGGCATTTCCACCATTGCACCGGTCTATACTCTGACTGGCGCGCTCGGCCCGACCGTGCGTGAAGTCGGCGCCCACTTGCCGGCGGTGTTCATCGTCGGCTTCCTGCCGATGCTGCTGGTCGCCCTGGGCTACCGCGAGCTGAACTCGGCGGAGCCCGACAGCGGCACGTCCTTCACTTGGTCGGCCCGGGCCTTCGGCCCGATGATCGGCTGGATTGGCGGCTGGGGGCTGGTGGTGGCCACCACCATCGTGCTGTCCAACCTGGCAGGCGTGGCGGTGGACTTCTTCTACTTGTTCCTGGCGCAGATCACCGGCAACCAGGAGCTGGCCGCGCTGGCGGACAACCTGTTGATCAACGTCACCACCTGTTGCGTGTTCATCGCCCTGGCAGTGTGGATCTGCTGTCGCGGCATGGCCACCACCATGACGGTGCAGTACGGCCTGGTGGCCTTGCAGTTGCTGGTCCTGATCGGCTTCGCCTTTGCCGCGTTCGGCGAGACCACCGCGCCGCCGCCGCTGGCGTTCGACCTGGCCTGGTTCAACCCGTTCGGTGTCGAGTCGTTCTCGGCCTTTGCCGCCGGTCTGTCGCTGTCGATCTTCATTTTCTGGGGCTGGGACGTGTGCCTGACCGTCAGCGAAGAGTCGATCGGCAGCGACGAAGTGCCGGGCAAGGCGGCGACCTGGACCGTGCTGCTGATCCTCGGCCTGTACCTGCTCACCGCCATCGCCACCCTCCAGTTTGCCGGGATCAGCGAGCATGGCTTGGGCCTGAACAATCCGCGCATCCAGGAGAACGTGTTCGCCCACCTGGCCGGGCCGGTCATGGGCCCGCTGGCGATTCTGATGTCCATCGCGGTGCTGGCCAGCACCGCCGCCTCGCTGCAATCGACCTTCGTCTCGCCAGCGCGCACCCTGCTCGCCATGGGTTACTACGGCGCTGTGCCGCAACGCTTCGCCACGGTGTGCCCGCGTTCGCAGACGCCGCGCTACGCGACGATCTGTGCCGGTATTGCCGCGGGCCTGTTCTACGTGACCATGCGTACCCTCAGCGAGAACGTGCTGGCCGATACCATCACCGCCCTGGGCATGATGATCTGCTTCTACTACTCGCTGACGGCCTTCGCCTGCGTGTGGTACTTCCGCCGCAGCCTGTTCGACAGCGTGCGCCACTTCTTCATGCGCGGCGTGTGCCCGCTGGTGGGTGGCCTGATCCTGTCGGTGATCTTCCTGCGCACGGCGATCGACAGCGCCTCGCCAGACTTCGGCAGCGGCTCGCATGTGGGTGGGCTGGGGCTGGTATTCGTGATCGCGGCGATCATCTCGGCGCTGGGTATCGTGCTGATGCTGCTGTCGCGGCTGCGTGCGCCAGCGTACTTCCTGGGGGCTACCCTGCGTCAGCAGGCGACGTTGCAGTTGCAGGAATAAACCAGTCGGAATCCTCGCGGGGCAATCCCGCCGCCACGCCAAACGCGTGGCGGCGGGATTGCCCCGCGATGCTTTTTCAGCCGACCAGTTGTTTCAGCAGTGCTCCATGGCGCTGTTGCTGTTTTTTCAGCAGCAGACGGTTCGATGCGAACACTGCCTTCATTTCTTCCAGTGCCACTGCGAAGTCATCGTTGATGATGACGTACTCATATTCGTCGTAGTGCACCATCTCGCTGACCGCTTCCTTCATGCGTCCGGCGATGATTTCCTCGCTGTCCTGGCCACGGCCGTCCAGGCGTTGGCGCAGGGCCTCCTGGCTTGGCGGCAGGATGAAGATCGAACGCGCCTCGGGCATCAGCTTGCGCACCTGCTGGGCACCTTGCCAGTCGATCTCCAGGATCAGGTCGTAGCCCTGGTCGAGGGTTTCCTGCAGGGCGCTGCGCGAAGTGCCGTAGAAGTTGCCGAACACTTCGGCGTGCTCGAGGAAATCGCCCTGGGCGATCAGTGCCTTGAACTCTTCGTGAACCACGAAGTGATAGTTGACCCCGTGTTCCTCGCCCGGGCGCATGGCACGGGTTGTGTGGGAGACCGAGACGCGGACGCGCTCGTCGTCCTTGATCAGGGCAGTGACCAGGCTGGTCTTGCCGGCGCCGGACGGGGCCGAGACGATGTAGAGGGTGCCGCTGCTGTGGTTCATGGTAGGGGTGGCCTTACTCGATGTTCTGTACTTGTTCACGCATCTGTTCGATCAGCACCTTCAGGTTGACTGCCGCCTGCGTGCTGCGTGGGTCGAATGCCTTGGAGCCAAGGGTGTTGGCTTCGCGGTTGAGCTCCTGCATCAGGAAGTCCAGGCGCCGGCCAGCGGCGCCGCCCGACTTGAGCACACGGCGCACTTCGGTGACGTGGGTGCTGAGGCGGTCCAGCTCTTCGGCGACGTCGCTCTTCTGCGCCAGCAGGACCATTTCCTGCTCCAGGCGCTGCGGGTCGAGCTCGGCCTTCATATCGCCGAAGCGATCGAGGACCTTCTGCCGTTGCGCGGCCAGCATCTGCGGCACCAGGGTGCGCAGGGTGGCGACTTCGCCGGCCATGCTGTCCAGGCGCTCGTTGATCAGCCGGGCCAGTTCGGCGCCTTCGCGTTGGCGGCCGGCCTTGAGTTCGGTCAGGGCTTCGTCGAACAGTGCGATGGCTTCGGCATTGAGCGCTTGCGGATCGGTGGCGTCGGCCACCAGCACGCCCGGCCAGGCCAGTACTTCCAGCGGGTTGAGCGGTGCCGGTTGCTTGATCAGGCTGGCGACGGTTTCGGCGGCGGCCACCAGTTGCGCGGCACGTTCGCGATCGACCTGCAGTGGCTTGCCGGTGCTGTCCTCGCTAAGGCGCAGGGTGCACTCGACCTTGCCGCGCGAGAGGCCTTGGCGCAGGCCTTCGCGTACGGCGCCCTCGAGGTCGCGCAGGGCCTCGGGCAGGCGCAGGTGGGGTTCGAGATAGCGGTGGTTGACCGAGCGCAGCTCCCAGACCAGGGTGCCTTGGCTGCCAGCGCGCTCGACACGAGCAAAAGCGGTCATGCTATGCACCATGGGGAGTACCTCGCGTATTCAGGTGGACGGGGAGCCTGTCGGCTGCAAGGCGCAGGATTGTAGCGCAGTGCGGCGCGGGCGCCCAATCCAGCCATGCTAACGGTCGCCCCTAAACCTGTCGGAAAACACGACAGGCTGCGCGAGCGCGACGACAGGCGTGCCTTCGTCGGGTGTCGGGCTCTATAATGCTCGGCAGATTCAAAGTCCCCGTACAGGTATTCCAGATGAAACGTCCAAGTGGTCGCGCCGCCGATCAGCTCCGCTCGATCCGCATTACTCGCAACTACACCAAGCACGCCGAAGGATCGGTTCTGGTCGAGTTCGGTGACACCAAGGTCATCTGCACGGTCAGCGTCGAGAACGGTGTTCCCCGCTTCCTCAAAGGCCAGGGCCAAGGTTGGCTGACCGCCGAGTACGGCATGCTGCCGCGCTCCACCGGCGAGCGTAACCAACGCGAGGCCAGCCGTGGCAAGCAAGGCGGCCGCACCCTCGAGATCCAGCGCCTGATTGGCCGCTCCCTGCGCGCCGCGCTGGACATGAGCAAGCTCGGCGACATCACCCTGTACGTCGACTGCGACGTGATCCAGGCCGACGGCGGCACCCGCACTGCCTCGATCACCGGCGCCATGGTCGCTCTGTGCGACGCCCTGGCGGTGATCAAGAAACGTGGCGGTCTCAAGGGTGGCAACCCGCTCAAGCACATGATCGCTGCGGTATCGGTGGGCATGTACCAGGGCGAGGCCGTGCTCGACCTCGACTACCTCGAGGACTCCGCCGCCGAGACCGACCTGAACGTGGTCATGACCAGCGCCGGTGGTTTCATCGAGGTGCAGGGCACCGCCGAGGGCGCGCCGTTCCAGCCTGACGACTTCAACGCCATGCTGGCGCTGGCGCAGAAAGGCATGGACGAAATCTTCGAACTGCAGAAGGCGGCGCTGGCCGACTGAGCAGACACCAGGGAGGTGCGGGATATGAACGACTCGGATCTGCCGATCACCCCGCCCAGCGCCGATGTCCGGCAATGGGCGATGTTCTGCCACCTCTCGGCATTATTGGGGCTGGTGCTGCCCCTTGGGCATTTGCTGGGCCCGTTGGTGCTGTGGCACCTCAAGCGCGAGCAGGACCCGTTCATCGATGCCCAGGGCAAGGAGGCGCTGAACTTCCAGATCAGCGTGACCATCGCCGGTTTCGTCTGCTTCCTGCTGATGTTCGTGTTCATCGGCATCCTGCTGTTCGCCGTGCTGATGGTGGCGGTGCTGATCCTGATCATCCTGGCAGCGGTCAAGACCAATGAAGGGCAGCCATATCGCTATCCCTTCATCTGGCGGCCGATCAGATAGACACAAAAAAGCCGACCTGATGGTCGGCTTTTTTGTGCGTGCCATCCTCAGATGGTCAGCGTCCAGTCATAGTCCACGATCAGCGGCGCGTGCTGGGAGAAGCGCGGCTGGCGCGGCAGGCGAGCGTTGCGCACGAAGCGGCGCAGGCCTGGGGTAAGGATCTGGTAGTCGAACCGGTAACCCAGGTTGAGCATCTCGGCCTGCTCGTTGTCCGGCCACCAGCTGTACTGGTCGCCTTCACGGCTGACTTCGCGCAGGGCATCGACATAGCCCATGTCGCCGACGATGGCGTCCATCCAGGCGCGCTCGGGCGGCAGGAAGCCCGGCGACTGCTGGCTGTCACGCCAGTTCTTGATGTCTAGCTTCTGCTGCGCCACGTAGAACGAACCGCAGTAAATGTACTCGCGACGCTTGCGGCGCTGCTTGTCCAGGTACTTGGCGAAGTCGTCCATCAACTTGAATTTCTGGTTCAAGTCCTCGTCGCCGTTCATGCCCGAAGGCAGCAACAGGCTGGCAATACTGACTTTGTCGAAATCTGCTTGCAGATAACGCCCGTAGCGGTCGGCTGTCTCGAAGCCCAGGCCGGTGATGACTGCCTTGGGCTGCATGCGCGAGTAAAGTGCCACGCCACCTTGGGTGGGCACCTCCGCGTCGCAGGCGTAAAGGAAATAGCCATCGAGCTGGAAAGCTGGGTCGTCGAGTTCAAAGGCCGAGGCGCGGGTATCCTGAAGGCAGATGACGTCGGCATTCTGGGCTTGCAACCAGCTGAGCAATCCTCGCTCGGCCGCAGCCTGAATGCCATTTACGTTCACACTGATGATCCGCATAAATGGCCCCAAAAATCTCGTGCGTGTATGATACCCGAGCTCAACACATTTAGCTAAATCCGTGGTGTCCGGGACCTTTCATGCAGCCGTATCAGCGCGACTTCATCCGTTTTGCCATCGATCGCGGCGTTCTGCGCTTCGGTGAGTTCACCCTGAAATCGGGGCGTACCAGCCCGTACTTCTTCAATGCCGGTCTGTTCAACACCGGGTCCGCCCTGGCGCAGCTGGGGCGTTGCTACGCGGCGGCCATCGTCGACAGCAAGATCTCCTTCGACGTGCTGTTCGGCCCGGCGTACAAGGGCATTCCGCTGGCAGCCACCACGGCGGTGGCGTTGGCTGACCAGCACCAGCTCGACGTGCCATGGTGCTTCAACCGCAAGGAAGCCAAGGACCACGGCGAGGGCGGCAACCTGGTCGGCGCCCCGCTGGCCGGCGACGTGCTGATCATCGACGACGTGATCACCGCCGGTACTGCCATCCGCGAAGTGATGCAGATCATCAACGCCCAGCAGGCCAAGGCTGCTGGCGTGCTGATCGCGCTGAACCGCGAAGAGCGCGGCAATGGCGAGCTGTCGGCGATCCAGGAGGTCGAGCGCGACTTCGGTATCCCGGTCGTGAGCATCGTCTCGCTGACCCAGGTACTGGAATTCCTGGCTGACGACCCGCAGCTCAAGCAACACCTGCCGGCGGTCGAAGCCTACCGCGCCCAGTACGGTATCTGACGCGCACACGGCAACGGAAAAGGCGACCCTGAGGTCGCCTTTTTCATGCCGGTGTTTCAACGGCCGTTGGGGTAGGGGTCCTGCACGGCGTCGCCGACACCAGTCAGGATCTTCCAGGCCCGCTTCGGGTGGGAGATGGTGTCGAAATCGGGGCAAGGCGGGAGTGACTTCTTACCCTGATTGGAGTACTCGTAGCCGCAGTCGGCACACTCGTAGCTACCTGCGGAAACATCGCTGCCGTAGGGAACCTCGTCTTTTTTCATCGCTGGATCTCCTGTGTGTGGGAAGTCTCCATGCTAATCAGCCGATGAAAGCAGATGTTGTAGTACCCGTCCGACACTGCTGTGGGGCTGTTCTGGGCAGTGCTCGTCTTATCGCGCTACAAGCCCGTACCCTCCATCTGCGTGGGGGGCGGGCTTGCATAGCAGTGGGCTGGTTGAATCAGCGTGGCTTGCGGTTGCTGATCAGCGTGCCCACGCCGCTGTCGGTGAAAATCTCCAGCAGCACGGCATTCGGCACGCGGCCGTCGATGATGTGCGAGCTGTTCACGCCGCCCTGGACTGCATCCAGCGCGCACTTGATCTTCGGCAGCATGCCACCGTAGATGGTGCCGTCGGCGATCAACTCGTTGACCTGCTCGGTGCTCAGCCCGGTGAGGACCTCGCCCTGCTTGTCCATCAGGCCGGCGATGTTGGTCAGCAGCATCAGCTTCTCGGCCTTCAGCGCCTCGGCCACCTTGCCGGCTACCAGGTCGGCGTTGATGTTGTACGACTCGCCGTTGGCACCCACGCCGATCGGCGCGATCACCGGAATGAAGTCACCCTTGACCAGCATGTTCAGCAGGTCGGTGTTGACGCTGACGACCTCGCCGACATGGCCGATGTCGATGATTTCCGGGGTGGTCATTTCCGGGGTCTGGCGGGTGACGGTGAGCTTCTTGGCGCGGATCAGCTCAGCATCCTTGCCGGTCAGGCCGATGGCGCTGCCGCCGTGGCGGTTGATCAGGTTGACGATGTCCTTGTTCACCTGGCCGCCCAGGACCATCTCCACCACGTCCATGGTCGCCGCGTCGGTGACGCGCATGCCATCGATGAAGTGGCTGTCGATCGACAGGCGCTTGAGCAGGTCGCCGATCTGCGGGCCGCCACCGTGAACCACCACCGGGTTGATGCCTACAGCCTTCATCAGCACGATGTCACGGGCGAAGCCGGTCTTGAGCTCCTCACTCTCCATCGCGTTGCCGCCGTACTTGATCACCAGGGTCTTGCCGACGAAGCGGCGGATGTAAGGCAGTGCTTCGGACAAAACCTCGGCTACATGGGAAGCGGCATCGCGATCGAGGGTCATGCAGGGCTCCAGGTAAGGAACGGATAGTCGTCAGAACGGCAGTTGCAGGCCTGGTTGGACCCGCAGCAACTGCGTGCGGAATACAGCCTTGATTCGGTCGAGTTCTGCGGCGCTGTCGGCCTCGAAGCGCAGCACCAGCACCGGTGTGGTGTTGGAGGCGCGAACCAGGCCCCAGCCGTGGGGATAGTCGACCCGCACACCGTCGATGGTGGTCAGGCTGGCTTCGCCCCAGTCGGCGTCGCGTTGCAGTGCATCAATGATGCTGAATTTACCCTCGTCGGTCACATCAATGTTGATTTCCGGCGTGGAAATATCATTTGGGAACGCGGCGAACAGGCGTTCGGCGTTCTGTCCGGCCTTGCTGAGGATCTCCAGCAGGCGCGCGGCGCTGTAGATGCCGTCGTCAAAACCGTACCAGCGTTCCTTGATGAAGATGTGCCCGCTCATCTCGCCAGCCAGCAGCGAGCCGGTCTGTTTCATCTTCTTCTTGATCAGCGAGTGGCCGGTCTTCCACATCAAGGCACGGCCACCGTGCTGTTCGATCAGCGGTGTCAGGCGGCGCGTGCATTTGACGTCGAAGATGATCTCGGCGCCCGGGTTACGCGATAGAACGTCCTGGGCGAACAGCATCAGCAGGCGGTCGGGGTAGACGATGCTGCCAGTGTTGGTCACCACACCCACGCGGTCACCGTCGCCGTCGAAGGCCAGGCCGATATCGGCGCCGGTCTCTTTCACCTTGGCGATCAGGTCTTCCAGGTTCTCGGGCTTGCCCGGATCCGGGTGGTGGTTGGGGAAGTTGCCGTCGACTTCGCAGAACAGCGGGATGACGTCGCAGCCCAGCGCTTCGATCAGTTGCGGAGCGACCACGCCGGCGGCGCCGTTGCCGCAGTCGACCACCACCTTCAGGCGCTTGGCCAGTTTCACGTCGGCGACGATCTGCTGGAAGTAGCGATCAAGGATCTCGACCTTTTCCACGCGGCCTTCGCCGCGGGACAGGTCGTTGCTCTTCAAACGCGTCAGCAAGGCCTGGATTTGCTCGTTGGCGAGAGTGTCGCCGGCGATGACGATCTTGAAACCGTTGTAGTCCGACGGGTTGTGGCTGCCGGTGAGCATCACCCCCGACTTGCCAGCCAGCACGTTGGCGGCGTAGTACAGCGCTGGGGTCGGCACCAGGCCGACATCGCTGACCTGGCAACCGGCGTCGGCCAGGCCTTTGATCAGTTGCTCGACCAGCATCGGGCCGGACAGGCGGCCGTCACGGCCGACCGAGATCTGTGGCTCGCCCTGGGCGAGGGTCTGGGCGCCGATGGCGCGACCGATCCAGTAGGCGGTCTCGGCATGCAGGGTCTTGCCGACCACGCCGCGGATGTCATAGGCGCGGAAGATGCTGTCGGGCAGTGCGGGGACCAGCTGGGCCATGTCGTTCATCTCTGGGGACTCCAAGTATTCAAAGGCTTCTGGGCAGGCACAAACTGAACGCTTGGACGGTGGTTTCGCCGCAGAGTTCGCCATCCATGGCCCAACGGTCTGTCGTTGGCTCAGCGGGTGCCCGAATGGCCGAAGCCGCCGGCGCCACGCTGGGTTTCGTCGAACTGCTCGACGATATCGAAGTGCGCCTGCACCACCGGCACCAGGATCAGTTGCGCAATGCGCTCGCCGACGGTGATGGTGAACGGCGTGTTACCACGGTTCCAGCAGGACACCATCAGCTCGCCCTGGTAGTCGGAGTCGATCAGGCCAACCAGGTTGCCCAGCACGATGCCGTGCTTATGGCCCAGGCCCGAGCGCGGCAGGATCATGGCCGCCAGGCCCGGGTCGCCGATGTACACCGACAGGCCGGTGGGGATCAGCAGGGTCTGGCCCGGTTCGAGGACGGTGTCCTCCTTGAGCAGGGCACGCAGGTCCAGCCCGGCGGAACCGGGGGTGGCGTACTGCGGCAGGGGGAATTCGGTGCCTAGGCGTGGGTCGAGGATCTTGGCTTGAAGAGCGTGCATGTAACTTATTGAACCTGGTTGAGCCGTTCGGCGATGAAGGCGACCAACTGGCGGGCAATCTTGCCTTTGCTGGTCTGCGCGAAAAGGGTTTGATGCTGCTGCCGGTCTATCACGGTCAGGGCATTTTCCTCGCTGTTGAAGCCGATGCTGGGGTTGGCCACATCATTGGCGACGATCAGGTCGAGGTTCTTGTCCTTGAGCTTGCGCGTGGCGTAGTCGAGCAGGTGCTCGGTCTCGGCGGCGAAGCCGACGCTGAACGGGCGGTCGGCGCGACCGGCAATGGTCGCAAGGATATCGGGATTGCGCACCATCTGCAGCAGCATGCCGTCGCCGGTGGTGGGATCTTTCTTAAGCTTCTGAGGGGCGACGACCTCCGGGCGGTAGTCCGCGACCGCAGCCGAGGCGATAAACAGGTCGCACGGCATGGCTGCTTCGCAGGCCGCGAGCATGTCCCGCGCGCTGACCACGTCGATGCGACTGACCCGGTCGGGGGTCTGCAGGTGCACAGGACCGGTGACGAGGGTAACCCGAGCTCCGGCTTCGGCGGCGGCCTCGGCCAGGGCGAAGCCCATCTTCCCTGAACTATGGTTGGTGATGTAGCGCACCGGGTCGATGTTCTCTTGGGTGGGGCCGGCGGTGATCAGCACGTGCTTGCCGGTCAGGGCCTGGCGCTTGAAGCTTTCGGCGGCGCACCACGCCAGGTCGGTGGCTTCGAGCATGCGACCCAGGCCCACGTCGCCACAGGCCTGGCTGCCGGAAGCCGGGCCGAATACCTGGATGCCGCGGCTCTTGAGCAGCTCGAGGTTGGCCTGGGTCGCCGGGTCGCGCCACATGGCCTGGTTCATCGCCGGGGCGACGGCAACGGTGGCGTCGGTGGCCAGCACCAGGGTGGTCAGCAGGTCGTCGGCCATGCCCTGGGCCATGCGCGCCATCAGGTCGGCGGTGGCCGGGGCGATCAGCACCAGGTCGGCCCATTTGGCCAGCTCGATATGGCCCATGGCCGCTTCGGCCGCGGGGTCGAGCAGGTCCATGTGCACCGGGTGGCCGGACAGCGCCTGCAGCGTGAGCGGGGTGATGAACTCGGCGCCACCACGGGTCATGACCACGCGCACCTGCGCGCCGTGTTCCAGGAGTCGGCGAATCAGCTCGGCGCTCTTGTAGGCGGCGATGCCGCCACCCACGCCGAGAACGATGCGCTTGCGATACAACCGCTGCATAGGCCTTGCCTTATTCCAGTGAAAGCGGGTGGCGACGACAGCTGCCTGCGGCAGATCGTCGCATTTTCGAAGCGAACTAGATTAACACAGCGCCCAAAGGGGCCGTAGTGGCAGGCGAGGAGGGGAAATGAACATCAGGGAGTGGCCGGCTGAAGAACGGCCGAGGGAGAAGTTGTTGCAGCGTGGCGCGGGGATCCTGTCGGATGCGGAATTGCTGGCGGTTCTGCTGGGGTCTGGGGTTGCCGGGCGCAATGTGCTCGACCTGGCGCGTGGGTTGCTGGCAAAGTTCGGCGGGCTGCGCCAGTTCCTCGAGGCGGATCGGGCCATGGTGCTGCGCGAGCCTGGCCTGGGGCCGGTGCGGTATGCGCAGTTGCAGGCATTGCTGGAAATAGGCAGGCGCTACCTGGACGAGCACATCGAGCGTGCGTCGGTTCTGGAGAGCCCGGCCTCGGTGAGGCGCTATCTCAAGTCCATGCTGCGGCACGAGTCCAGCGAGGTGTTCGGCTGCCTGTTCCTGGACACCAAACATCGGCCGCTGGCGTTCGAGATACTGTTCCGTGGCACCATAGACCGCGCGAGTATCTACCCCCGCGAGGTCGTTCGGCGCTCATTGCTGCACAACGCGGCGGCCCTGATCCTTTGCCATAACCATCCGTCGGGCATATGCGAGCCGAGTCAGGATGACGTGCACTTGACGCTGATGCTCAAGCGCTCGCTGGCGCTGATCGATGTGCGGGTGATGGACCATGTCATCGTGGGTGATGGCGAGCCTTTGTCGATGGTCGAGCATGGATGGCTGGCCGGTTAGGCAGCGCGGGGCAAGCCCGCTGTCACAATGACTGTGGGCTTGCCTCGTGATTGGGCGTCAGCGGTTGACTGAGACCTTGCTGAAATCCTGCCGCCCGAACGGGCTCACCTGGTAACCCTGTACGTCCTGGCGCAGCAACGCTGCCGCAGTCGGATGCGCCAGCGGCAGCCACAGCGCCTGCTGCTGGATCAGCGTCTGAGCCTGCTGGTACAGGCGGCTGCGCACGCTCTGGTCGTTGGTGGTGCGGCCGGCGTTGATCAGCTGGTCCAGGCGGTTGTCGCAGAAGCGCGCGAAGTTGGTCCCGGACTTGACCGCGGCGCAGGCAAACTGCGGGCTGAGGAAGTTGTCCGGGTCGCCGTTGTCTCCGGCCCAGCCCATGAACAGCAGGTCGTGCTCGCCGGCCTTGGCGCGGCGGATCAGCTCGCCCCACTCGATGGTGCGGATCTCGGCCTTGATGCCGATTTTCGCAAGGTCGGCCTGCAGCATCTGTGCGCCCAGGCTGGGGTTGGGGTTGAGCAGGCTGCCCGACGGGCGGGTCCAGATGGTGGTCTCGAAACCCTTGCCCAGGCCGGCCTTGGCCAGCAATGCCTTGGCTTTCTTGTGATCGAGTGTGTAGCCGGGCAGGTCCTTGGCATAGCTCCAGGTATTCGGCGGATAAGGACCGTTGGCGGCAGTGGCGGTATCTTCGAACACGGCCTTGAGGTAGGCCGGCTTGTCGAAGGCCAGGTTGATGGCCTGGCGCACTTCAGGCTTGTCCAGTGGCGGGTGCTGGCTGTTGATGGCGACGAAGGCGGTCATGAATGCCGGGGTGGTGGCGACCTTGAGGTTGCCGTCCTTGTCGGCCTCGGCGATGTCCAGCGGCTTGGGCGACAGGGCCACCTGGCATTCGCCGCGCCTGATCTTTTGCAGGCGGACGTTGGCGTCCGGGGTGATGGCGTAGATCAGCGGGTCGACCGACGGCTTGCCGGCGAAATAGTCAGGGTTGGCGCGGTAGCGCACCACGGCGTCTTTCTGGAAACGCTGGAAGACGAACGGGCCGGTGCCCACTGGCTGGTTGTTGAGTTTCTCGGGGGTGCCGGCCTTGAGCAGCTTGTCGGCATATTCGGCGGAGTAGATCGAGGCAAAACCCATGCTCAGGGTGGCCAGGAAAGTGGCGTCGGCGTGGGTCAGGGTGAAGCGCACGGTGTGCGGCTCGGGTGCGTCGATGGCCTTGATCAAGCTGCCCAGTTGCAGAGATTGGGCATGCGGGTAGCCGCCCGGGGCGGTCTTGTGCCAGGGGTGGGCCGGATAAAGCATGCGTTGGAAGCTGAACAGGACGTCGTCGGCGTTCAGTTCGCGGGTCGGCTTGAAGTAAGCGGTGGTGTGAAACTTCACGTCCGGGCGCAGCTTGAAGTCGTAGACCAGGCCGTCAGGCGACACCGTCCAGCTTTGCGCCAGGCTTGGCACCACCTTGCCCTCGGCGGCATCGAACTCGACCAGGCGGTTCATCAGCACGTCGGCCGAGGCGTTGGTAGTGGTCAGCGAGTTGTACTGCACCACGTCGAAGCCTTCGGGGCTGGCTTCGGTGCACACCGACAGCGCTGCGGCCTGGGCAAGGCCCGTGGCGCACAGGGTGGTGAACAGGAGGGAAAGGGCGGCGGCACGCATGGTGACTCCTTGGCTGGTCGGTGGCCCATCTGCCGGTGCAGTCTGGAAATTGAGGAAATGTCCTACCCTAGTGCGGGCATGGGCAAATGACCACACCCTTTCGCATTAATTCGGCGACGGGCGGTCGACAGCTTGCCGCCCCAGTCGTTATGCTGCCCAGGCGCGCTCGGCCCGACCGGAACTCTCATATTCTGTTGTTGTGGCGGAGTCTTTCTGGTATAAAGCAGCGCTCTTTTCTAGGGGCTCGGTCTGTCGCGTAAGCGCACCCGGCCGATAAGACCCCCGGGAACACGGCGCCTTGGCGCCATTGACTGAGAGATTAAGCGGCCAACCCATGCCGGGTTGGGCATGTGGTTTTAGAGGGCTGAGGCATGTCGAGAGTCTGTCAAGTTACCGGTAAGGGTCCGGTAACTGGGAACAATATTTCCCACGCAAACAACAAAACCCGTCGTCGTTTCCTGCCGAACCTGCAGCACCACCGTTTCTGGGTTGAGTCCGAGAAGCGCTTCGTGCGTCTGCGCGTTTCCGCCAAAGGCATGCGTATCATCGACAAGCGCGGCATCGATGCCGTTCTGGTCGACATCCGTCGCGCTGGCGCCAAGGTTTAAAGGAGAACATCATGCGTGAATTGATCCGTCTGGTTTCGAGTGCCGGTACCGGCCACTTCTACACCACCGACAAGAACAAGCGCACCACTCCGGACAAGATCGAGATCAAGAAGTACGATCCGGTCGTCCGCAAGCACGTGGTGTACAAGGAAGCCAAGATCAAGTAATTGATCGGCAACCTGAAAAACCCGCAACCGCAAGGTGGCGGGTTTTTTTATGTCTCCAGCAAAGTCATCGCGGGGCCTGCATGAAGCCGGGCCCCGCGATTGGGTTCATTTCTGCTCGAACATCACATAGATCTTGCGGCACGGCTCCAGCACTTCCCAGGTGCCCTTGAAGCCTGCGGGGATCACAAAGCGATCGCCGGCACGCAAGGTCTTGGCGCCGCCGTCCTGGTCGCGCAGCACCGACACACCCTGGACGATCTCGCAGTACTCGTGCTCGGTGTAGTTCACCGTCCACTGGCCCACCTCGCCTTCCCAGACGCCCGCAGCGAACTGCCCGCACGGGCTGGTGTAGTGGTTGTAGACAGCCTGGTCAGGCTCGCCCTTGAGGATTTTCTCCGCTGCCGGACGGTAGCGTTCGGCTTCGGTCAGAACTTGGGCAAAGTCGACGATGCTGGTGATACTCATGGTGGTTACCCTGTCGTTGTTTAATAAAATGAACATCAGTAGGCATTTGAGCCGTTGGTGTCAAATATATTGATAGTTTCCCCGCCCTGGTTTAGGGTGGCAGGTGCCCGTGTGCGTCGTCACCCGGCCAGAATTTCTGACAGCGCCCGTGAGTCCTCAGTGCGGCGTTGCACCTTAACAAGAGAGGAGTTTCCTATGACCACCCTGACTCGTGCGGACTGGGAACAGCGTGCCCAGCAACTGAAGATCGAAGGCCGCGCCTTCATCAACGGCGAATACACCGATGCCGCATCCGGTGAAACCTTCGACTGCCTGAGCCCGGTGGACGGACGCTTCCTGGCCAAGGTCGCCAGCTGCGACCTGGCCGACGCCAACCGCGCTGTCGACAACGCCCGCGCCGTGTTCGAATCCGGCGCTTGGTCGCGCCTGGCCCCGGCCAAGCGCAAGGCCAAGCTGATCCGCTTCGCCGACTTGCTGCGCAAGAACGTCGAGGAACTGGCCCTGCTCGAAACCCTCGACATGGGCAAGCCGATCGGTGACTCCTCCACCATCGACATTCCGGGCGCGGCGCAGGCCATCCACTGGACTGCCGAAGCCATCGACAAAGTCTACGACGAAGTCGCCCCGACCCCGCACGACCAACTGGGCCTGGTGACCCGCGAGCCCGTGGGTGTGGTCGGTGCCATCGTGCCGTGGAACTTCCCGCTGCTGATGGCGTGCTGGAAGCTGGGCCCAGCCCTGGCCACCGGCAACTCCATCGTGCTCAAACCGTCCGAAAAATCGCCGCTGACCGCAATCCGCATCGCCCAGCTGGCCATCGAGGCCGGTATTCCGGCTGGCGTGCTGAACGTGCTGCCAGGCTACGGACACACCGTGGGCAAGGCCCTGGCCCTGCACATGGACGTCGACACCCTGGTGTTCACCGGTTCGACCAAGATCGCCAAGCAGCTGATGGTCTATGCCGGTGAGTCGAACATGAAGCGCGTGTGGCTGGAAGCCGGTGGCAAGAGCCCGAACATCGTCTTCGCCGACGCCCCTGACCTGCAGGCCGCCGCTGAGGCCGCCGCCAGCGCCATCGCTTTCAACCAGGGCGAAGTCTGCACCGCAGGTTCGCGCCTGTTGGTCGAGCGCTCGATCAAGGACAAGTTCCTGCCCATGGTGGTCGAGGCCCTCAAGGCCTGGAAACCGGGCAACCCGCTGGACCCGGCAACCACCGTCGGTGCCCTGGTCGACACCCAGCAGATGAACACCGTGCTGTCCTACATCGAGGCCGGTCACCAGGATGGCGCCAAGCTGCTGGCTGGTGGCAAGCGCATCCTCGAAGAGACCGGTGGCACCTACGTCGAGCCGACTATCTTCGACGGCGTGACCAATGCGATGAAGATCGCCAAGGAAGAGATCTTCGGCCCGGTACTGTCGGTGATCACCTTCGACACCGCCGAAGAGGCCGTGGCCATCGCCAACGACACGCCATACGGCCTGGCGGCGGGCATCTGGACCTCGGACATTTCCAAGGCGCACAAGACCGCCCGCGCCGTGCGCGCCGGCAGTGTCTGGGTCAACCAGTACGACGGTGGCGACATGACCGCGCCGTTCGGTGGCTTCAAGCAGTCGGGTAACGGCCGTGACAAGTCGCTGCACGCGCTGGATAAGTACACCGAGCTGAAGGCGACCTGGATCAAGCTGTAATCGGGTAGCGCCTTTTTTCGCGGGGCAAGCCCGCTCCCACATGAGTAGTGGGAGCGGGCTTGCCCCGCGATGCTTTTTGCCAGAATTCTTACCCGGAGGCCGCTATGCGTTGGGGAACCTACTTTGCCGTCCTGGCGTCGGTGCTCAGTGTCGGGCTTGCGCTCGGCGTGAGTATGCCGCTGGTGTCCCTGCGCCTGGAGGGTTGGGGCTACGGTGGATTCGCCATCGGCGTGATGGCGGCGATGCCGGCCCTAGGTGTGCTGGTCGGTGCCAGCCTGGCCAGCCGCCTTGCCGGTTGGGTCGGCGTACCCATGGCCATGCGTCTGTGCCTGTGGGGTGGGGCGCTGTCGATCAGCCTGGTGGCGCTGCTGCCCAGTTATGCCCTGTGGCTGGTACTGCGCTTGATGATCGGTATGTCGCTGACGGTGGTGTTCATCCTTGGTGAGAGCTGGATCAACCAGTTGGTGGTCGAACAGTGGCGTGGCCGGTTGGTAGCGCTGTATGGCAGCAGCTATGCACTTAGCCAGTTGGCCGGCCCGTTGGTTCTAGGTTTTCTGGGCTCTGACGATGATTTCGGCTTCTGGGCGGCGAGCGGCTTGTTGCTGGTTGCACCGCTGATTCTGCTGGGGCGCGGCGGTGCACCGACCACTGAGGCGTGCAGCGTGACCTTCGCCGATCTGTTCGGCTTTTGTCGGCGTCTGCCGGTGATCGCCTGGGCGATCGCGCTGTTTGCGGCATTCGAGGCGATGATCCTGACGCTACTGCCGGTCTACTGCCTGCAGCAAGGGTTCACCACGGAGGTGGCGTTGTTCATGGTCAGCACTGTGGTGGTGGGTGATGCGGTGCTGCAATTACCGATTGGCGCCTTGGCCGATCGCATGTCACGGCGAACGCTGTTCAGCGGCTGTGCACTGACCTTGCTGGTCTCAAGCCTGGTGATTCCAGTGCTGCTGCATAACCCGGCGATCTGGCCGCTGTGGGTCCTGTTCGGTGCCAGCGCGGGCGGCTTGTTCACATTGTCACTGGTGCTGATCGGCGAGCGCTATCGGGATGACGAACTGGTGCGGGCCAATGCTCACGTGGCGCAGCTGTGGGGTATCGGTTGCCTGCTCGGGCCGTTGCTGGCCGGGGCGGGGAGCCAGTGGATCAGCGGGCACGCGTTGCCGTTGCTGATGGCAGCGGGAGCGGCGGGGTTGGTGCTGCTGACACGGCGCAAAGATGCATTTGAACCTGCGGCGGCGTGATTACTGACTGGGGCTGCTACACAGCCCCTCGCCGTCAAGCTTACACACATCTGTAGCGCACCATCTCGATCCGATGCAGCGGGCCCACAACGGGCCCTAGCCGGCTTCATCAGACATCATCCGAGGCGAACAACCGCTCCAGCTCCACCCGCGCCTCCTTGGCCGTCTGCATCACCTTGGCCCGGTCGTCGCGTACCTGCCCCTGGGCCTCCAGGACCTGCTCATCATGCTCGGTGAACCGGGCGATGCGGTCTGTCGCCTGCGCTTCGGTGAGCCCCAGCCCGATCAGCGCGCGCCGGCTCATCTCCAGGCTGGAATAGAACGTCTCGCGAATCGGGTCGGCACCCACGTCAATCAGCTTGTGCACGTGCTGGCGGTTGCGTGCCCGGGCGATCACTTTCAGGTGCGGATACAGGCGCTTGGCCCGCTCCGCTGTGTGAATGGCCACCTCGGGATCATCAATGGTGATGATGAAATACTCCGCCTCGCCAACCTTGGCCGCGTGCAGCACTTCGGGGCGCAGCGGGTCGCCATAGAACACTGGCACCTGTTCGAACATGCGAGTCATTTCGATGGCGTCGACCGAGGTCTCCAAGGCAATGAACGGGATCTTCTGCGCCCGCAGTATGCGCGCGACGATCTGGCCCATGCGGCCCATGCCGGCGATCACCACGCGCGGGGTGCCCGCGTCGATGGCCTTGTACTGCTCGGGCACCTCGCGGGCGGCCTGCGGGCGCTTCAGGGCGCGGGCGCAGCCGAGCATCAGCAGTGGCGTTAGCGCCATCGACAGGGTGATGGTCATCAACAGCAGGTCGTAGGTCTGGGTGTCGAGCAGGCCCTGGTCCTTGCCCAGCTTGAACACCACGAAGGCGAACTCGCCGCCGGCGGCCAGTACCATGCCCAGGCGCAGGGCGCTGGCGCTGTTCAGGCCACCCGCCAGGCGGCCGACGCCTATCAGCAACGCCAGCTTCACGCCGATCAACAACAGGGTCAGGCCCAGCAACACCAGCGGCATTTCCAGCAGCAGGCGCAGGTTGGCGCCCATGCCGACGCTGATGAAGAACAGGCCCAGCAGCAGGCCTTTGAACGGCTCGATCTGCGACTCCAGCTCATGGCGGTATTCGGAGTCGGCCAGCAGCAGGCCGGCGAGGAAGGCGCCCAGAGCCATGGACACGCCGGCTTCCTCCATCAGCCAAGCGGTGCCGATTACCACCAGAAGCGCGGTGGCTGTGGAGACTTCCGGCAAACCGGTGCGGGCGACGATACGGAACAACGGACGCAGCAGATAGCGGCCGCCGACGATGACGATGGCGATGCTGGCGAACACCTTCAGGCCATGTTCGATGCTGTCGCCGTGGCTGGTGTCGGGGCCGCTGGCGGCCAGCAGCGGCACCAGGGCGATCAACGGGATTGCGGCAATGTCCTGGAACAGCAGGATGGCGAAGGCCAGCCGACCGTGGGGCGCATTGAGCTGCTTGCTCTCGGCCAGGCTCTGCAGGCCCAGTGCGGTGGATGACAGCGCCAAACCCAGGCCGAGCACGATGGCCGCCGGCAGGCTCTGGCTGAAGCCGAACAGGGCGATGGCGCCAAGTACCGCGCCGGTCAGCACGACCTGAGCGGTGCCGACGCCGAACACCGATTTGCGCATCAGCCACAAGCGTCGTGGTGAAAGCTCCAGGCCGATGATGAACAGCAGCAACACCACACCCAGCTCGGAGATGTGCGCGACGCTCTCGGTGTCACGGATCAGTCCCAGGGCCTGCGGGCCGATGGCCACGCCGGCCAACAGGTAGCCGAGCACGGCGCCCAGTTGCAGGCGCTTGGCCAGTGGCACGGCGACCACGGCGGCGAGGAGGAAAATGACGGCGGTTTGTAGAAGGCTGCCTTCGTGTGGCATCGCTCGGACTCCTTGAACTGCATGCGGCAGCGCTTGATGCAACAGCTTATGCCATCGATGAAAGAGGCGGGCATTTTCGGCGGACAAGGGATACAGGACAATCCTGGGGTTACAGGAAGCAGCGTTCTGAATGTCGGACCTTTGCTGAATCAGTCGCGGGACAAGCGCGCCCACAGGTGTGATGTCTGCGTGGGAGCGGGCTTGCCCCGCGGAGGCGATCGACCCGTTATTGCAGATGGGTTTTCAAGGCCTGTGCCGCCTGGTCCATGGCACTGCGCACACTAGGCACGCTGCTCAGTACATTGAGCAGGCCATAGTCATGGATCATGCCGTTGTATCGCACGGCGGTCACCGGCACTCCGGCGGCGTCCAGTTTCCGGGCATAGGCTTCGCCTTCGTCGCGCAGCACGTCCATTTCGGCGGTTTGCACCAGGGCCGGCGGCAGGCCCTTCAATTGCTCCACGCTGGCGCGCAGCGGCGAGGCGTGGATGTCGTCGCGCTGGCGCGGGTCGGTGATATAGCTGTTCCAGAACCACTGCATCATGTTGCGGGTCAGGAAGTGTCCTTCGGCGAACTGGTTGTAGGACGCATTGTTGAAGTTGGCGTCGGTCACCGGCCACAGCAGTGCCTGGAAGCGCAGCTTCGGCGTGCCGGCCTCCTTGGCCTTCAGTGCCACCACCGCGGCCATGTTGCCGCCGACGCTGTTGCCGGCAACCGCCAGGCGGCTACCGTCCACGCCGATCTCCTTGCCATGCTCGGCAACCCAGCGGGTGGCCGCGTAAGCCTGGTTGATCGCGGTGGGGAACTTCGCTTCGGGGGACGGCGTATAGTCGACATACACTGCCGCAGCACCGGAGCCCACCACAAGGTCACGGATCAGGCGTTCGTGGGTAGGGTAGTCACCCAGCACCCAACCGCCACCGTGGAAGAACATGAATACCGGCAATTCGCCCTTGGCCCCTGCGGGCCGAACCACACGGATCTCCAGTGGCTGGCCACCGGCCTGGATGGTCCGGCGTTCGACGCGTATCTCCGACACATTGACCTTTACGCCGGCTTGGGCTCCGCTGAGCACCGCACGGGCATCCTTGGGCGCCAGGGTCTCCAGCGGCTTGCCGCCACCGGCGGCCAGGGCGTCGAGGAAACCCTGGGTGGTGTGTTCGACACCGGGGCTGCCGGCGGCGAAGGCGCTGTTCACGGCAAGGGCCAGCAGGCCGGCGGTCAGGGTGTGGGACAGTTTCATGTTCTAGCTCCTTTGGTGGGCGAGCCGCGGCTCAGTTCTGATTGGCAAGGACGGTGGGTTGCACGTAACTCACGGCGCGCAGCTGGCCGCTGCTGTCGCGGTAGGTCAAGGTGGCGGTGCTGGTCTGACCTTGGGTGCTGGTGGGGGCATCGACGCTGACGACCTTGGCGATGTCCAGGTCCATGCCATAGTGGTACGGGGTGGCTTCGCTGGCGAAGCTGCTGACGCTGGTGCCGAGGGCCAGGGTGGTGACGGTGACGGCGAAGGCTTTGCGAAGGGTCATGATCGTTCTCCGGGTTCTGCTGAGTGGGGTTGGCGACTGCTTACTGCTTGAGGTGATATTGCGCGCAAATATTTAGTGCGCAAAATATATTTCCGCTATGAGATCGATTGACTGGGTCTGTCGAAGGGGCTCAGCCATGATGCAGCGGGTGATTGCGCGGAAGCCGCCTTAATAGATCAGGCGCTGGGCCGGTACTGCAGCGCCTCCGCCAGGTGCGACCTGGCGATGGATTGCGCGCACTCCAGGTCCGCCAGGGTGCGGGCCACCTTCAACAGCCGGTGTGCTGCCCGTAACGACAGCGTCAGCCGTTCGCAGGCCTGCTCCAGCCAGGCCTGGTCGACCGGCTCCAGCGGGCAATGCCGGCGCAGCCCCTTGAGATCGAGGAAGGCATTGGCGCAGCCCTGCCGGCGCTGTTGCAGCTCCCGTGCCTCGGCCACCCGCTGGCCAACACTGGCGCTGGTCTCCCCGCTGGGCTGGTGGGTCAGCACGGTACTTTCCCGGGCCACTGTCAGGTGCAGGTCGATGCGGTCGAGCAGGGGGCCGGACAACTTGTTGCGGTAGCGCTGGATCTGCTCGCTGCTGCACCGGCAACGGCCGGTCGGGTCACCCAGATAGCCGCAAGGACAGGGGTTCATGGCTGCCACCAGTTGAAAGCGCGCCGGGAAGCGTATCCGGTCCTTGGCCCGAGCTACCACGATCTCGCCAGACTCCAGCGGCTCGCGCAGCACCTCCAGCACACGTCGTTCAAATTCGGGCAGCTCATCGAGGAACAGCACGCCATGGTGCGCCAGGGTGATCTCGCCGGGTTGCGGTCGGCTGCCACCACCCACCAGCGCCGGGCCGGAGGCCGAGTGGTGGGGATGGCGAAACGGCCGCTGTGGCCAGCAATCGAGCGGTGCTTGGCCACTGACCGAGCGGATCGCCGCCACCTCCAGCGCCTCGCGCTCGTCCAGCGGCGGCAGTAGCCCGGGCAGGCGGCTGGCGAGCAGGGTCTTGCCGGTGCCCGGCGGGCCGGAGAGCAGCAGGTTGTGGGCACCAGCTGCGGCGACCAACAGCGCCCGCTTGGCAGCGATCTGGCCTTGAACTTCGCTGAGGTCCGGGTAGGGGCGTTGCTCCAGTAACAGGCCTTTCGCCACGTAGGGTGACATTGCCGGTTGAGCATTCAGGTGGGCTGCCAGTTCCCGCAGACTCCCCACCGCGTACACCACCAGGCCGTTGGCCAGGCTGGCTTCCTCGGCATTCTCCCTGGGTACTACCAGCGCCCGACCCGCGTCTCGCGCCGCCAATGCCGCAGGCAGTACACCCTGCACCGGGCGCAGCGTACCCGACAGCGCCAGTTCCCCCAGGCATTCAATGCCGTCGAGGGCGGCAACCGGTACCTGGCCATTGGCGGCCAGGATACCCAGCGCGATGGCCAAGTCGTAGCGGCCACCGTCCTTGGGCAGGTCGGCTGGGGCGAGGCTCTGGGTGATGCGCCGTGCCGGATAGTCCAGGCCAGAGTTGACGATGGCGCTGCGGACTCGATCCTTGCTCTCCTTGACCGTGGTTTCTGGCAGACCGACCAGCGTGAGCGTGGGCAGGCCGTTGGCCAGGTGGGTTTCGACGCTGACAGCCGGAGCCTGCACCCCGACCTGGGCGCGGCTGTGGACGAGGGCGAGGGACATTGACACTCCGTGTTTGCAGGTGATGGCCGCGTCCTGCGGCCTGGCAAAGCTTAGTGGTGCTCTTGTGCAAGTGGACGAGAAGAGTGCGTCGAATTTTGTCCGGCCTGCCCCCCAAGTCTGTGGGCGCCCGTCGTGCGTGGCTGCCTGGCGCAGATCACCGAAATCCCCGAACCCCGCGCCCGCGCCAGCAACTCCTCGGTATCATCACCGCCCGGCAGCGCCAGCACCAGGTCGGGCCGACTGTCGCGCAACATAAAGAGGTTGCGCAGGCGCTCGGCCAACTTGCCGTGGAGTTGCCAATTGGGCGGGTAGCGCACTATGTCGGCGCCCTGTTCGCGGGCCCAGCCTTCGATTTCGCCGCCCAGATGCTGGCTGCCGCCGTGGATCAGCACCTGGATTGGTTGCTGGCGCTGGAGGGCGTCCAGCGCCTGGCGGCAGCGTTGGTTGTCGGCGTAGTTGCGCCCCGCGCAGATCAGTACGCGCATGCCCACCCCCTCAGAACCACTGGCCGAAGCGGCGGATGTACAGGGTCTTCATGCCCTGGGCCACCAGGCAGTAGCCGAGCAGGGTAGCGGCCAGCCATGGGAAGTATTCCCACGGCAGCGGCACCAGCCCGACCATCGCCCCCAGTGGCGAGAACGGGATGTAGATGCCCAGGCACATCACCAGGCCGGTGGCCAGGATCACCGGCAGCGCCGCGGTACTCTGGAAGAACGGCACCTTGCGCGTGCGCAGCATGTGCACCACCAAGGTCTGCGACAGCAACCCCTCGATGAACCAGCCGGACTGGAACAACGCCTGCATTTCCACGCTGTTGGCGGCGAACACGTACCACATCAGGGCAAAGGTGGTGATGTCGAAAATCGACGAGGTTGGGCCGATCCACAGCATGAAGCGACCGATGTTGCGCGCATCCCACTTGCGTGGCTCGGCCAGGAATTCCTTGTCCATGCGATCCCACGGCAGCGACAGTTGGGAAAAGTCGTACATCAGGTTCTGCAGCAGCAGGTGGATCGCCAGCATTGGCATGAACGGGATGAACGCGCTGGCCACCAGCACCGAGAACACGTTGCCGAAGTTCGAACTGGCGGTCATGCACAGGTACTTCATGATGTTGCCGAAGGTTTCGCGGCCCTTGAGCACGCCTTCCTCCAGCACCAGCAGGCTCTTTTCCAGGAGGATGATGTCGGCCGATTCCTTGGCGATGTCGGTGCCGCTGTCCACTGAGATGCCCACGTCGGCATCGCGCAACGCCGGGGCGTCGTTGATGCCGTCACCGAGGAAGCCCACGGTGTGGCCATTGGCTTGCAGTGCCTTGAGTACCCGCGACTTCTGCAGCGGAGTGAGCTTGGCGAACACCGTGCGCTCTTCGACCAGGGCCTTGAGCTGGGTGTCGTCCAGGCGTTCGATGTCCTGACCGAGCAGTGGTTGGCCGGGCTCCAGGCCCACTTCGCGGCAGACCTTGCAGGTGACCACAGGGTTGTCGCCGGTCAGCACCTTCACCTTCACGCCCATTTCACGCAGGGCGGCGATGGCCGGGCCGGCGGTTTCCTTGGGCGGGTCGAGGAAGGTCAGAAAACCACGGATCACCAGCTCGCGTTCGTCATCGGTGTGGTACTGAGGCTTGCCGTCGGCAGCTGGGATGTCCCGGGTGCCGACCAGCAGCACGCGGAAACCCTCCTGGTTGTAGCTGCTGGCGGTGGCCAGCAGTTGCTGGCGTCGCCCGGCATCCAGAGTGACCCGCTGGCCGCCTTCTTCCACATGGGTGGCGATAGCCAGCATTTCCTCGACGGCGCCCTTGCTCACCAGCAGGTGATCGCCCAGGGCATCCTTGATGATCACCGACAGGCGACGGCGGATGAAGTCGAAGGGCAGTTCGTCGATCTTGGCGTAGGCATAGGGCGGTTGGAAGCCCTGGTTTTCGCCGGCAAAGCGCAGCACGGCCTGGTCCATCAGGTTTTTCACGCCGCTCTGGTGGTGGCTGTTGAGCCAGGCCAGCTCCAACAGCCGCGCGTCCTTGTGGCCGCTGGGGTCGACGTGGTGTTCGAGGATGATGCGGTCCTGGGTCAAGGTACCGGTCTTGTCGGTGCACAGGACATCCATCGACCCGAAGTTCTGGATGGCGTTCAGGCGCTTGACTACCACCTTGCGCCGGGCCATGGCCACGGCGCCTTTGGCCAGGTTGGCGCTGACGATCATCGGCAGCATCTCCGGGGTCAGGCCCACCGCAACGGCCAGGGCGAACAGGAAGGCATCGCTCCAGTCACCCTTGACCACGCCGTTGAGCATGAACACCACCGGCACCATCACCAGCATGAAGCGGATCAACAGGCGACTGACGCTGTTCACGCCACGGTCGAAGGCGGTCTGGCTGCGCGAGCCGACGATGGCCTTGGCCAGCGAACCGAAGTAGGTGCGCTTGCCGGTGGCCACCACCACCGCGCGGGCGCGGCCGCTCACCACGTTGGTGCCCATGAAGCCGATGTTGGGCAGGTCGAGCAGGCCGCTTTCATCGCTGGCGCTGCCTCCGGCGGACTTCTGCGCGACGTTGCCGAGGGTGTCGTACTTCTCCACCGGCAGCGCCTCGCCGGTCAGTACCGCCTGGCTGATGAACAGGTCGCGGGACTCGATCAGGCGGATATCGGCGGGGATCATGTCGCCGGCCGCCAATTGCACGATATCGCCGGCCACCAGCTCGTTCATCGGCACTTCGCGCAGGTGCGCCGGCTGGTCGTGGCGCTCGCGGCGCAGCACGGTGGCGGTGGTGCGGACCATGGCCTTGAGGGCGTCAGCGGCCTTGCCCGAACGGTACTCCTGCCAGAAGCGCAGCAGGCTGCTGAGGCTGACCATGGCCATGATGATGATGACCTTGGTCAGGTCCGCTTCTTCCATGTCGCCTGCGCGTACCGGCAGCCAGTAGTCGGTGACGAAGCTGATGCCGGCGAGGGTGAGCAGCACGTAGATGAAGGGGTTGTGCAAGGCCTTGAGCAATTGCACCAGGGCCGGTTGCGGCTTGTCATGGGCGACTTGGTTGGCGCCGTCGCGCTGCAGGCGCTTGGCGGCTTCGTGCTCGGTCAGGCCCAGTTCGCTGGCATCGAGGTTGGCCAGGGTCACGGCCAGGCCGTTGCGTGCCTCGCGGGCGGCGCGCATGGACAGGCGGGTGTCTTCGCCGGCTTTGCTGCGGGTGTTGCGGTCTTTTACGGTCATTTGGCTGTGCTCCTGCCGCAGGAGGCGGCACGACACACAGTTGACTCACGGTGGGGAAGGTGAGTGAACGTGTCCCGTGTCGCAATGATTCAAACAATGAAAAACGTGGTTTTTCCGACGTTTACGTGTTCGCTGGCGAATGCCGGAAATAAGATCGGCAGCGAACTTTCTACTGGCTGATTCCATGGTCGGTTAATTCCATTTGTTAAGTGGCGGGCAATAGAAATCCAACGAACTTTAATTACTTAAAGTTCGGAAGTTTCTGACGATTTAAATGGCGTCAGTTCAGCGAACGGACAGCATCGCGCGCGTCACTGCAGGCGGTAACGGGCGCGCTATCGACTGGGCGGTTTCAGGGGTGAGGACAAGCCCCAGCCGCGAACAGGACGGTACGGGGCCTTGTGCGCAAAGGCGCGCAGGCGAGGGGTAGCTATATCGAGGTTCATGAGCTTGCCTCCGACCGGGCGGGCACCCGGGGCGGCAAGCTACGGCGGAGCATCAGGCTCTGGCGCGGCTTGCCCGACCTAGGGGCGGGCCCGGAGTTCCGGTTCAAGTGCCTGGCGGCCAACGGCTGCCAGACAGCGACTAGATACTGTGTCCATTGAATTCTTCGTGAGTTGAAATAAAGGCCCGCTTTTCGGGGCGGGTGAACTTTATGCAAAGCATAGCGGGGAAGTCAACCGGGAAGACGTAACTTAAACAAGTTTCATCTGCTGAGAGGGGAATTAATCCAGTGTGCCGCGCGATTAGCATCGCGAGGTAATCCCGCTTCTACCTGGGCAAGGTAGAAGGGGCATTCGATCAGGGCTTGGCGCCCAGGATGATGTGCGAGGCCTTGATCAGCGCGGTGGCCTTCACACCCGGCTTCAGGCCAAGTTCCTGCACCGCTTCACGGGTGACGATGGCATACACCTCGGTGCCGCCGGACAGCTTCAGCACCACCTCGGCATTCACCGCGCCGTCGCCGACCCGCAGCACTTCGCCTTCGAGGCTGTTGCGCGCCGACAGCCTGTAGCCAGCGGCATCGGTCATCAGCACCACCCACGGTGCCTTGACCAGCGCCACGGCCTGCTTGCCGACGTTGATGTTGAGGTTGTGCAGGCTGGCCATGGTGACCACCGCCACCAGTTTCTCGCCGCCGCCGAGGGTCAGCTCGACCTCGGCATTCACCGCGCCAGGCTGGACGGCGCTGACGGTACCTTCGAATACATTGCGGGCACTGACTTTCATGGCAAACACTCCGTGTATTGATCGTTATTCCTTGGCGGACGGCGCCATCCTGGCTTCCAGCTCGGCGAATTGCTGCTCGAGGGCTTCGAGGCGCGCGCGGGTGCGGGCCAGTACCACCATCTGGCTGTCGAACTCCTCGCGGCTGACCAGGTCGAGCTTGCTGAAGGCACCCTGCATCAGCACCTTGAACTGGCTTTCCAGTTCGGCGCGGGGCGCGGCGGTGTCGCCGCTGAACAGGCGCGAGGCCTGGTCGCTCAGGGCATCGAGGAAGGCTTTGGGCGCGAGCATGTCTGGTATCCGCTGATCACTGAAAGGGCAGCAGTGTAGCACGGGGCTTTTGCCCGCTTGCCCTGCACGCTTTTCGCGCAGGGCGGCCAAAAGTCGCGCACCGATTTTGTGCACTTTGTCGCTGCTGGCAACTGGCCAATCCCTACCGATTCGCGCAACTCCCTGTTTTCCCGATCGTTGTTCGAACTGGCAAGGTTTCTGCAAAGACCCGAGGGAGCCATGCACTGATGCAGTCCCTTGTGACCAGGCAGTGCGCAGGCGGAGCCGCAAGGTCCTTCGTCACAGGCGGATCGTGTGTCGGCGGGGAGAATGGAGCCGACGACGCGTTACAAAGCCAGGCGCTGCGCTTAGACTTGAGACGGGTTTGTTTTCCTGGGGCAAGTCCATCAAATCGGGAGAGAGTTTCATGAAGCTAGTCACTGCCATCATCAAGCCGTTCAAGCTGGACGACGTGCGCGAGTCGCTGTCGGAAATCGGCGTGCAGGGCATCACCGTGACCGAGGTCAAAGGTTTCGGCCGGCAGAAGGGTCACACCGAGCTGTATCGCGGTGCTGAATACGTGGTCGATTTCCTGCCCAAGGTGAAGATCGATGTCGCCATCGACGACAAGGACCTCGATCGGGTAATTGAAGCCATCACCAAGGCAGCTAACACCGGCAAGATCGGCGACGGCAAGATCTTCGTGGTCAATCTGGAGCAGGCGATCCGCATCCGTACCGGCGAAACCGATACCGACGCGATCTAAGCGCCAAGCAAAGCCTCACCAAACCCAACGCCCCAGGAGAAAACAACATGACTCTGCGTAAGATCGCAGGGCTAGGAGCCCTATTGTCCCTCGTAATGCCAGGGCTGGCCCTGGCAGAGGAAACTGCCGCCCCCGTGCTGAACTCCGGCGACACCGCCTGGATGCTCACCTCGACGGCACTGGTCCTGTTCATGACTATTCCGGGCCTGGCGCTGTTCTACGGCGGCATGGTGCGTTCGAAGAACGTGCTGTCGGTGATGATGCAGTGCTTCGCCATCACCGGCCTGATCAGCATCCTCTGGGTCATCTATGGCTACAGCCTGGCTTTCGATACCACCGGTATGGAAAAGGGCGTGCTCAACTTCAATTCCTTCATCGGCGGCTTCTCCAAGGCCTTCCTCAGCGGCGTCACGCCGTCGGGCCTGACCTCGGCCACCGCGTTGTTCCCTGAGGCCGTGTTCATCACCTTCCAGATGACTTTCGCCATCATCACACCGGCACTGATCGTCGGAGCATTCGCAGAACGCATGAAGTTCTCGGCGATGCTGATCTTCATGGGCGTCTGGTTCACCTTGGTCTATGCGCCGATCGCGCACATGGTCTGGAGCGGTGACGGTGCGCTGATGTGGGACTGGGGCGTGCTGGACTTCGCCGGCGGCACCGTGGTGCACATCAACGCCGGTATCGCCGGCCTGGTCTGCTGCCTGGTGCTGGGCAAGCGCAAGGGCTACCCGACCACGCCGATGGCCCCGCACAACCTGGGCTACACCCTGATGGGCGCGGCCATGCTGTGGATCGGCTGGTTCGGCTTCAACGCCGGTTCCGCCGCCGCGGCCAACGGCACTGCCGGGATGGCCATGCTAGTGACCCAGATCGCCACCGCCGCCGCCGCCCTGGGCTGGATGTTCGCCGAGTGGATCTTCCACGGCAAGCCAAGCGCACTGGGCATCGCCTCGGGCGTGGTCGCCGGCCTGGTCGCCATCACCCCGGCCGCGGGTACCGTCGGCCCGATGGGCGCCCTGGTGATCGGCCTGGTGTCTGGCGTGGTCTGCTACTTCTGCGCCACCAGCCTCAAGCGCAAGCTGGGCTATGACGACTCCCTCGACGCCTTCGGCGTGCACGGTATCGGCGGGATCATCGGCGCCCTGCTCACCGGTGTGTTCGCGGCGCCTGCCCTGGGCGGCTTCGGTGCGGTAACCGACATCGCCGCGCAGTTCTGGATCCAGGCCAAGGGTGTGATCTTCACCGTGGTCTACACCGCCATCGTCACCTACGTGATCCTCAAGGTCCTGGACCTGGTCATGGGGCTGCGGGTCAGCGAAGAAGAAGAGTCGGTCGGCCTCGACCTGGCTCAGCACAACGAGCGCGGCTACAACCTGTAACCGCCACGCTGGAAAACTTGCCCGGTTCGCCGGGCATTTTTTTGCCTGTAGTTTGCCGATTCGCGCCGGGCAAACGGTTTCTCTGTCCTGATCGCGACGTAGGTAGAAAACTTACAAGTCATTGGGCGTTTCTGGTGCTTTGCTTTTTC
This sequence comes from Pseudomonas sp. BJa3, assembly GCF_026343815.1. Lineage (NCBI taxonomy): Bacteria > Pseudomonadati > Pseudomonadota > Gammaproteobacteria > Pseudomonadales > Pseudomonadaceae > Pseudomonas > Pseudomonas sp. BJa3. The sequence continues at coordinate 104,496 of NZ_JAOXMC010000001.1, read as the reverse complement.
TGCGAGCGCGCTAGAATGCGCGCCGAAGGGGCCGGACGAGTAGTCCACACACTTCGCTACCCTTTGCTAGGCTTGCCAATAGCCTGTGGCCAGCAAGGGTTCAAAAAATTTTGTCGGGCCTTGCCAGGAGCAAGGCCTGCAGGGTGCCAGGCCCCCCATGAGGGGGTGGACACCCAGGGCAGTGGCCAATCCACGGCCAGTTGAATTTTCACTGGTGGCTGCCGGTCTACGGCTGCACCGGTCTATAACTAACCTGCTTTTCGCAAGTCATGAGGTAGAACATGAGCGACGACGATCTGGAAAATGATGACCTCGAAGTAGGCGACGAAGACGAGGCTGATGATGGCCTGGAAGCTGCGGCCGACGATGGCGCGGAAGATGCCGGCGATGACGACAGCAGCCCGGCACCCGCTGCCAAGGGCAAGTCCAAGGCGGCTGTCTCGGTAGACGAGATGCCGAGCATGGAAGCCAAGCAGAAAGAGCGCGACGCGCTGGCCAAGGCGATGGAAGAGTTCCTTTCGCGCGGCGGCAAGGTGCAGGAAGTGGAGGCCAACGTGGTCGCCGATCCGCCCAAGAAGCCGGACAACAAGTACGGCAGCCGCCCTATCTGAGTGGCTGAATGCAAAGAAGCCCGCCGTCGCTGCGGGCTTTTTTGTGGGCGCCGTCTGTAAGTCAGCGCCAGCGCGACAGCACGTCGGGCAACTGCGACAGCCGCTGAATCTCCGCATCCGGCGCCTGTTCGCCGCTCCAGGGCTTGTGCTGCGGGTTGAACCACACCGCCCGCAGCCCGGCGCGCTGGGCGCCGGCGATGTCATCGCCCGGATGGTCGCCGACGTGCACCGCCGCCCCTGCGTCCACCTCGCCGCGCTTCAGCGCTTCGAGGAACGGTGCCGGGTCCGGCTTGCCGATACCCAGGTCCTCGGCGCACAGGGCGAAGCGGAAGTAGTCCGCCAGGCCGAGCCTGCGCACGTCGGCATTGCCGTTGGTGACCACGCCGAGGGTGTAGTGATGGCGCAGGATCTCCAGCACCGGCTGCACCTCTGGGAACACCTCCACTTGGTGCCGCGCATGCAGGAACACCTCGAAACCTTCGTTGGCCAGTTCCTGGGCGTGTTTCTCGCTGTAGCCGACCTCTTCCAGGGCATGGAACAGCACCCGCCGGCGCAGGGCGCTTATGCGGTGCTTGAGGCCCGGCTCGGCCTGTACCAGGCGCTCGCGGATGGCGAACAGGTGCTCGACCGGCACGTTACCGAGAATCGGCGCGTTGGCTTCGAGCCAGTCGCGCAGGACGACTTCGGCGCTGGCGATGACCGGTGCGGTATCCCAGAGGGTGTCGTCCAGGTCGAAGGTGATCAGCTTGATGCTCATGAGTCCGTGTCCTTGCTGCGTTTGGCCCGAGGGTGGGCGCTGTCGTACACCGCGGCCAGGTGCTGGAAGTCCAGGTGGGTGTAGATCTGCGTGGTGCTGATGTCGGCGTGGCCGAGCATCTCCTGCACCGCACGCAGGTCCTGGGACGATTCCAGCAGGTGGCTGGCGAAGGAATGCCGAAGCATGTGCGGGTGCAGGTGCTGGCCGAGCTCGCGCTCGCCTGCGGCCTTGACTCGCAGCTGGATGGCCCGGGGGCCGAGGCGCTTGCCCTGGCGGCTGATGAACACCGCAGAGTCTCGCGGGCCGGCGATGCCGCGCAGCTTGAGCCACGCCTGCATCGCCTCGCCGGCCTTGCGCCCGACCGGCAACACGCGGCTCTTGCCGCCCTTGCCTTGCACCTGGACCAGCCCTGCGGCCAGGTCCAGGTGTTCGAGGTCGAGCCCGGTCAGCTCCGACAGGCGCAGGCCGGACGAGTAGAACAGTTCAAGGATCGCCTGGTCACGGCGGGCAATGAATTCGTCGTCGACGCCGCCATCGAGCAACTGCAGGGCGCGGTCGGTGTCCAGCACCTTGGGCAGGCGCCGCTCACCCTTGGGTGGCGCCAGGCCATTGGCCGGGTCGTGCTGGCAATGGCCTTCGCGGTTGAGGTAGCGGTACAGCCCGCGCACCGCCGAGAGCAGGCGCGCCAGGCTGCGCGAGGACTGGCCGTGATGGTGCTGGCGGGCAACGAGCTGACGCAGTTGCTGGACCTGCAGGGCCGCCCAGCCGGTGATGCCCTGGGCGTTACAGAATTCGATGACCTTCTCGAGGTCACGGCGGTAGGCCAGCAGGGTGTGCTCGGATACCTGGCGCTCATTGCGCAGGTGTGCGCAATAAGCCTCCAGCTGGCGTTCCATCAGCGCACCGAGCGCAGTGTCTGGGTGAAGCGCGGCACCACACGGCCGAGCACTTCGGCGATGTAGCTGAGGAACAGGGTGCCGACGCTGCTTTTGTAGTGCTGCGGGTCGCGGCTGCCGATTGCCAGCACGCCATGCAGGCCCTGGTACTCCAGGGTGGCCACGGCGCTGGAGCCGACTTCCTTGTGCTGATCGTTGCCGAACAGGAACGCCAGCTCGTGCTCGCGCAGGCTGCCGCTGATGGTCTTGCCGCCGCCGATCAGGCCGCCGATGGCCTGTTGCGCCTCGGCCCCGGAAACCCAGCGTCCCACGGGCGCCGCGTTCTCGCCGAACAGGATCAGGCTGACGAAGGGTACCTGGAACTCCTGGCGCAGGCTGTCCTCGACCGCCATCACCACCTCTTCCAGGGTGCTGGCGTCGAGCAGGTCGAGGATCAGCCGGCGGGTCTTGTCAAACAGCCGGTCGTTGTCGCGCGCCACGTCCATCAGCTGGGAAAGGCGATGGCGCATCTCGATGTTGCGGTCGCGCAGCAGCTTGAGCTGGCGCTCCACCAGCGACACGCTGTCGCCGCGCTGGTGAGGAATGCGCTGTTCGACCAGCAGCTCGTCATGCTCGGCGAAGAAGGTCGGGTGGGCGCGCAGATAGGCGACCACCGCTCCGGCATCGAGCTCACTGGCTGGCGAGGGTGCAACTTTGGGCTGGTCGGTCATGGCGGATACTCGCTTAGAGACGAACTTGTCCTTCGAACACACGAACGGCGGGGCCGGTCATCAGCACCGGTTTGCCGGGGCCGGCCCACTCGATGCTCAGGCGCCCGCCCGGCAGGTCGATGGTTACCGGTGAGTCCATCCAGCCTTGGCTGATCGCCGCCACGGCGGCGGCGCAGGCGCCTGTGCCGCATGCCTGGGTCTCGCCCGCGCCACGCTCCCATACGCGCAGGTTGGCGCGGTGGCGGTCGACTACCTGGATGAAGCCGGCATTGACCCGCTGCGGGAAGCGCGGGTGATGCTCGATCTTCGGGCCCAGCTCATGGACCGGCGCGCTGCGCACATCGTCCACGCGCAGCACCGAATGCGGGTTGCCCATGGACACCGCGGCGATCTGGTGCACCTGTCCGTCGATTTCGAGTGCATAGCTGGTCGCCTGCTCATCGGCGATGAACGGGACCTCGGCCGGCGTGAAGCGCGGTGGGCCCATGTCGACGCAGATCTGCCCGTCGTTGCGCACATCGAGGACGATGATGCCGCCCTTGGTCTCGACGCGAATGCGCTTCTTCGCGGTCAGGCGCTTGTCCAGGACGAAACGGGCGAAGCAGCGCGCGCCGTTGCCGCACTGTTCGACCTCGGAGCCGTCGGCGTTGAAGATACGGTAGCGGAAGTCGACATCCGGGTTGTTCGGCGCCTCGACGATCAGCAGCTGGTCGAAGCCGATGCCGGTGTTGCGGTCACCCCATTGCTTGGCGTGCTTGGGTTGGATGTGTGCGTGCTGGCTGACCAGGTCGAGGACCATGAAGTCGTTGCCCAGCCCGTGCATCTTGGTAAAACGCAGCAGCATGGGTTCACTCCGGCAGCAGGCTTTCGCCGGCGAACAGTTCGGTGACGGTCTCGCGGCGACGCACTTCGAAGGCCTGGTCGCCATCGACCAGCACTTCGGCGCAGCGGCCACGGGTGTTGTAGTTGGAGCTCATGACGAAACCATAGGCGCCCGCGGAGCGCACGGCCAGCAGGTCGCCCTCGGTCAGGTCCAGCACGCGGTCCTTGCCCAGGAAGTCGCCGGTCTCGCAGATAGGGCCGACCAGATCGTAGGCCCGGCCTTGACCTTCGCGGGGCTTGACCGCGCTGACGTCCATCCAGGCCTGGTAAAGGGCCGGGCGGATCAGGTCGTTCATGGCCGCGTCGATGATGGCGAAGTCTTTGTGCTCGGTGTGCTTGAGGTATTCCACGCGGGTCAGCAGCACGCCGCCATTGGCGACGATGTAGCGGCCCGGCTCGAACACCAGGGCCAGGTCGCGGCTGCCGACGCGCTCGCGGATGGCCTTGATGTAGTCGGCCAGCTCCGGGGGCTGCTCGTCGCGATAGCGCACGCCGACACCGCCACCCAGGTCGAGGTGACGCAGGTGGATGCCGCACTCGGCCAGGCGGTCGACCAACACCAGCAGGCGGTCGAGGGCATCGAGGAACGGCTCGACGGTGGTCAGCTGCGAGCCGATATGGCAGTCGACGCCGACCACGTCGAGGTTCGGCAACTGCGCGGCGCGCACGTAGATGGCCTCGGCGTCGGCTATGGCGATGCCGAACTTGTTTTCCTTGAGGCCCGTGGAGATGTACGGGTGGGTGCCGGCGTCGACGTCCGGGTTCACGCGTAGCGACACCGGCGCGACCTTGCCCATCTCGGCGGCCACCATTTGCAGGCGCTCGAGCTCGTCGGTGGACTCGACGTTGAAGCAGTACACCCCCACTTCCAGGGCGCGGCGCATGTCTTCACGGGTCTTGCCGACCCCGGAGAACACCACGCGATCGGCGCGGCCGCCGGCGGCCAGCACGCGTTCCAGTTCACCGCCGGAGACGATGTCGAAGCCCGCGCCCAGGCGCGCCAGCAGGTTCAGCACGCCCAGGTTGGAGTTGGCCTTGACCGCGAAGCAGACCAGGTGATCCACCCCGTGCAAGGCATCGGTGTAGCTGCGGTACTGCGCCTCGATATGGGCACGCGAGTACACGTAGGTGGGCGTTCCGAAGCGTTCGGCGATCGCCGACAGGGCCACCCCTTCCGCGAACAGCTCGCCGCCGCGGTAGTTGAATGCATCCATGGGATTTCCTTACTGCGCGGGCGACTCTTCAGGCTGCTCTTGCTGCTGCTCCAGCACTGGCTGAGGCTGGACAGGCTTGGCATGCTGGTGCGACTTGCGCGGGCCTTTGCCGTCCTTGCCGTCTTCCGGCAGGTACAGGGGGCCTTTCTGACCGCAGGCCGAAACCAGGCAAGCAACCGCGACCACTGCCGCGAGGGAGGAAATCAGGCGTTTCATGGGTGAAATCCTTGGAAATATGCAGTATTGCGGCCGAGTATACCGAGCGACCACCTGATTGCCTATGCAAGGGGTGCCCCCGCTCGGCGGGCGTAGGCGACCGAAGGACATGCGGCTTTTTCTTGCAGCTATTAGCTTGTAGCTTGAAGCTTTCGCCCTTATCGTGCCCGGCTTGCGTGTGTACAGCCATTTTTCGAGGTCCCTGCAATGAGTTTGAGCGAAGCGCGTTTCCACGACCTGGTCGACGCGACCCAACAGGCCCTGGAAGACCTGTTCGATGAAAGCGGCATGGACCTGGACATGGAAAATTCCGCCGGCGTCCTGACCATCAAGTTCGACAATGGCAGCCAGCTGATCTTCAGCCGCCAGGAGCCGCTGCGCCAACTGTGGCTGGCGGACAAGTCCGGTGGTTTCCACTTCGACTATGACCAAGAGAGCGGCAAGTGGGTGTGTGAGAAGAGCGAAGAGCTGCTCGGCGAGATGCTCGAGCGCATCGTCTGGGAGCGGGCCGGCGAGAAGCTGGACTTCGACGAGATTTGAAATGAGCGAACAGCCCAGGCCCCCCAAGCCGCTCTACAGCAATGTAAGTCCGGCGGTGCCGTCACCTTGTATCAGCATATGTCGGCTGGATGAGCGCAAGGTGTGCACCGGTTGCCACCGCCACGTCGAGCATATCCGCGAGTGGCGTGCGGCCGATGACGAGCGGCGCCGGCAGATCTGCCGCGAGGCGCTGGCCCTGAAAGCGGGGGGCCAGGCATAGCCACAACGGCGGTGTGGGCTTGAGTATTTGCCCCGCTGTGGTAGTGTCAGGGTCTGCGTCGGTGACGCCAAGCATTTCACAAACCCCGCCCTTGGGCGGGGTTTTGCTTTATCTGCCTTTAGTAAATTGCCTGTTCAAAGGAGTCTGACTGGATCATGAGCACCAAGCCTTCCCTCATCCTCACCCGACTGGACGTGCAGCGTCTCGAGCGCCTGCTCGACAGCCTCGATGAAAGCACCCCGGGTATGCTCGCCCTGCAGGACGAGCTGGACCGCGCCGAGAAAGTGGTGGGTCACGAGGAAGTCCCGGCCGGCGTGGTGACCATGAACTCCCGCGTGCACTGCCGCGAGATCGCCAGTGGCAAGGATTACCACCTGACCCTGGTGTATCCGAAGGACGCGGGTCCTGAAGGCAACGTCTCGATCCTTGCGCCGATCGGCTGCGCATTGCTGGGCCTGTCGGTGGGTGACCAGATCGACTGGCCGGCGCCGGGCGGCAAGACGCTCAAGCTCGAGCTGCTGGCAGTCGAGTACCAGCCGGAAGCGGCAGGGGACTTCGATCTCTGAGTTGATCAGGGCTCCAGCCGCGCCTGCAGCTGTTGCAGCCCATCGTTGAGTGCCTGTTCCAGTTCGCGTTTGTAGCGTAGGCAGAGGCTGGTGGACCCTTGCTCGTCCTCCAGCAGTTCGGACAGGTCGAGGTCGGTGATGTAGCAGCGGTAACTGCCGCTGCCGCGACGCTGGCGCAGGATCTGTCGCGCGACCACGGCATACAGCTGGTCGCCATGCTCCAGTTCGGAAAACTCCTGCTGGTCGCAGTAAAGGGTGACGTGCACCTCATCGCCCGTGCCGGCCTGGAGGATCGCCTGGACCTCGAAACAGGCCTGGTTCTGGCTGTCCGCAGGTGCCGGCCTGGGTTCCAGGCTGCGCGCCTTGCCTGGACCGGATGGCAGCAACTGGTAGTAGAGGATGTCCAGCGATGCTTGTTGCAGGCTGTCCAAGGGCAGCAGGGCATCGCGGCGCATCACCATCGCTTGCAGGAAGCGCTGCAATGGCAGCAGCAGGTGCGGCTCGTCCTGTTGCGGCAGCCGCTGCTGCCAGAGCGCGTTGTGCTCGTCGAGCACGTACAGGTCGGCCCAGCCTTCGAGCAGACGGTAGAACACCTGGATGCAGCCGGGTTGGCCCTGGGCCAGGACCAGTGGCAGGTCGTGGTCCTGCAGGGCGTGGGTGTCCAGGTGCAATGGGCTGTAGCTGCTGCGCTCCTCGCCGAGCGCCGCCAGCACGGCGTCGTGGTCGGCTAGGCTGGCCAAGGTGACCTGCCCGGGCTGCAAGTCGAGGATGTGGGTGTGCTGGGCCACCTGTAGCAAATAACGGTGATTCAGGCCTTGGTCGAGCAGCAGTTGCACGGTGTCGAAAATCTCCTCGACCCGCTGGCTGATGGCTTGGGCGCGGTTGTGGCAATAGCAGCGCACCCGCACCCGCGGGCGATGGCTGCGCTGGCCCAGGCTGTTAAGGAAGTCGCGCAGGCAGCGCACCAGCGCATGCTCGCCGTCGTAGCGCTGGACCAGCACCTCGTTCCAGCTGTTGAGGGTGATCTGGTCGAGGGTCAGTACCAGGTTCTCGCGCACCCCGGCGTAGCTGAGCGAGTCGGTGCGCTCGGTGGTCATCAGGATGTTCAGGTCGCGGTGATGGCGCAGCGGGTCGACGCCGACATTCACCAGCAGCAGGATCTCGTCGGCCACGCTCGGCTGCAGCAGGCGCACCTCGCTGACTGTCTCCAGAGGCAGGGGAATACTCTGCTGCAGGCTGCCGATCAGGTTGAACAGCTCGAACTCGCTCAGGTCGCTGGCGCCCGGGTGCAAGGCCAGGCGCGTGCTGCTGTCGATCACGCCATTGCGGTGGGCCCAGGTGAGCAGTTCGAGCAGTTCGCGGCAGCGCTTGATCGGGCTGAAGTGCTCCCACTCGTGTACGCCCAGGTTGCCGTTGTACAGCCCCCAGTGGTGTGTGCCCGGTTCCTTGCGGTTGGGTGATTGCACCAAGGTGAGGGTGTCCTCGGCCAGGTCCGGGGCGATGCCCGGGTTGATCACCTCGATCTTGCCGGCACGGCGCTCGAAGGCGGCGTAGAGGCGGCGGCCAAGCACATTGAGGTCACGCTGGTCGGCCCGGCTGTTGGCGTTCTGCTGGCGGGCAAACTGGGTCAGGAAGCGATAGCTGTGGTTCAGCTCGGCCACCAGTTCTCGGCGCTCGACGGCCACCTGGCGTACTTTCCACTGGCTGCGACTATCGAGCAGCGCCAGTTGGCGTTCGTCCCAGCCCCATTCCTCGGTCAGGCGCCCCAGCAACTGGCGCTGCCAGCCCCCGCTACGGCTGCGACCCAGGTCGCCGAGTTTCTTGTTCACCTTCAGATACAGGCTGCGCCGCACCAGTTCCAGGCGTGCCGGCTCGTCACGCAGGAGCAGGTAGCGCTCGATGCGGCGGTAGACCATCACATAGGGGTCGAGCTCATCCAGGTCAAGCTGGTTGGCGAACACGGCCTGCTTGTAGTCCAGGCTCAGGCAGCGCACCTGCGGGTGTTCGCTGGCGTAGGCCTCGGTGAGCAGCAGCTTGAGCAGCGACTTGTAGGGTGAGTCGATGCCCTTGAACAGCTGCCACAGCCCGGCGCCGATGAACTCGCCCGACGGGATATGCGCCAGGTGGCCGAGATCGAGGTCGTCCTGGGCACGGATGAAGCGCTTGGACAGCAGGGTCTGGGTGTAGTCGCGGTAGTTGTGCTCCTGGTACACCGGCACCAGCCACCACAGTGGCGTGCGTCCGGCCAGCCAGAGGGCGGTGCGGTAGAACTCGTCGAGCAGCAGGTAATGCTGGGTGGTGCCGCAGTCGTCGGAGCTGAGCTGGCTGTCACGCTCGCCCTGGACGAAGCCCCGGGGTTCGATCAGGAAGAAATGGGCTTCGGCGCCCTGGCTGGCCGCCCAGGTTTCGAGCAGCTGGCACTTGCGTCGCAGGTCGGCCACGGCCTGCACCTCCAGGTCCGGCGCATGGCACACCCACAGGTCCATGTCGCTCTGCTCGGCCTGGGCCAGCGTGCCGAGGCTGCCCATCAGGAACAGGCCGTGGATCGGCTGCGGCGGCTTGCCGTGGCGTGGCTTGTAGGTGAACGAGCGGGTCAGGCGCTGGGCTTCGGCGAGCAGCTCGTCGTCGGGCTCGAAACCGGAGACCCCTGCGGGGGTGGTGCCGGAAACATAGCCTGGCAGCAGCGGATGATTGACGTGGAAGAACAGCGGCAGCAGCGTGAGGACCTGCTGCTGGCGTGTGGATAACCCTTCCATTGCCCGTGCCAGACGGCCCTGGTTGATCTGCAGGAAGCGCGCGCGCAGCTTGGCCAGCTCCTTGCGGTCGATGCCTTGTTCCAGGTCGGGGCGGATTTCGTGGGGGTGGTTCATTGCGCGCTCAGGCAGGCCGGGGGAAGCACTGGCGAGTTTAGCCTGAGTGGCGCGGTCGGATAAGGGGTTGCTGGCTTTTTGACGTCAGATTTGCAACGCCTGTGCAAGCCATCGACGGTTAAGCCCGCTCCTGCAGGTCTGCCGAGTTGCAGGAGCGGGAGCAGGGGTTCAGGCCGGCTGGGCGGATTTTGATTTGAGGATGGTCAGCAAAAGCCGGACGCTTTCAGCGGCATCGATACCGAGGCTGGTCAGGTAACCACCATCGGGTTGGTCGGTGAGCCCTTTGTCATGCAGGCGCGTGGCGGCGGCGACCAGGGCGGGGGAGGCGTCGCTGCTGACCTTGATGCCTTCCTGGTGGTTGTCCAGGTTGAACTGGGAAAGGACTTCCAGTTCGGCGATCAGTTCGGGGGTAAAAGGCATGGGCAACTCCTGACTTCGAGACAAGGATGGAAGTCAGGAGTGTAGTCAGGCTTATTCGATACCGCCTTGATCCGCCTCAGGTGGCAGCTCCGGCAGGGCGCGCAGGGCGGTTTCGTACCACTCGGTATCGAACGGGCGATCTTCGTCGAGCATGGCGTCGATCTCGATGGCCAGCACGTGGGCCATGAGGTTGAGAATGTCTTCACGCTCGTAGCCGACCAGGGTCAGCTTGTTGAAGGTGGCCTTGGCGGCTGGCGGCTCGCCGCTTTCGATCTGGTTCTCGATCGCCTGGGTCAGGGTGGCCTCGGCGAAGTCTTCTTCATCATTGTTGTCGATGTCTTGGGGTTCGCTCATGGCGGTGCTCCTGTGGTGAGGCACACAGTGTGCCACGCTTGCGCTGGCAATGCCCGGCCATCAGCGCCGGGCATGGCACTGGCCAAGGGTGGGCAAGGGAGCTATAACAGCCGGGCCAACCCCATACGGCCTTGGAGGCTGTCTCAATGCTCAAGCTTCATGGATTCGCGGTCAGCAACTACTACAACATGGTCAAGCTGGCCTTGCTGGAGAAAGGCGTGCCCTTCGAAGAGGTGCCGTTCTTCGGCGGCCAGTTGCCTCAAGCCCTGGCCATCAGCCCCCGTGGCAAGGTGCCGGTGCTGCAGACCGAGCACGGTTTCATCAGCGAGACCGGGGTCATCCTCGACTACATCGAGCAGACCCAGCCGGGCAAGGCGCTGCTGCCGGCCGATGCCTTCGGGCAGGCCAAGGTGCGCGAGCTGCTGCGGGAAATCGAGCTGTATATCGAGTTGCCGGCGCGTACCTGCTATGCCGAGGCGTTTTTCGGCGCGGCGGTGGAGCCGCTGATCAAGGAGCGGGCGCGGGCCGACCTGCTGGCGGGTTTTGCCACTCTCAAGCGCAATGGCAAGTTTGCGCCTTATGCGGCCGGTGAGCAGCTGACCATCGCCGACCTGATGTTCGGTTTCTCGGTCGACCTGGCCTGTGCGGTGGGCAAGAAGGTGCTGAGCATCGACTTCCTGGCGGATTTCCCGGAAGCGAAGGCGCTGTTGCAGTTGTTGGGTGAGAACCCGCACATGGCGCGGATCGTGGCGGACAAGGATGCGGCGATGCCGGCGTTCCTCGAAATGGTCAAAAGCGGCAAGCGCTAAGGCCGGAAACGATCACGGGGCAAGGCCGCTCCCACGTCTCCTTGCACAGGCGGCGTGGGAGCGGCCTTGCCCCGCGATTGATCTGGCAGAAGCGCTTAGCGCGAAGCCAGCAAGGCCTTGCCGCGCACCACGGCCGCGCGCACCTGCGCCGGCGCGGTGCCGCCGATATGGTTGCGGGCGTTGACCGAACCTTCCAGGGTCAGCACGGCAAACACGTCCTGCTCGATCTGGTCGCTGAACTGGCGCAGCTCTTCCAGGCTCATCTCGGCCAGGTCCTTGCCAGTGTCGACGCCATGTTTCACCGCGTGGCCGACGATTTCGTGGCAGTCACGGAACGGCAGGCCGCGGCGCACCAGGTAGTCGGCGAGGTCCGTGGCGGTGGAGAAGCCGCGCAGGGCCGCCTCGCGCATGATCGCGTGCTTGGGCTTGATCGCCGGGATCATGTCGGCGAAGGCGCGCAGTGAGTCGCGCAGGGTGTCGGCGGCGTCGAACAGCGGCTCTTTATCCTCCTGGTTGTCCTTGTTGTAGGCCAGCGGCTGGCCTTTCATCAGGGTCAGCAGGCCGGTAAGGGCGCCGAACACGCGGCCGCTCTTGCCACGCACCAGCTCCGGTACGTCGGGGTTCTTCTTCTGCGGCATGATCGAGCTGCCGGTGCAGAAGCGATCAGGCAAGTCGATGAACTGGAATTGCGCGCTGGTCCACAGCACCAGCTCTTCGGAGAAGCGCGACAGGTGCATCATGGCGATGCTGGCGGCGGCACAGAATTCGATGGCGAAGTCGCGGTCCGAGACGCCGTCCAGCGAGTTACCGGCCACGGCCTCGAAGCCCAGCAGCTTGCAGGTCAGCTCGCGGTCGATCGGGTAGGTGGTGCCGGCCAGCGCGGCGCTGCCCAGGGGCATGCGGTTGGCGCGCTTGCGGCAGTCGACCAGGCGCTCGTAGTCGCGGCTGAGCATTTCGAACCAGGCCAGCAGGTGGTGGCCGAAGGTCACCGGCTGTGCGGTCTGCAGGTGGGTGAAGCCGGGCATGATGGTCTCGGCTTCACGCTCGGCCTGTTCCAGCAGGCCCATTTGCAGGCGGGTGATCTCGGCCAGGATCAGGTCGATCTCGTCACGCAGCCACAGGCGGATGTCGGTGGCCACCTGGTCGTTGCGGCTGCGACCGGTGTGCAGCTTCTTGCCGGTGATGCCGATGCGATCGGTCAGGCGCGCCTCGATGTTCATGTGCACGTCTTCCAGGTCGACGCGCCAGTCGAAGGTGCCGGCCTCGATCTCACCCTGGATGGTCTTCAGGCCATCGATGATGGTGTCGCGCTCGGCGTCGCTGAGTACGCCGACCTGCGCCAGCATGGTGGCGTGGGCGATCGAACCCATGATGTCGTGACGGTAAAGGCGCTTGTCGAAATCGACCGAGGCGGTGAAGCGGGCGACGAAGGCGTCGACGGGCTCACTGAAGCGGCCGCCCCAGGACTGATTGGTCTTGTCGGTGCTCATGGATTCACTCGTTGAAGGCGTGAACGGAAAAGTGGCGCCGATCATAGCAGGGTTGCGTCCGCCGCCGCAGGGCGCTGGTCGTGAGAATCACCCGGTAACCTGGGGGTGCGGCATATTCAACGATTGAACGGCAGCGTTCCAAGGAGCGTCTACAGTTGGACAAAGGGCTGGCGGCAAATCTGCCAGGCCAGTGAATCTTTGGCCTTCGCACCGGTCTGTAGCGTGACCGCGTTTCGGTCGCCCACATTTGTCTACGCTATACCCGTGCGAGACTCACTCAGGAATCCAGCGCAATTATGAATGTCCTGATCGTTGATGATGAACCCCAGGCGCGCGAGCGCTTGAGCCGGCTGCTTGGCGAGCTGGAGGGTTACACCGTGATGGAGCCCAGCGCCACCAACGGCGAGGAGGCCCTGACCCTGATCGAAAGCCTCAAGCCAGACGTGGTGGTGCTGGACATCGGCATGCCTGGCCTTGATGGCCTGCAGGTCGCGGCCCGCCTGTGCGAGCGCGAATCGCCGCCTGCGGTGGTGTTTTGCACCGGCGACGACGAATACGGCAGCGAAGCGTTCAAGGACAGCACCTTGAGCCATGTCGAGAAGCCCATCCAACTCCCGGCGTTGCGTGACGCGCTGCGCCGGGCCGAAAAGCCCAACCGCGCGCAACTGGCCGCGCTGACTCGCCCAGCGGGTGACGCCGGCGGCGGGCCGCGCAGCCACATCAGTGCCCGTACCCGCAAGGGCATCGAGCTGATCCCGATTCCGCAGGTCATTTATTTCATCGCAGATCACAAATACGTGACCTTGCGCCACGAGGCAGGCGAAGTGCTGCTCGACGAGCCGCTCAAGGCCTTGGAAGACGAGTTCGGCGAGCGTTTCGTGCGTATTCACCGCAACGCGCTGGTTGCCCGTGAGCGCATCGAACGGCTGCAGCGCACGCCGCTGGGGCATTTCCAGCTCTATCTGAAGGGGCTCGAGGGCGATGCCCTGACCGTCAGCCGGCGGCATGTGGCCGGGGTGCGCAAGATGATGCAGTCCTTGCACTGAAACCCTTTGATTGCGTGGGAGCGGCGATGCGGCGACCCGACTTGCCCCGCGATGAGGTGTAATGCCCGCCATCGCGATCGCGGATCAAGCCCGCTCCCGCGTGGCGCTTTGCTGATCTGAATCTGCGGGCACGCCCGGAGGAGCTGTTATCATCGGCGGCATTTCTCTGGTTCGGGGCGTTTCATGTCCACTCGCGAAATCCGCATTGCCACCCGTAAAAGTGCCTTGGCCCTGTGGCAGGCCGAATATGTCAAAGCCTGCCTGGAACAGGCGCACCCAGGCCTCGTCGTGACCCTGGTGCCCATGGTCAGCCGTGGCGACAAGCTGCTCGACGCGCCGCTGGCGAAGATCGGCGGCAAGGGCCTCTTCGTCAAGGAGCTGGAAACCGCGCTGCTCGACAACGAAGCCGACATCGCCGTGCATTCGATGAAAGACGTGCCCATGGACTTCCCTGAAGGCCTGGGCCTGTACTGCATCTGTGAACGTGAAGACCCGCGCGATGCCTTTGTTTCCAACACCTTCGCAAATCTCGAAGCCCTGCCGGCCGGCAGTGTCGTCGGCACTTCGAGCCTGCGTCGCCAGGCGCAATTGCTGGCGCGTCGGCCCGACCTTCAGATCCGCTTCCTGCGCGGCAACGTCAATACCCGCCTGGCCAAGCTCGATGCCGGCGAATACGACGCCATCATCCTTGCCGCTGCCGGCCTGATCCGCCTCGGCTTCGAGGACCGCATTTCCGCCTCCATCAGTGTCGATGACAGCCTGCCGGCTGGTGGCCAGGGTGCGGTGGGGATCGAATGCCGTAGCGCCGATACCGAGATTCATGCCCTGCTGGCGCCGCTGCACCATGCCGACACCGCTGACCGGGTGGTGGCCGAGCGTGCCCTGAACAAGCGCCTCAATGGTGGCTGCCAGGTGCCGATCGCCTGCTATGCGGTGCTTGAAGGCGAACAGCTGTGGCTGCGTGGCCTGGTTGGCCAGCCCTCCGGTGGCACCTTGCTGGTGGCCGAAGCCCGCGCTGCGCGCGTGGATGCCGAGGCCCTGGGCGTACAGGTCGCCGAAGACCTGCTGGGGCAGGGCGCCGAGGCGATCCTCAAGGAAGTCTACGGCGAGGCCGGCCACCCGTGAGCCCCTGGCGCCTGCTGCTGACCCGCCCTGAAGAGGACTGTGCGGCACTGGCGCAGACGCTGGCCGACGCGGGTATTGCCAGTGCCAGCCTGCCGTTGCTGGTTATCGAGGCACTCGCGCCGGAGCCGTTGCAGATGCAGCACCTGCGGACGATCGCCGAGGTTCAGGCCATCATCGTGGTCAGCAAGCCGGCGGCCCGCCTGCTGCTGGACCAGCTCGCCCAGGCGGGAGTGACGCCGCCTTGCGCAGGTTGGTTCACAGTAGGTGAGGCGACGGCGCGAATTCTTCAGGAGCATGGGCTGCAAGTGGTCTTTCCAGCGGCCGGTGACGACAGCGAGGCCTTGCTCGGGCTGCCCGCCTTGCGCGAGGCTATTGCCGCGTCAGCGAGGCCTCGCGTACTGATCGTGCGCGGCCTCGGCGGTCGTGAACTGTTGGCAGAGCGTCTTGCCGAGCAAGGTGCTAGTGTCGATTATCTGGAATTGTATCGCCGCTGCCTGCCCGACTACCCTACCGGAACCCTCGCTCGAAGCATCGATGGGGAACGCCTCAATGGCCTGGTGGTCAGCAGTGGGCAGGGTCTTGAACACTTGCATCGACTGGCGGGTGCGGACTGGCCGCGGTTTTCTCGATTGCCGTTGTTCGTGCCCAGCCCACGGGTAGCCGAACAAGCCCGTGCACTCGGGGCGCTGGATATTGTGGATTGTCGTGGCGCGAGCGCCACGGCCTTGCTGGCAGCCGTGCAGCGTACCGCTGCGCCTGCCCCTTAAGGCGCTAAGCTAGAAAGCGATGCGCCACCATGCAAAGGATGGATACGTGAGCGAAACTGTCTTGTCCAACACCGAACAACCCTCGGCGCTCGAAGCGCCGGAACCTACCACCGCCAAGCCCGCCCGACGCTCCGGCAACGGCTTGGCGCTGCTGGCGCTGCTGCTGGGCGCCGCTGGCGTCGCGGTCGGCGGCTGGGGCGTCTGGCAGGTTCGCCAACTGCAAGGCAGCGAGCAGGGGCAGGGCGAACACCTGCAAGCCCTGAATCAGCGTGCCGATGCACTGCAGCAGCGGGAGCAGCAGCTCAGCGCCCAACTGGCCAGCCTGCCAGCAGCCAGTGAACTGGAGGACCGTCGTCGCCTTGTGGCGCAACTGCAGGGCGACCAGCAACGCCTGAGCCAGCGCCTGGAGACGGTACTGGGCGAAAGCCGCAAGGAGTGGCGTCTGGCCGAGGCTGAGCACTTGCTGCGGCTGGCGACCTTGCGCCTCTCTGCATTGCAGGACATTACCAGCGCCAAGGCGTTGGTCGAGGGCGCCGATGAGATTCTTCGTGAGCAGAGCGACCCAGGCGCTTTCGCTGCCCGCGAGCAGTTGGCACGCAGCCTGGCGACGCTGTCCAGTACCCAGCAGCCGGACCGTACCGGTCTGTTCCTCAAGCTTGCCGCGCAGCGCGAGCTGGTCCAGCAGCTCAGCGCCCAGTCGCCGGAGTTCGACAGCCAGGCCGATGCCATGGGCGCTCTGACGGCCGATGGCGACGGCGCCAGCCGCTGGTCGCAATGGTGGGCGGAGATCTCCAAGTATTTCCAGATCGAGTTCAATGCCGACGATAACGTCCGGCCATTGCTGTCCGGCCAGTCGCTCAACCAGCTGCGGCTGGCCTTGAGCCTGACCATCGAGCAGGCCCAATGGGCAGCGCTCAATGGCGAAGCCAAGGTCTACACCCAGGCTTTGGACGATGCGCGCAGCGTGTTGCTGGCCAACTTCAACCCGGACAACCCGCAGAGCAAGGCGATGCTCGACAGCCTCAATCAACTGGCCGAACAGCCGGTGTCGGTGGTCACCCCTGACCTGAGCGAAAGCCTGGCAGCAGTGCAGGCCTACATCCAGCGCCGCCACCTGCCAGTCGACGAGGGGGCCAAGCCATGAAGCGCGTCTACCTGCTGGCAGTGCTGGCGATCGTCATCGCCGCGGCGCTGGGTATCGCGATTGCCAAGCACAGCGGCTACGTGCTGATTGCCTACGGTAGCTTCCGCTACCAGTCGGGGCTGTGGGCGGCGATTGGCGCGCTGGTCGGGATTGTTCTCTCGCTGCTGCTGGTGCGTTACCTCGTCGGGCTTGTGCTGACGTCCTCCGGGGTGGTCAACCCTTGGTCACGGCGCAACCGTAACCGTCGCAAACGCATCGCTGTCGAGCAGGGGCAACTGGACCTGGCCGAGGGACGCTGGGCGAGTGCTCAGCGCCATCTGCAGCGTGCCGCAGAATCCGATCGCCAGCCATTGCTCTACTACCTCGGCGCCGCTCGCGCGGCCAATGAGTTGGGCAAGGTGGAGGAGCGTGATCAATTGCTCGAACGGGCCCTGGAACGCCAGCCCCAGGCTGAGCTAGCCGTTGCACTGACGCATGCCCAGTTGCAAATGGACCGTGGCGAGAATGAAGGCGCGCTGGAAGCCCTGCAGGCTATGCAGGAGCGCCACCCGCACAATGCGCAGGTGCTGCGCCTGCTGCATCGCCTGCACCTGGAGCGTGGGGACTGGTCGGCGCTGATTCGGCTGTTGCCGGATTTGCGCAAGCACAAGGTGCTGCCGGCCAACGAGCTCGCCGGTCTGGAGCAGCGTGCGTGGGGCCAGAACCTGGGCTTGGCGAGCACTCGGGGCGAGGATCCGCAGACGGCTCGCCAAGCGCTCGAGCGTGCCTGGCAGCAGTTGACCAACGCCCAGCGTCAGGAGCCGCAACTGGTTTCGGCCTATGCCGAGCAGTTGCGCCAGGTCGGTGCACAGGGTGAGGCCGAGCAGGTATTGCGCAGCGCGCTCAAGCGCGGCTATGAAAGCCATCTGGCACGTTTGTATGGGCTGGTGCGCGGTGATGATCCCGCCCGCCAGCTGCAAACGGCTGAAGGTTGGCTGAAGGAGCATCCTCAGGACCCGAGTCTGTTGCTTACCTTGGGCCGGCTGAGCCTGCAGAATCGTCTGTGGGGCAAGGCCCGGGATTACCTGGAGAGCAGTCTGCGCATGGAGCGTAATCCAGAGGCTTGCGCTGAGCTGGCGCGGCTGTTGGCCGGGCTGGGCGAGACCGAGCGCAGCAACCAGTTGTTCCAGGAGGGCTTGGGGCTGCTGGATGAACGTTTGCTGGCATTGCCGTTGCCGGAAGGGGTTCGGGCCTGAAGGCAGGCCTGGATTCGTTCCGTGCAGAATACATTGGCCTTGTGGGTTGTGCCTGGCAGCGGCGCTCGCTGACAGGCTCGCTCCCGGCGTGAGATGTGCAACTGGAAGGCGCTGAATTTTCCTTCGTTCGCGTCAGAACATTCCCACTTTCTGTGAAAATGATTCCCTATCCATTCAGCGACTTGTCTGTGCTGTAGCGACTTGATACAAAGCGCTCCTTTCCTCTACCGTTTCAAACCACATCTCCTCTTTTCGGATCACCTTCGCCCATGTCGCTGGCCTGCCTGCGCAGCTTTTTCTTTCCCGCCTTCCTGGCCGCCGTCGCTGTGCTGGTGGCGTCGTTTCGCCTCGAGAACTTGGTCGGCCTCGACCCTTGCGCGCTGTGCTTCAGCCAGCGGCTGATGCTGGGGCTCTATGCACTGGTCTGCCTGGCTGCAGTCGTCCACGCCAGGCATCAGCGCGTGCATGCGTGGCTGGCCTTGGGGTTCTCGGTTGCTGGCGCTTTGCTGGCCAGCCGACATGTCTGGCTACAGGCCGAACCGTTGCCGGTCAGTGGTTGCCATCTGCCGCTGGCGCATCTGATGGAACGCCCTTGGGCCGAGATATTGCGAACGTTCCTGATGGGTACCCCGGAATGTGTGTCAGTCAACTGGAGCTTTCTCGACCTGACCTTACCTGAATGGAGCCTGCTGGCGTTTCTGTTACTTGCCGCGCAACCGCTGTCGTGGCTAGTGGTGTATCGATTGCGCCGCGGCACGTTGGCTTGATCCAGCGCAACGAGCCGGGGATTGCGCGACCAGCGGTGGCTGGCAGAGGGATTAAACGCTTGTATGAACTTTGTCTGCTGCGTACCTTGAAGGGCAGGTCGCTCGGGAATAATCTCCCAGCACGCATACCGAAAATACAACTGCTCGATGCCGTTTGCTGATGTCACCTTTGTGCCACGGTGTTGTGTCGCGAGGTGCAGCGGCATCTACCCAGAAGGGAAGAGATCGCCATGCTCGATAGTTGCCAGAACGCCCAGGAACGCTGGGGCGGTGTTCACAAGCTGATCGATCGGTGGCTGGAGGAGCGCCAGGAGTTGGTGCAAGCCTTCCGCGCCCTGCGCGATGCCAAGCCGGCGTTTGCCGACAAAGACAAGAACCGCGATTTCTGCGCGGTGCTGGTTGACTATGTCTCGGCCTGGCACTTCGAAGTCAGCGAGCAATTGGTCAGTGAAGCCAAGGCATTTGGTGATACCGGTGCCTTGGAGCTGGCAAAGCAGATCAACCCACGCATTGATGACAGCACCCAGATCGCCCTGGCTTTCAATGATCATTGCGAGAAAGGTGAGTGCAGGGATACCGAGCGCTTTGCCGAGAAACTGGCCAAACTCGGCGGCCTGTTGCACGAGCGTTTCGAGCTGGAGGATTGCCTGATCGAGGTGTTGCACAACGCCCACAAGCAAGAAGACGCGGTGCAGGCCTGATTCAGTCAGCCACGTCCAGCAGTTCGATCTCGAATACCAGTGGGGTATAGGGTGCGATCAGGTCACCCGCACCGTCGGCGCCGTAGGCTTGCGCCGACGGGATCACCAGGCGCCATTTTGCTCCCGCTTTCATCCGTGGCAGCGCCACCTGCCAGCCCTCGATCACCGAGTCCAGCTTGAACCACTGCGGTTGCAGGTTCTGGTCGAACACCGTGCCATCCGGAAGCTTGCCCACATACCGTACTTGAACGCGGCCATTGGCCTTGGGCTGCGCACCGCTGCCGCTGGCCAGTTCGCTGTAGAGAATACCCTCGGGCAACTCACGTACTCCGGTCTTGGCCCGCTCACCCGCGATAAAGCGTTTTTCGGCCTCCACCAGCTTGTCCACCTGGGCTTGCTCGGCGGCGGCGTTGGCTTGGGTTTCGTGCTGTTCAAGGATGGCCTGCATGCGTGACTTGGCAATCCGTGGCGGCTCGCCCTGGTAGGCCTGGCGCAGCCCGTCGACCAGGGCGTCGAGCTGCAGGCCGGGTACTTCCTGACGCAGCCGTTCACCGAGGCTGGCGCCCAGGCTGTAGGCCAGGTCGCTGTCGTTGGCGGGGGCGGCCTCGGCATTGGCCAGGGAGAGCGGCGATACCAGGCACAGGCCGAGAAACAGATAACGAGGCATGGAGGTCTCCTGCGGCAATGAGCGCGAAGTATGCCAGCGTTGTTGGCCAGGGATGTGTAAATATCGGCACTGCACTAATGGGCAACTACACTTGTTTCCAGCTGCAAGACAACAACTTTGCCCAGGCATGCAACGCGGCGCTACCGAGACGGTCAACATGCCCTAGCGGCGGTAGCAGCAGAAGCATAGTATGAGCCGCACTCTCGTCAGCCAGGAGGTAAACCATGTCGGCCAAAAAGAAGCCAGTAAGTACGCCGTTGCACCTGCTCCAGCAACTTTCGGGCAGCCTGCTCGAACATTTGGAAGATGCCTGCTCCCAAGCGCTGGCGGATGCCGAGAAACTGTTGGCCAAGTTGGAAAAACAACGTGGCAAGGCCCAGGAAAAACTCCACAATGCTCGTCTGAAGTTGCAGGATGCCGCCAAGGCCGGTAAAGCCAAGGCACAAGGCAAGGCTCAAAAAGCTGCTGGCGAACTTGAAGACTTGCTCGATTCTCTCAAGGATCGCCAGACTCAGACCCGCACTTATATCCAGCAACTCAAGCGTGATGCCCAGGAAAGCCTGAAGCTGGCACAGGGCGTCGGCAAGGTGCGCGAGGCGGCCGCCAAGGCTCTGGACTCGCGTACGACGGCACCGAAAGCCGCCGCCAAACCTGCGGCCAAGCCTGCTGCTACCAAAGCGCCGGCGAAGGCTGCCGCCGCGAGACCTGCCGCCAAGCCTGCGGCCAAACCTGCTACTGCCAAGGCACCTGCGAAGGCTGCCGCCGCGAAACCTGCCGCCAAGCCCGCAGCCAAACCGGTTGCCGCCAAGGCACCTGCGAAGACCACCACTTCGAAACCTGCCGCCAAGCCCGCAGCCAAACCGGTTGCCGCCAAGGCACCTGCGAAGGCCGCCACTTCGAAACCTGCCGTCAAGCCCGCAGCCAAACCGGCCGCCGCCAAGGCACCTGCGAAGACTGCCGCCGCGAATCCTGCCGCCAAGCCCACGGCCAAATCGGCTGCCGCCAAGGCACCTGCGAAGACTGCCGCCGCAAAACCTGCCACCAAGCCTGCGGCCAAACCGGCTGCCGCCAAGGCACCTGCGAAGACCGCCGCCACCAAGGCCCCGGCCAAGCCAGCAGCAACCAGGTCTGCGGTGAAACCGGCAGCCAAGCCAGCCGCGAAACCGGCGCCTGTCAAAGCGCCAGCCAAACCGGCCGAAAGCAAGCCAGCCACTCCGGCCGCCAACGCCACCCCGGCGCCTGCGGCCAGCGCGACTACGCCTGCGACCACCGGCACTGCGCCTCAGTCGCCGACTTCGGCGTCCTGAAGCTCACGGGCCGCGGCGCGCAGCTGATGTAGCGCGTCGTGGTTCCTGGCCAGGCCTGGCACCAGCCAGGCCAGCCAATCCGGCGTCGCGCTCGCTTGCGCCGGCCACCCACGCGCCAACGCTTCCAGGCGTTCCAGCAAGGTGCGTTCAGCCTGCAGTTCCAGCGCTTTCACCTGCTCACGCATCACGCTCAGTTGTGGGTCGGCGAGCGCGTGTTCGCGCCATTGCCGGCGCAGGGAGCGTAGCGGCGCCACGACGTCGCGCTGCCAGGGCCGGGCCAGCGCCTGCAGGGTGGCAATCCGTTGTTCGTCAGGGGCTATGCCGCGGGCCTGCAGCCAAGTCCCGCAGAGCAGCAGGCAGACATCGCCGCCCAGTTCCTGGAGGGCCAGACAGGCCGCCTCGACACCCGGCCGGGCATAGAGGGCCAGGGCATGATTCCACAGGTCGGTGTGCATGGTTTCACTCGCGCCAGTGATCGGGGAAGCTGGTAGACTCCGCGACCATCATGATCAGACTATCGAACCTCACTTTACAGCGTGGTCCCCAGCGCCTGCTAGAAGGCGCCGAGATGACCCTGCACACCGGCCACAAGGCCGGCCTGATCGGTGCCAACGGTGCCGGCAAATCCAGCCTGTTCGCCTTGCTGCGCGGCGAGCTGTCGCCCGATGCCGGTGACTGCCAGCTGCCCGGCGACTGGCGCATCGCTCATATGCGCCAAGAGGTCGATACCCTCGACCGTATCGCCGTGGACTATGTCCTCGATGGCGACGTGCGCCTGCGCAAGGTCCAGGCTGAACTGGCCGCCGCCGAACTGGCCCACGATGGCACTGCCCTGGCGCGCCTACACAGTGAACTAGACAGCGCCGACGGCTACACCGCCGACGCCCGCGCGCGCAAGTTGCTGGCCGGCCTCGGCTTCAGCAACGAGCAGATGGACCGCCGCGTCGGCGATTTCTCAGGTGGCTGGCGGATGCGCCTGAACCTGGCCCAGGCCCTGATGTGCCCGTCCGACCTGCTGCTGCTCGACGAGCCCACCAACCACCTGGATCTCGACGCCATCCTCTGGCTGGAGGACTGGCTCAAGGGCTACCCGGGCACGCTGCTGTTGATCTCCCACGACCGCGACTTCCTCGATGCCGTGGTCGACCATGTGCTGCACGTCGAACAGCGCAAGCTCAATCTCTACAAGGGCGGCTACAGCGCCTTCGAGCGCACCCGCGCCGAACGCCTGGCGCAACAGCAGCAGGCCTACGAGAAGCAGCAGGCGCAGCGCGCGCACATGGAAAAGTACATCGCCCGCTTCAAGGCCCAGGCCACCAAGGCCCGCCAGGCGCAGAGCCGGATCAAGGCCCTGGAACGCATGGAGGAGTTGTCGGCGGCCCACGTCGACTCGCCTTTCGACTTCGTCTTCCGTGAGTCGGAGAAGATCTCCAGCCCCCTGCTCGATCTGTCCGAAGGCCGCCTGGGCTATGGCGACAAGGCCATCCTCGAGAAGGTCAAGCTGCAGCTGGCGCCGGGTGCGCGCATCGGCCTGCTCGGCCCCAACGGTGCGGGCAAGTCGACCCTGATCAAGAACCTCGCCGGTGAGCTGCAGCCATTGTCCGGGCGCCTGGTGCGTGGCGAAAACCTCGCCGTCGGCTACTTCGCCCAGCATCAGCTCGACTCGCTGGACGACAAGGCCAGCCCGTTGCTGCACCTGCAACGTATCGCACCGGGCGAGCGTGAGCAGACCCTGCGCGACTTCCTTGGTGGCTTCGACTTCCACGGCAATCGTGTCGACGAGCCGGTGGTCAACTTCTCTGGTGGCGAGAAGGCCCGCCTGGCCCTGGCGCTGATCGCCTGGGAGCGGCCGAACCTGCTGCTGCTCGACGAACCGACCAACCACCTGGACCTCGAGATGCGCCTGGCGCTGACCATGGCGCTGCAGGAGTTCGCGGGTGCCGTGGTGGTGGTCTCCCACGACCGTCACTTGCTCAAGAGCACCACCAACGACTTCCTGCTGGTGGCCGACGGCAAGGTCGACACCTTCGATGGCGACCTGGAAGACTACAGCCGCTGGCTGGTCGAGTTCCGTCAGCGCAACATGCCGGTGAGCAGCACACCGGCCAACCCGGACAAGACCGACAAGAAAGCCCAGCGCCAGGCGGCCGCGGCCCTGCGCCAGCAGTTGGCGCCGCACAAGAAGGCGGCCGACAAGCTGGAGGCCGAGCTCAACCAGGTGCACAAGGACTTGGCCGAGGTCGAGACCGCCCTGGGCGACGGTGGCCTGTACGAGGCCGCGCGCAAGGATGAACTGCGCGACCTGCTGGCCCGCCAGACCAAGCTCAAGCAACGCGAAGGCGAGCTTGAAGAGGCCTGGATGGAGGCCCTTGAGACCCTCGAAAGCATGCAGGCCGAACTCGAGGCGCTGTCCTGATGGAGGAGCTGCGCTCGCTGTTGCCGGGGCAGTGGATGGACTCGATGTGGCTGGGGTTGCAGATTCTGCTGATCCTGATCGCCGCGTTCATCCTGCAGCGCATGGTCGCTCGCGGGTTGAGAAGCCTGGGCGAACGCTACCCGTTGCCGCACGAGCTGATGGTGCCGGTGCGCGGCGCCTTGCGCTGGCTGATCATGGGCAGCGCGCTGCTGTTCGTGCTCGAGCGCCTGGGCGTATCGGCCACGGTGCTGTGGACCGCGCTGTCGGGCTTCGTCGCGGTGGCGGCGGTGGCGTTCTTCGCTATCTGGAGCGTGCTGTCCAACCTGCTGTGCGCGGTGCTGATCTTCACCGTCGGGCCGTTTCGCATCGGCGATGTGGTCGAACTGGTCGACACCCTCGACAAACCGGGAGTGAAGGGCCGGGTGATCGCCATCAACCTGCTGTACACCACGCTGATGGAAACGCCGGAAGCGGGTGGCGCTTTGGTGCAGGTGCCCAACAGCCAGTTCTTCCAGAAAGCCGTGCGCCGTTGGCGTGGCGCCGAGGCCACCACTGCGGTCAAGCCGGAATCGATCGAAACCGACTGAAGCCGCAGAATTTACTGGTTATTTTTTCGCCAGCACCGTAGCTTAACGCTTTGTAACAAATGTTCGAGCGAGGTGTGCGATGTCGATGGAAACGTGGTTGGCCTTCTTTGCCGCGTGCTGGGTGATCAGCCTGTCGCCGGGTGCCGGGGCGATCGCCTCGATGTCCAGCGGGCTGCAGTACGGTTTCTGGCGTGGTTACTGTAACGCCCTGGGGCTGCAACTGGGCCTGATCGTGCAGATCGCCGTCATCGCCGCCGGTGTCGGCGCCATCCTCGCCGCTTCTGCGACGGCCTTCCAGGTCATCAAATGGTTCGGTGTCGCCTACCTGGTCTACCTCGCCTACAAGCAATGGCAAGCCTTGCCGATGGACATGAGCGACGAGTCTGGCGTGCGGCCTATCGGCAAGCCGCTGAGCCTGATGTTCCGAGGCTTCCTGGTCAACGTCAGCAACCCCAAGGCGCTGGTATTCATGCTCGCGGTGCTGCCGCAGTTCCTCAACCCGCACGAGGCGTTGCTGCCCCAGTATGTGGCGATCACCGTGACCATGATCAGCGTCGACCTGCTGGTGATGGCGGGTTACACCGGCCTGGCTTCGCGGGTGCTGCGTCTGTTGCGCACGCCGAAGCAGCAGAAGCGCCTGAACCGTACCTTTGCCGGACTGTTCATTGGCGCGGCGACATTCCTCGCCACCCTGCGTCGTGCGCCCATCTGAGTTCGTCATCGCGGCGCCAGCCCGCTCCTACGGTTCAGTGGGAGCAGCCTGGCCCCGCGAATGGGTTCAGCGCTGACGATCCACCAGCCCCTTGAGCAAGTCCACCGGCAGTGGAAACACGATGGTTGAGCTCTTGTCCCCGGCAATCGATCCCAGTGTCTGCATGTAGCGCAGTTGCATCGCCCCCGGCTCCTTGCCCAGCATCTGCGCCGCCTGCATGAGTTTCTCCGACGCCTGCAGCTCGCCTTCGGCATGGATCACCTTGGCCCGGCGTTCTCGTTCGGCTTCGGCCTGACGGGCGATGGCACGGACCATCGATTCGTTCAGGTCGACGTGCTTGATCTCGACGTTGGCCACCTTGATGCCCCAGGCGTCGGTCTGCGCGTCCAGCACTTCGCGGATATCCGAGTTCAACTGTTCGCGCTCGGCCAACAGTTCGTCCAGCTCGTGCTTGCCGAGCACTGCCCGCAAGGTGGTCTGGGCCAGCTGGCTGGTGGCGGCGAGGAAGTCCTCGACCTGGATGATCGCCTTCTGCGGGTCGAGCACGCGGAAGTAGAGCACGGCGTTGACCTTGACCGAGACGTTGTCGCGGGTGATCACGTCCTGAGGCGGCACATCGAGGACCACGGTGCGCAGGTCGACGCGCACCATCTGCTGGATCCCCGGAATCAGGATGATCAGGCCCGGGCCCTTGACCTGCCAGAAGCGCCCGAGCTGGAACACCACACCGCGTTCGTACTCGCGCAGGATGCGCAGCGCCGACAGCAGCAGTATGGCCAGCAGCACCAGCACGGCGCTGAAACCGAATTGCATGAACATCGTCTACTCTCCTTGCGCCGTGGGCGCAGTGGCGCTGACCTCCAGGGTCACGCCATGACGGGCCGTCACCCGCACGTGCTGGCCAGGTTGCAGCGGTGTCGCACACTGCACCTGCCACTGTTCGCCCTGGGCCTGTACCGAGCCGCAGAACGGGTTGTCGGTGCGCACCTGCGTCACCGTGACCAGGCTGCCCACCAGTCCGGCATCGCCGCTGACCAGGGCGCGCCGGCGCGCTTTCAGCGCCATGCCCAGCACGCCGCCGAGCAACAGCGCCGAGAGCACAGCCAGGCTGATGATCAGCGCCAGCGGAATGCCGAAGCCGGGGGCATCGGTGTCCATCAGGATCACCGCACCGACGACGAAGGCGACGATACCGCCGAAGCCGACCACGCCGAAGCTAGGCAGGAACGCCTCGGCGACCATGAACGCCACCCCGAGCAGGATCAACGCCACCCCGGCATGGCTCACCGGCAGCAGTTGCAGGGCATACAGCGCCAGCAGCAGGCAGATGCCGCCGACCACGCCGCCGACCCCGGAGCCAGGATTCATGAATTCGAACAGCAGGCCGTACACGCCGATCATGATCAGGATCAGCGCCACGCTGGGGTTGGTGATCACTGCGAGCAGGCGGGTGCGCCAGTCCGGCAGGTGTTCGGTCACACTGGCCTCATGGGTGCGCAGTTGCACGGTCTGGCCTGCGACGAGCAGTGACTTGCCATCGAGCTGTCGCAGCAGGTCGGGGAGGTCGTTGGCGATCAGGTCGATTACCTGCAAGCGCTGCGCTTCGCTGGCCGACAGGCTGACGGCCTCGCGCACGGCCTTCTCCGCCCAGTCGGCGTTGCGCCCGCGCAGTTGGGCCAGGCCACGGATGTAGGCCGCAGCATCATTGACCTGTTTGCGTGCCAATGCGCCTTCTTCGCTGTTCGTGGCGGGTTGTTCAGCTTTGCCGGGGACGCCGATCTGCACTGGCGTCGCGGCGCCGAGGTTGGTCCCCGGGGCCATGGCCGCGATATGGCTGGCGTAGAGGATGTAAGTGCCGGCGCTGGCTGCCCTGGCGCCACCCGGGGCGACGTAGGTGGCCACCGGCACGGGGCTGGCGAGAATGGCCTTGATGATTTGGCGCATGGCGCTGTCCAGCCCGCCGGGAGTATCGAGGCGGATCACCACCAGTTGCGCGCCTTGTGCCTGCCCCTGGTCCAGCCCACGCAGCAGATAGTCGGCGCTGGCCGGGCCGATGGCATCATCGACGCTCAACAGCCATACATTTGCGCCAGGCGCGCTTTGGCCACTCGGCACGAAGCCGAGGACCAACAGCAACAGCAGCATGCGCCAGCGCTGGGCGATCACCTGTCGTCACCTCATGCGGACCCGTCCTTGAAGTTTAGCCTTGGCTGTCGAGCCACGACCTAAACTTGTGGATGGGGGCAAAACCGGAGGTGCATCATGCGTATGGCCAAGACCCTTCAGCAGCGCCTGGACCAGGCCAACTGCGATTACGACATCATTCCCCATCCCCATTCGGCCACCAGCCTGGAGTCGGCGCGCACGGCCGGCGTACCCGCCGAGCGGGTCGCCAAGTCAGTGATGCTCGATGACCGCCATGGCAACTTCATCATGGCCGTGCTGCCGGCCAACCGGCATCTGGACATGACCGAGGTGCGCATGACCGGCGCCTGGCAACTGACCCGCGAGAGCAACCTGCCGAGCCTGTTCGGCGATTGCGAGCGCGGCGCCATCCCGGCCCTGGGCGACGCCTACAACATTCCCATGCTGCTCGACCGGAGTCTTACCCGCCAGGGCGATGTCTACCTCGAGGCAGGTGACCACGATCATCTGATCCACATGAGCATGGAGCAATACTTGAAGCTGGTGCCGCACGCCGAAGTGCGCGAATTGAGCTGATGCTCGCAACCAACGCCGGGTTGGCGTCGTGGACGACCCGCCCGGCCCGAGGAGGAATCATGGAAGCACCGAACCATCCATTCGCCGACCTGTTCAAGCAACTGGGGCTGGCGGACGATGCCACCAGCATCGACCAGTTCATCACCACTCATTCGCCGTTGAAGAACGAGATCAAGCTGGTGGACGCACCGTTCTGGACCGAGGCGCAAAGAACCTTTTTGAAGGAAAGCATCATAGAGGACGCCGATTGGGCGGTACCCTTCGACCAACTCAACGAAGCACTGCGTCGCCCCCGCAAATAAAGCGCCGAGCGGCACCTGATGGGTGATCGGGCCGTTGCTATGCTCAGGTAAAACAAGAGGGGATGGCGCAATGAAAGATCCCTACGCACCAGGATTCTGGTGCACCGTGACGATCCTGGGCACCCTGACCGCCGGCTACTTCTACGGTATCCGGCACACCCACCAGATGAACCAGGCCGTGCAGTTTCTCTATGCCGCCGCCGCCGTTACCGCGGCGGTGGCGCTCTGCGGCCTGGCCTGGATCGCCTGGCAGCATTTGCACCTGAACAAGCGTGAGGTGGCCCAGGGGCGAACGTTGCTGACCATCTGGAACACCAAGGTCGCCCTGCGCCGGGTCGAGACGGTGTTCGACCGCTACTTCTGGGGCAGCTACTGGCATTCCGGGCGCACCTTCGAGGAGGTGATGGGCGAGCTCAAGGGCACTCCGTTGGAGCAAAGCCTCGACGCCCTCAAGCGCCAGTGCCGGGAGCTCGACCGCGAGGTGCACGACCACCACCATCACTGGCTGGCCAATGCCCGCGACCTGTCCAGCGTGGCCACGGCGATGGCCCGCGAGCGCTACCAGCTGGACCTGTGCGATGCCCCGGTGCGCGACGGCGGCAATACCGCCGTGCTCAATCGCGATCTGGAAGTGCTGGTGTACACCTGGTCGGCGCGCCTGCGCAGCTTCGACCATCAACTGGACGAGCTGGAGCGCGCTTACCACTAGACGGGTTCATTCGCCGCGGATGTACTGCTCGAGTTGCAGGATCAGGTTGGCCTGCTCGGCGATGGTT
This sequence comes from Pseudomonas sp. BJa3, assembly GCF_026343815.1. Taxonomy (NCBI): domain Bacteria; kingdom Pseudomonadati; phylum Pseudomonadota; class Gammaproteobacteria; order Pseudomonadales; family Pseudomonadaceae; genus Pseudomonas; species Pseudomonas sp. BJa3. Next base: position 75,668 of record NZ_JAOXMC010000001.1, on the reverse strand, counting down.
TCCTTCACCAGGTCGCCAATCGACAAAAGCCCCAGCAGCTTGCCGTTATCCACTACGGGCAGGTGGCGCAGATGGCGGTTGGTCATCAGGTTCATGCAGTACTCGAGGTTCTGCTTGGGCTCAACGGTGACTACCGGCGAACTCATGATTTCCCGTACCGGCGTGGCAGCCGATGAGCGCCCCTTGAGCACCAGTTTGCGGGCATAGTCGCGTTCGCTGACGATGCCTACGACCTGGTCGTTTTCCATCACCGGTAATGCACCGACGTTCTTCTCCGCCAGCAGCTTCAAGGCATCCAGCACCGAGTCATCAGGGCTGATGGTGTAGACGGTCTGATGCTGGGACTTGGCTTTGAGGATTTGTTCGACGTTCTTCATACGGGCCTCGGTGGGTGAAAAAGCGCGGTGTCGGAGTAAATAAAGCATCCGGCACGGCGCTCTGCACGGCAATGCAGGAAACGGCATCGAGGTGATTGAAAAACGTCATCGTGGCAAGGGGCCGCAATGCGGCCCCGGGTGAATCATCAAAGCTTCGGCATCTGCCCGATCCGCGCCACCATCTCGCTGACGATCTGCAGGTCGAGCATGAATTGCTCCACGGTCTTGAACTCGTTGTCGTTGTGCCCGGTGTACTTCACATCCGGCATGGCCAGGCCGAACTGCACGCCATTGGGCAGGTCGTGCACCGAGGTGGCGCCGGCGGAGGTGCCGTACTCGTGCTTCATGCCCAGGTTCTCGCTGGCCACGGCCAGCAGGGCCTTGACCCACTCGCCCTCGGGGTTGCGGTACATCGGCTCGTCCATGCTGTAGTCGAAGGCCACCTTGGTCTGGCTCTTGGCAACCCAGCTGTCGAGCTTGCCGGAGATCTCACCTTTGAGGGTGTCGAGCGACTTGCCTTTGGGAATGCGCAGGTTCACCGCCAGCTTCAGCGCCTTGTCATCCAGGCCGACGAAGGTCAGCGAGGTGGTCAGCGGGCCCATGAAGTCGTCCTTGAAGCCCACGCCAAGCTTGTTGCCCAGGTAGTCCAGGCCCCAGTTGTCGGCGGCGTAGCGGGCGGCGTCGGTGATGTGGTTGTGCTTGAGCGGCACGTCCTTGCCCAGGCCATTGAGGAAGTCGAGCATGCGCGCCACCGGGTTGACCCCGGACTCCGGCTCGGAGGAGTGCGCCGAAACGCCGGTCACGGTCAGCAGCACCTGCTTGCCGTCGACCTTGGCGTCGATGCTGAAGTCGCCACCATGGCGCTTGACGTAGGCCGCGCCGGCTTTTTCCAGGGCCTTGGCCAGTTCGGCCGGCTTGTCGCCGGTCAGGGTCGCTACCGAGCTACCGGGGATCTGGTTGGTGGCCAGGCCGCCGGTGAGGTTGATCACCTCGGCGCCTTTGCCATCACCGGCACGCTTGGCGAAGGTGGCCATGACGGTGCCATAGCCCTTCTCGGCGATCACTACCGGGTAGCCGCCGTCCAGCGCCAGGTTGTAGTCGGGGGTGGCGTTGCGTTCGAAGTAGTAGGGGATGGCATCACCGGTGGTTTCCTCGGTGGTGTCCACCAGCAGCTTGAACTGGCGCGCCAGCGGCAGCTTTTCGTCCTTGGCCACCTTCAGCGCATAGAGTGCGACGACGATGCCGTTCTTGTCGTCCTCGGTGCCGCGGCCGTACATGCGGTCGCCCACCAGGGTGACCTTGAACGGGTCGAGCTTGGTGCCGTCCTTGAGCTTCCAGTTTTCCGGGGTCACCGGCACCACGTCGGCATGGGCGTGGATACCGATGACTTCCTTGCCCTCGCCGAGGGTGATCTCGTAGACGCGGTTGTCGATATTGCGGAACTGCAGGCCGAAGCCCTCGGCCAGGGCCTTGATCTTGTCGGCGATCTTGAGGAACTCCGGGTTTTCGTGCTGCGGCACGCCCTCTTTGCGCACGGTCGGGATCTCCACCAGCTCGCGCAGGGTCTCCTTGGCGGCCTTGCCGTACTTGATGCGGGTGTACAGGCCCAGCAGGCGGTTGATCTCGTCCTGCTGCTCGGCAGCCAGCGGCTTGCCGGCCAGGTACAGCTTGAGGGTGTCGTCGAGCTTGTCGGCCTTGGCCAGGTCACTGCCGGCCAGCTTGCCGAGGAACTGCTTGAAGTCGGCCGGATCGCTGCCGTCGTAGGCCTTGATGATGGCGGCGGACTGCTGCTGGGAGAGGTTGGCCTGGGCCGGGATCGAGAACATGGCCACGCTGGCCAGCAGGAGCGATGCGGCGGATAGCTTGGTAAATGGCATGGGTGTGCGCATTCCTTTGCAAGGGGGGAGGGTGACCGTTTACGCAAACGGAAGATGCCCACGCTATCACCAATGACTACTGGCGCGGGAGAGGTGGCAATGTGTATTTCCGCACAAACGTGCAAGCTTTCATCTACGGCGCGGCCTGCAGCTTTATGACAAAAATGCGTATCATTAGCGTTTTTTGTAATAACCCGTTTTACGAGAGAAGGATCCTCATGTTCACGTCTTACCTTGCACCCCTGGCCGGGGTGCTGGCCTTCACCCTTGCCTGCATCACGCCCGCCCAGGCCCGGGACGATGGCACCGACCACTCTGTCACCCTGGAAAAGGTCGTACAGACCTTCACCGTGCAGACCGACGGCAGCTTCCAGGTGGCGGTCGAGTCGGTCTCGCGCATCAACGAAGAGCGGGCCATCCAGGCCAAGGCCCAGCAGCCGCTGAGCTACAACCGCTCGTACGAAACCCTGGAGGTCGACGAAGCCTTCACCCAGAAGCCCGACGGGCGCAAGGTGATGGTCGATGCCTCGCAGATCAAGGAGCAGCAGGAGCAGGCGTCCACCTACGCGCCGATGTTCCAGGACTCCCGGGTCAAGGTGGTGATCTTCCCCGAAGTGGCCGTCGGCGATCGCCTGGTGCTGCGTTACAAGCGCCATCGCAACACTGCGCTGTTCCCCGGCCACTTCGAGGACCTCACCGGCCCGGATTTCCACCCCGTGGGGCAGTTCTCGCTGATATACGACCTGCCGGCGGATCTGCCGCTGTACGCTGATGCCCGTGGCTTCAAGGCGTCCTCGCCCAAGGCCGGCAAGGGCCGCAAGGTCTACCGCTGGGACTTCGTGCCCGCCGACAGGGCCAGGATCGAGGCGAGCGCCGTGTCCTACCTGGACTACGGCCAGTACCTCGCGGTGTCGACCTTCAAGGATTACGCAGGGCTTGCCGCCAGCTACCAGGCGCGCGCCGGCGTGGAAGTGACACCAGCCATCGCCGCACTATCCGAGCAGTTGACGGCTAACCTGCCCGATGCCCGGGCCAAGACGCTCAAGCTCAGCGACTGGGTGCGTGAGAACATCCGCTACGTGGCGGTCTATGTCGGTGCCGGCGGGGTGGTCCCGCATTCGGCGCAGAGCGTGCTGGACAACCGCTATGGCGACTGCAAGGACCATGTCGCCCTGCTCGAGGCATTGCTCAAGGCCGCAGCCATCGAAAGCTCGCCTGCCCTGGTCAACCTCGGCAACGCCTACCACCTGCCCAAGGTGCCGACCTTGGGCGTGCTCAACCATGTGCTGACCTACGTACCGAGCCTGGACCTGTACCTGGACTCGACCGACCCGTCGGTGGCCGCCGGCTACCTGCCGCTGATGGACCTGGACAAGACGACGTTGCTGACCGTCTCGGGCGCGTTTGGCAAGACTCCGGCCTACCAGTTCGGCAAGCAGGTCGGTGAGATGCTGTTCAAGGTCAAGGGCACGGGCGCCGCGGACTTCACCGGCGCTTCGACGATCGAGGGTTGGTCCAGCGAGGTCAACCGCTATGGCGCCAACTCGATGAGGCCGGCCGACCTCGACCGCATGGTCGAGCAGGTGCTCAATGCCTACGGGCAGCGGGGCAGCGGCAAGATCCTGATCCAGCCATCGGTGGCGCCGGAGCACTTCCACAGCCAGGTCGAAGGTCATACCGAGAACCTGGTGAACCTGCCAGGGCCAGTGGGGCTTCCGGCACTGAGCAGCCTGGTCGGCGGTATCTCGCAAATGGTCTATGGCTTTGCCGCCGAAAACGAACGCACCCAAGGCTTCGTCTGCATTTCCAACGAAGCGGTGGAGAAGGCACGCTTCGAGTTCCCTGCCGAAGTTACTGTCCTGGCGACGCCCAAGGCCGTTGCCGTGAAGGAAGGCAGCTTCGACTACAGTGCCCGTTACACTCGCGATGGCAACGCCGTGGTGGTCGAGCGGCGCATGCAGTTCAAGCATCCGAAGGCGGTGTGCACGCCTGAAGAGTTCAAGACGATGAAGCCGGTAATTGAAACCATGGTCAGGGACCTGCAAGGCCAGATCATCGTGCAGGGCTGAGGCCCGGAAACGCAAAAGCCCCGCCAGAGTGATCTGAGCGGGGCTTTGCTTTTACCGTCACCGTGCAAACACCTGGGTGGCGGTTGATGTCATGGCGCACTCGGCGGGATTCGAACCCACGACCCCTGCCTTCGGAGGGCAGTACTCTATCCAGCTGAGCTACGAGTGCAACGGGGCGCATGATACCCATCTGATTCGGTGGCGTCCATGGCCTTGATCCATGGAGTGTTTTCCCAAGGGACAGCGGGCGCCCGTCATAGCGCGATCAGCTCCGGTCGCAGCCCCTCCACTCGTTGGCCTGTCGGCTTGAGATACCCATCATCCCCGGTGATCTGCTGCAGGACCTTTTCCCGCAACCCATGTAACCCCACGCCGGTGCGCTGGCGCGGGTGCGTTAGATCAATCGGCACTACGGCCTTGATCCGCCCGGGACGAGGTTCCAGCACCACCACGCGGTCGGCCAGGTAGGTCGCCTCCTCGGCATCGTGGGTGACCAGCAGGATGGTAATCCCCGAGCGTTCGCGAATCGCCAGCAGTTCATTCTGCAGCTGTTGGCGGGTCAAAGCGTCGAGGGCGCCGAAGGGTTCGTCCAGCAGCAGAATGCGCGGGCTGGCCACCAGCCCCCGGGCGATGGCCACGCGCTGGGCCATGCCGCCGGATAGTTGGTGCGGATAGGCCGATTCGAAACCGACTAGCCCCACCAGTTGCACGTACTCGTGAATCCGCCGGGCACGCTCGCCTTGAGTGAGTGTCTCGTTGACCAGGCCCAGGCCGATGTTCTGCGCCACCGTCAGCCAGGGAAACAGGCGGTGCTCCTGGAACACGATGCCGCGTTCAGCGCCGATGCCGTTGACTGGCTGGCCATCGACGCGGATCTGGCCGCTGTAGTCGTTGTCCAGGCCCACCAGCAGGCGCAGCAGGGTGGATTTGCCGCAGCCCGACGAACCGACGATGGCGATGAATTCGCCCTGTTCGATCGACAGGTCAAAGTCGCGAATGGCTTCGAACGGCTGGCCGTCGACGCTGAAGGTCTTGCCGACTTTCTCGAAGCTGACCAGCGGCGGTGTGGCATCAGCTTGGTTGGCCGCGTGCAGGGCCGGGGTGATGAAGGCATTCATGCGGATCTCCAGCGCGTGGCGCGCGATTCGAGGCGTTGGCCGAGGTGGCCGAGCAGGGCGCCGACCAGGCCGATCAGGACCATGGCGGCCATCACCTGGTCCATGCGGAACAATTGCTGGGCGCCGATCATCAGGCTGGCGATGCCGCCGTCCGAAGGCATGAAGTACTCGGCGCCGATGGTGCCGAGCCAGGCGTAGATCAGCGCCAGGCGCAGCCCGGCGAAGATCGCCGGCGCGGCGCCGGGCAACACCAGCAGACGCAGCCGGTGCGGCAGGTCCAGGCGCAGGGCCTGCGCCGCCTCGCCCAGCTGTGGCGGGAGGCTGGCGATGCCGCGTTGGGTGGCGATCAGCAGCGGGAAGAACGCCGCCAGCGCGACGAACACCAGCTTGGCGCCTTCACCCAGGCCGAACCAGGCAGTCAGCAGCGGCACCCAGGCGAACAGCGCCACCTGGCGCAACGCCGACAGGCTTGGGCCGAGCAGGCGCTCGGCGTTGGCTGACAGGCCCAGCAGCAGGCCCAGGGCGAACCCCGCGCCACCGCCGATCAACAGACCGGCCAGGGTGCGTTGCAGGCTCAGGCGCAGGGCCTCGGGTAACGAACCGTCGAGCAGGCCTGCGTACAGGCTGCGCAGCACATCCAGCGGAGAGGAGAGGATGTTGGCATCGACCCAGCCAAGGCTGTTGGCGGCCTGCCACAGCAGCAACAGCCCCGCAGGCAGCAGCAGGCTTTGCCAGCCGCGTGGCACCTGGCCGCGCAACTGCTCGCCAGTGGCCGGCTGCGGCCAGTGCAACAGGCTGCGTTCCAGGCGCGAGAAGCCGCGATCCATCAGTGCGCCGACCAGGCCGATCAGCAGAATGCAGAGGAACACCAGGTCGAGCATGAACAACTGCCGCCCCCAGACCATCAGGTAGCCGATGCCTTCGCTGGAGGCCAGCAGTTCCACAGCCAGCAGCGAGGTCCAGCCAGTGGCCAGGGCCAGCCGCACACCGGCGAGAAACGCCGGCAGCGCGGCGGGCAGCAACAGGCGCAGGAACAGCAGGTGAGGGGGCAGGCGCAGGACGGCGGCGGCCTCGCGCAGCTTGGGCTGGGCGTCGCGCACGCCGACCAGGGTGTGCAGCGTGACCGGCACCACCACCGCCTTGACCAGCACCACCAGCTTGAGTAGCTCGCCGATGCCGAAGAACAGCATGAACAGCGGGATCCAGGCCAAGGTCGGGATTTGCGCCAGGGCGACGAAGGTGGGCAGCACCAGAGTCTGCGCCCGTCGCGATCCGCCCAGCCAGGTGCCCAACAGCAGGCCGCTGGCGATTCCTGCCAGCAGCCCCCAGATCAGGCGCTGCAGACTTATCCACAGGTGGCCCCAGAGTTCGCCGGAGCCGAACTCCAGCGCACTCTGCCAGACCAGCGCGAGGGCGGGCAGGATCTGTTCGCTCATCCAGTGCTCACGGCTGGCGACGACCCACAAGGCCGCCACCGCCAACGGCACGATCCACGGCAGGTAGGCGCGGCCTTGCGTCGCAAAAGGGCCGCGTAGCGGCCTCCACAGGCGCCGCGGACTTGCGCTCAAGACTTCGCTCATTGGGGCATCTCCCAAACCGTTCCTTGTTTATTCGTTTATGGAATTAAAAATTCACATAAATTGCCTTCAAGAGATAAGAGCATGTGACTGGTGCATGCGAAAGCCCCGCCCCGTTGCGTTTTCCTCATATTTTCCATGCGTTTCCTGCAAGCTCGTTGCAGGCCCGCATGGCGCCTGGGTTATGTCTTATGGTTACTAAAAAATGAAGTTTTGATCTTTGTAGGTTCTAACCGGACCTGCCTAGCTTCTGGCCCATAGCGCCGGCCATCGCCGGTGGCAGCCTGCCAAGGAGCCTTGCCATGAAAACCACCTTCCGCCACCTGCTCAGCCCGTTGCTCGCCGCCTTGTTGAGTGCCGTGCCCGTGGCAGCCCATGCCGCCCAGCCGGATGTGATCCGTATCGCCGTGCCCGACCTCAGCGCCGGCAGCAAGCCCAGTGCCGGCGGCGTGGTGGATGTGCTGCGCGACCAGCAACTGCTGGAGAAAGAGTTTGCCAAGGACGGCATCCGCATCGACTGGCGCTTCTTCAAGGGCGCAGGTCCCGTGGTCAACGAAGCCCTGGCCAACGGCCAGGCGGACTTCGCCTACCTGGGCGACCTGGCCGCGATCATCGGCAAGGCCAGCGGCCTCGACACCCGCGTGTTGTCGGCAGGGGTGCGCGGTGTGAAGAGCTACCTCGGCGTGGCGCCGGGCTCGGGCATCCACAGCCTGCAGGATCTCAAGGGCAAGCGCGTGGCAGTGTTCCGCGGCACTGCCAACCAGCTGTCGTTCGCCAGTGCCCTGGCCAGCCAGGGGCTGTCCGAGCGTGAGCTGAAAGTCATCAACCTGGACTTCAACGCCGCCAATGCCGCCCTGGCCGCCAAGCAGATCGACGCCACCTGGGGCCTGTCCAACCTGCTGTCGCTGCGCGAGCGGGGCCTGGTCGAGTTGCCGGTCAACTCACGCAACCTGCAAGGGGCCGGCAGTACTCAAGCGGTGTTGCTCGGCACCGGCGAGTTCATTCGCCAGCACCCTGACCTGGTGCAGCGCCTGGTCAATGCCCAGGAACAGGCGGCGAAATGGCTGCGCGACGAGCGTAACCGCGAGGCCTATGTGGACCTCGTGGCCAATACCGCCAACTGGCCGAAGTCGATCCTGCGCGACGACCTGGCCGAGGAAAACCTTGCCGAGTACTTCGACCCACGCCTGGACGCTGGCTTCGTCGGCCTGCTGCAACAGGGCGTCGACCTGGCCGCCAAGGAGCGCCTGATCCGCCGTGGCTTCCAGGTATCCGACTGGGTCGAACCACGCTTCATCGATCACGCCCTGCAACAGGACCAGGCCGTCCAGGCCGCCCGCTGACCTGACAACAACCCTGAGGAGCACGACCATGAGCAACGCCGCACTGGCCACCGCGCCGCAAACCTTCGAACTCGATATCCACCCCGTTGCCGGGCGCATCGGCGCCGAGATTCGCGGCATCAAGCTGTCCGCCGACCTTGATCCGGCCACTATCGACGCCATCCAGGCGGCGCTGGTGCAGCACAAGGTGATCTTCTTCCGTGGCCAGGATCACCTCGATGACGTCGGCCAGGAGGCCTTCGCCCAACTGCTGGGAGAGCCGATCGCCCACCCCACGGTGCCCGTGGTCGACGGCACCAGCTACCTACTTCAGCTCGATGGCGCCGAGGGGCAGCGGGCCAACTCCTGGCACACCGACGTGACCTTCGTCGATGCCTACCCCAAGGCCTCGATCCTGCGCAGCGTGGTGGCCCCGGCCTCCGGTGGCGACACGGTGTGGGCCAACACCGCTGCGGCCTACCAGGAACTGCCCGAACCGCTGCGTGCCCTGGCCGACCAGCTGTGGGCGGTGCACAGCAACGAGTACGACTACGCCAGCGTGAAACCGGATGTCGATCCGGCCAAGCTGGAGCGCTACCGCAAGGTGTTCACTTCGACGGTGTACGAGACCGAGCACCCGGTGGTGCGCGTGCATCCGGTCAGTGGCGAGCGCGTGCTGCAACTGGGGCATTTCGTCAAACGCATCAAGGGCTATTCGCTGGCCGACTCACAGCATCTGTTCGCGGTACTGCAGGGGCATGTGACACGCCTGGAAAACACCGTGCGCTGGCGCTGGCAGGCCGGGGACGTGGCGATCTGGGACAACCGCGCAACCCAGCACTATGCGGTGGATGACTACGGTACGCAGCCGCGCATCGTGCGCCGCGTGACCCTGGCTGGCGAGGTGCCGGTGGGGGTGGATGGGCAACTGAGCCGGACCACGCGCAAGGGCTGAAACCGCTGGGGCCGCAAAGCGGCCCCTGTTCGCTACAACTCGGCGTCACAGGCCACCAACTGCCTCACCAATCCCTGCGCCAGCGCCGACAAGCCATACCCCACCCGGCTCACCACCCCATAGCGGGTGTAGAACGCCTCCTCCTGTTCCGGCGCCAGGTCTGCCAGCTTGAGCGCCACCAGACCTTCATACGGCCGCAGGTTTGCGCTGCAGGCAATGCCGATGGTGTCCGAGTGCAGCACCACATTGAGCAGCGCATAGCCATGCTCGCATTCCACGCTGGGCAGGAAGTCCTGGCGCCCACTGAGGTCGCTGAGGATCTTGCGGATATTCGGCGGGCGGAAGGTGGTCGCCAGCGGATAGTCGAACAGGTCCTGCGCCCGCACTTCGCCACGCTCGGTCAGCGGATGCCCGGCGCGGCAGCAGAAATGCCAGCGTTGTGGGGTGAGCTTGTGCACCTGGTAATCCGGGTCGGCTTCGAACTGGCGGGTGTCGGCGACGAAGAACTCGATCTCCTCGGCGATCAGCCGGCGGTTCAAGGCCTGCCAATTGTCCACCTGGAAGCAGGTGCGCGCTGCCGGGTACTCGGCGACGAAGCGTGCAACCGCCCGCGGCACCAGCCCGCCGGCGGGCGCCGGCCCCGAACCAAAGCGCACCACGCCGGTGGTGGCGCCGTTGAACTGGTTGATCTCGTTGACCAGGTTGTGCGCCCCATGCACCAGGCGCCGCGAATGTTCCAGCACCAGCAGGCCCTGGCGGGTCGGCGCCAGTTCCTTGCTGGCGCGGTCGACCAGGCGGCAGCCGACGTTGTGCTCCAGCGTCTGGATGCTGCGGCTGAAAGCCGATTGCGAAAGGTTCACCGCAGCCGCCGCGGCGACGAAGCTGCGGTGCTCGACAAGGGCGATGAAGTGGCGGAGCTGGCGCAGGTCGATATGCATTTTCTACATGGAAACTTTCGGTGGAATGCAATTGCTGGGAAGGGTTGGGAACCTTATAAAGGGAGTCTCTTATTCCACAAAATATGAATTACAAATATTTATATCTCTTAAAAGAATATAAGCCAGCCTGACCGCGATTCGGTTCCGCCAACGGAAATGCTCGCCTGGGCCCTTGCCTCAAGGAGCATCTGCATGTCCCGACTTTCCCGTTGGCCCGCGCGCGCCTCGTTGTTCGCCCTGCAACCCCTGGCGGCTGGAGTCTTGCTGGCCGCTTCCGGCAGCAGCTTCGCCGATGAGCCCAACGCCTCCCCAGCCGTGACGCAGGAAGCCCAGCTCGGCACGGTCACCGTCAATGCCCGGCGACGCGAAGAGACCGCACAGAGCGTGCCCACGCCGATCAGCGTGCTGGGCAGCGAAACCCTCGAGACCCAGCGCATCTACCGCGTGCAGGATTTGCAGCAACTGGTGCCGAGCACCAACGTCGCCTATGTGCACGCCCGCCAGTCGAGCATCTCCATCCGCGGCCTGGGCAACAACCCGGCCAGCGATGGCCTGGAAGGCAGCGTCGGGATCTACCTCGACAACGTCTACCTCGGCCGCCCGGGCATGGCGGTGTTCGACCTGCTCGATGTCGAGCAACTGGAAGTGCTGCGTGGCCCGCAGGGGACGCTGTTCGGCAAGAACACCACTGCCGGGGTGCTCAACATCACCACGCGCAAGCCAACCTTCCACCAGGAGGGCAGCGTGCAGTCATCGCTGGGCGAGGATGGCTACTGGCAGACCCAGGGCAGTTTCTCCGGCCCGTTGACCGACACGCTCGCCGGGCGCATCAGCGCTTATCACACCGAGGACGACGGCTATGTGAAGAACGTCTACAACGGCCACGATCTCAACGGCGGCAAGCGCCAGGGCTTCCGCACCCAGTTGCTGTTCAAGCCCAGCGAAACCTTCAATCTGCGCTGGATCGGCGAATACAACGAAGAGAACTCCGACAACGGCATCCTCAGCCTGTACAGCACCGGGCCGACCATCAATGGCGTGAACCGCTACGAGAGCCTGGCCGCCCAGGCTGGCGCGACCCTGGTGTCGGGCAAGGATCGCAAGGTCAACTTCGACGCCGACCAGATGGTCAAGGTGTTCCAGGGTGGTACTTCGGTGGAAGCCAACTGGACCCTGCCCAACGACTTCACCCTCACCTCGATCACCGCCTACCGCTGGTGGGACTTCACGCCGCGCAACGACGACGGCCTCAACGTGCCGGTGTTCCACAGCGCCGGGGTTTCGGTGCGGGACAAGCAGTATTCCCAGGAAATCCGCCTGGCTTCGCCCACCGGAGGATTCTTCGACTATGTACTCGGGGCCTACTACTTCAAGCAGGACCTGGATAACAAATCGTTCACCTACAACGGACCGCAAGCCGACATCTGGAACCTGACCCCGGCTGGCGCCCTGGCCAACGTCACCACAATCGGCAACGGCCACATCGATACCGACAGCTACGCGTTGTTCGCCCAGGGCACCTGGCACCTGACCAAGCGCCTGGATTTCACCGCCGGGGTGCGTGGCACCTACGAGGAGAAAAGCGCCTGGGTGACCCGCGACGCGCCGTCCGGCGGCGCTGCCGTTACCGGTGCGGCGGCCGCGGCTCGCCAGGGCCGGGTGGGCGCCTACGATTCGGGTGACCTCAACCAGTACAGCTTCGCCCCTTCCGGGCTGCTCAGCCTGAGCTACCGCTTCAGCGACGCGGTGCTGGGCTATGCCAGCCTGTCCCACGGCGAGAAGTCCGGTGGCGTCAACCTCACCGTCGGCGCCGCGCCAAGGCTGGGCACAGACTCGCTGCTGGTGGGTACCGAACGCGCCAACAACGCCGAACTCGGCATCAAGAGCACGCTGCTGGACAACCGCCTGCAGCTCAACACCAACCTGTTCTGGACCGAAGTGCACGGCTACCAGGCCAACGTCTATGACGAGGCCAACCGCGTGCAGTACCTGGCCAACGCCGGTAGCGTGCGCTCGCGGGGCCTGGAGTTCGAGGCCACGGCCCTGCCGGTCCGCGGGCTGACCGTGAATTTCAATGGTTCGTGGAACGACGTGCGCTACACCGATTACGACGACGCACCGTGCCCGCCGGAGGTGAGCCTGGCCAATGCCGCCGCCACTTGCGATCTGTCCGGCCACCAGGTGGTCGGCGCCTCCAAGTACATCGCCAACCTCAACGGCCAGTACAAGTGGCAGCTGACCGAGCGTATCGAGCCCTACGTGACCGCCAGCTACGCCTTCCGCTCCAGGGCCGTCGGCACCATCGACGACTCCGACTACGGCCAGATCCCCAGCTACGCCATCGTCAACCTGTCCACCGGCGTGCGCCTGGACCAGGGCGACGGCGTGCTCGACCTGTCGCTGTGGGTGAAGAACGCCGGCGACAAGACCTACTTCACCAGCCTGTGGAACTCCGCCAACGGCGGCTATGCCGGCGTGCTGGGCACGCCGCGCACCGTGGGCGCCACCGCCCGTTACGACTTCTGAGCACAAGGAGCTTTGCCATGAACGCCAAGACCCAACCCCACGACCTGCCTGAAGGCGCCTGCCTCACCGCCAAGGTGCCCGACCGCGACGAAGCCCTGCTCGGCGACGTGGTGGTCAATCCATACCGTCTGGCGCCGTTGACCGCGATCATCCGTGATGGCGGGCGCACCCTGAGCGCCGCCCATGTGCGGGTGCTGGGACGCGGCGAGCGCGGTATCGATATTGTCTACGACGTGTCCGACCGCTCGCTGTGGACCTACGGCGGCATTCCGGTGTTCGGCCTGTACCCCGATCACGTCAACCAGATCGAGGTGAGCTACAAGCTCGATGGCGAACGCATCCGCGAGCGTTACGAAATCTACGCCCCGGCAGTGCGCCTGCCGGTGGTGGCGAAGCAGACGGCGGCGCTGCCCGAGGTCGAACCGGTCAAGGTCGCGTCTGGCTTCGAGCAGCGGCTGTACCTGTTCAATCATCTGCTGGCCGAGATCCCAGGCGGGCGTGCCTTCAAGTGGAACGGCCTGGGCGGCGCTGCCGAGTGGGACTCGGTGGGCAACAACTGGATCGCCGACAGCAACGGCGATGTGCGCTGGTACCTCGATATCGAGCAGATCCACGATTCCAACCATCGCGACGGCCTGGGCGGGACCATGGGCTTCCACCAGACCCGCGACGGCAAGCTGATCTGGGGCCAGGGCCAGACCTATTCCAAATACGACCTGCTTGGCCGGCGTATCTGGCAGCGCAACCTGCCGGACAAGTTCGCCGACTTCTCCCACGAGATCCGCGAGACGCCCAACGGCACCTACCTGTTGCGGGTCGGCACCAGCGACTACCGCCGCCCTGACGGCAAGCGCGTGCGTTCGATCCGCGACCATATCATCGAGGTCAACGAGGCCGGTGACGTGCTGGACTTCTGGGACCTGAACCAGATCCTCGACCCGTATCGCGGCGAGCTGCTGGGAACCCTGGGCAAGGCGGCGATCCAACTGCCGGACGGCGTGCAGAAACAGGACGAGCGCCTGGCCAACGAGCTGGCCGAGGGCGACCTGCCGTTCGGCGATACGCCGGGGGTAGGTACCGGACGCAACTGGGCCCACGTCAACGCCATCGACTACGACGCCGATGACGACAGCATCATCGTTTCAGCACGACACCAGGGCGTGGTAAAGATCGGTCGCGACAAGCAGGTGAAGTGGATTCTTGCCGCGCCCCAGGGCTGGCCGGCGCGCCTGCAGGACAAGGTGCTCAAACCCGTGGGCGAGGGCTTCGAGTGGTCCTGGACCCAGCACACCGCCTGGCTGACCGGGCACGGCACGCTGACCGTGTTCGACAATGGCTGGGGTCGGGACCTCGGCCCGACCAAACTGGCGGGCAACTACAGCCGGGCGGTGGAGTACAAGATCGACGAGGTCAAGGGCACGGTCGAGCAGCTCTGGCAGTACGGCAAGGAGCGCGGTGACGAGTGGTACAGCCCGATCACCTCGGTGGTGGCGTATCGGCCCGATACCGATACCCAGTTCATCTATTCGGCTTCGGTGAACTTCCTCACGCCCCAGAAGCTGACGACCAGCGTGCTCAATGAAGTGCGTCGCGGCACCCAGGAGGTGATCGTGGAGCTGAAAGTGCACAGTCGCCAGCCGGGCAGCGTGGGCTACCGGGCGCTGGTGATCGACCTCGACAAGGCGTTCTGATGAACTAACCTCCCAAGGCCCTATCGCGGGGCAAGTCGCATCGGCGCACCGATACGACTTGCCCCGCGATGCATTTCCACTGATCTGAATTCCGACCACTCGTTCTTTTTTTCGAACAGCCTATTGTCCAACCCCCCAGCGCCCGCTTAGCATTCCGTTTGAGATTTCAAACGCTCGGCACCCAGGCGTCGAACACCCTGGTGCACGAATTCCTGACGGCCGCCCTCGCATCGAGGGCGCCTTTTCAACAATCAAAATTCGCAGTAAAGGGAAGCCGACATGCAGCTCAAAGACGCTCAGTTGTTCCGCCAGCAGGCCTTCATCAACGGTGAATGGCTCGATGCGGACAGCGGTCAGACCATCAAGGTGACCAACCCGGCCACCGGTGAAGTCATCGGCAGCGTGCCAAAGATGGGCGCCGCCGAGACCCGCCGCGCCATCGAGGCCGCCGACAAGGCGCTGCCGGCCTGGCGCGCACTGACCGCCAAGGAGCGTGCCGGCAAGCTGCGCCGCTGGTTCGAGCTGATGATCGAGCACCAGGAAGACCTGGCTCGCCTGATGACCACCGAGCAGGGCAAGCCGCTGGCCGAAGCCAAGGGCGAGATCGCCTATGCCGCCTCGTTCATCGAGTGGTTCGCCGAAGAAGCCAAGCGCGTCTACGGTGATGTCATCCCTGGCCACCAGCCGGACAAGCGCCTGATCGTCATCAAGCAGCCGATCGGTGTCACCGCCGCCATCACCCCGTGGAACTTCCCGGCCGCGATGATCACCCGTAAAGCCGGCCCGGCCCTGGCCGCCGGTTGCACCATGGTGCTCAAGCCCGCTTCGCAGACCCCGTACTCCGCCCTGGCCCTGGTCGAGCTGGCCACCCGTGCCGGCATCCCGGCTGGCGTGCTGAGCGTCATTACCGGCAGCGCCGGCGAAGTCGGCTCCGAGCTGACCGGCAACTCCCTGGTGCGCAAGCTGTCGTTCACCGGCTCGACCGAAATCGGTCGCCAGCTGATGGAAGAGTGCGCCAAGGACATCAAGAAAGTTTCCCTGGAGCTGGGCGGCAACGCGCCGTTCATCGTGTTCGACGACGCCGACCTGGACAAGGCGGTCGAGGGCGCGATCATCTCCAAGTACCGCAACAACGGCCAGACCTGCGTCTGCGCCAACCGTATCTACGTGCAGGACGGTGTCTACGACGCCTTCGCCGAGAAGCTCAAAGCCGCCGTGGCCAAGCTGAAGATCGGTAACGGCCTGGAGGAAGGCACCACCACTGGCCCGCTGATCGACGGCAAGGCTGTCGCCAAGGTCCAGGAGCACATCGAGGACGCCGTATCCAAAGGCGCCAAGGTGCTGTCCGGTGGCAAGCTCATCGAAGGCAACTTCTTCGAACCGACCATCCTGGTCGATGTGCCGAAAACCGCCGCCGTCGCCAAGGAAGAGACCTTCGGCCCGCTGGCGCCGCTGTTCCGCTTCAAGGACGAGGCCGAAGTCATCGCCATGTCCAACGACACCGAGTTCGGCCTGGCCTCGTACTTCTACGCCCGTGACATGAGCCGCGTGTTCCGCGTTGCCGAGGCCCTGGAATACGGCATGGTCGGCATCAACACCGGCCTGATCTCCAACGAAGTCGCGCCGTTCGGTGGCATCAAGGCCTCGGGCCTGGGCCGCGAAGGTTCCAAATACGGTATCGAGGACTACCTCGAGATCAAATACCTGTGCATCAGCGTCTGATCACCAGGTAAGCGGTTTTACCTCTGCCAGCGGGGCGCGAGAGCGACGTCTCGCTGGCCTTTTTGACATAGCGGTACCCGGTGGCCAGGGCATGCGTGACAGTCGATCAACGAATACTGTGCACGCCTGCGTCCAGCCACCCCCGAATAAAAGCGCCGCAGAACCGGCGCAATTGAGGGCACTATGAGCAAGACCAACGAATCCCTGATGCAACGTCGTGTCGCCGCCGTCCCACGTGGCGTTGGCCAGATCCACCCGATCTTCGTCGATACCGCGAAGAACTCGACGGTGATCGACGTTGAAGGCCGCGAACTGATCGACTTCGCCGGCGGCATCGCCGTACTGAACACCGGCCACCTGCACCCGAAAGTGGTCGCGGCCGTGCAAGAGCAGCTGACCAAGGTCAGCCACACCTGCTTCCAGGTGCTGGCCTACGAGCCTTACGTCGAGCTGTGCGAGAAGATCAACAAGCTGGTACCAGGCAACTTCGACAAGAAGACCCTGCTGGTCACCACCGGCTCCGAAGCCGTTGAAAACGCCGTGAAGATCGCCCGTGCCGCCACCGGCCGTGCCGGCGTGATCGCCTTCACCGGCGGCTACCACGGCCGTACCATGATGACCCTGGGCCTGACCGGCAAGGTCGTGCCGTACTCCGCCGGCATGGGCCTGATGCCAGGCGGCATCTTCCGCGCCCTGTTCCCGAGCGAGCTGCACGGTGTCAGCGTTGACGACGCCATCGCTTCGGTCGAGCGCATCTTCAAGAACGACGCCGAGCCGCGTGATATCGCCGCGATCATCCTCGAGCCGGTACAAGGCGAAGGCGGCTTCCTGCCTGCGCCGAAAGAACTGATGCAGCGCCTGCGCGCCCTGTGCGACCAGCACGGCATCCTGCTGATCGCTGACGAAGTGCAGACCGGCGCTGGCCGTACCGGCACCTTCTTCGCCATGGAGCAGATGGGCGTCGCGCCTGACCTGACCACCTTCGCCAAGTCCATCGCCGGCGGCTTCCCGCTGGCCGGTGTGTGCGGCAAGGCCGAGTACATGGACGCAATCGCCCCGGGCGGCCTGGGCGGCACCTACGCCGGTTCGCCGATCGCTTGCGCCGCGGCCTTGGCGGTGATCGAAGTGTTCGAGGAAGAGAAGCTGCTGGATCGCAGCAAGGCCGTTGGCGAGCGCCTGACCGCCGGCCTGCGTGAAATCCAGAAGAAACACTCGATCATTGGCGATGTCCGTGGTCTGGGCTCGATGATTGCCGTAGAAGTCTTCGAGAAAGGCACCCACACCCCGAACGCTGCCGCCGTTGCCCAGGTGGTCGCCAAGGCGCGTGACAAAGGCCTGATCCTGCTGTCCTGCGGCACCTACGGTAACGTCCTGCGTATCCTGGTACCGCTGACCGCCGAAGATGCCCTGCTGGACAAAGGCCTGGCCATCATCGAAGAGTGCTTCGCCGAACTGGCCTGAAATATGTGACGCGTTTCAGAAAAAAAACCCGCCTCGGCGGGTTTTTTTGTGCCGTTCGTAGGCATCAGGCGCTAAGGTTGTAAGAGGAATTCGTGGAAGCTGCGATGGATCGCGCGTCATTTTCTGGAGACTCGCTCATGAGCGCTGCCGACCCCCTGCCCCCTTGCGTGCTGATTGCCGAGGGTGACCCCTGGGTACGCGACATGCTTAGCGAAATGCTGCTCAGCGTGCGCTGCGATGCGCGCTTGCAGGTTTGCGCAGATGGCTCGCAGGCGCTGAGCGCGCTGGCGAGCAAGCCTGACCTGATCATTGCCGCCCGCGAACTCGCCGGCCTCGATGGCCTCGACCTGCTGCGCAAGGTGCGCGCCAAGGGCGACAGGCCTGGATTGCCATTTATCCTCATGAGCGATCGCACTGATAGCGCCAGCGTGCGCGAGGCCGTGCCACTGCAGCCCACGGCATACCTCAGCAAACCGCTCGACCTGGACAACCTGCGCAAGCGCCTGGAAAACCTGCTGCTGGAGGTGGGCGAGCAGATTGCCTGCCCGGTGCCGCCGCTGCAGCCCGGCGTGCAACTGCCGGCCTACCTCGAGCAACGCCGCGCCAGCGCCGATGGCGGCCCGCTGTTCGCCGATGTGCAGGTGGCGATCAAGCGAGCCCTCAACCCCGATGGCCTCAACCTCAAGGTACTCGAGGAAGAGGTACGCAACGACCCGCAGATCACCGGCGTACTCATCGCTGCCGCCAACAGCGCCGCCCTGCACCGCGAAGCGCCGGTGCAGACCTTGCTGCAGGCGCTGAACAAGCTTGGCAGCACCCAGAGCATGAACCTGATCCTCGGGCTCACGCTCAAGCGCAGCGCGAGGTTGAGTGACCCCTTGTTGGCGCGGCATGCCGCGCGCTACTGGAATCTGTCGCTGCATGCCGCCGACTACGCACGCACCCTGGCGCGCATGCTCGAAGTGGACGAAGGGCGTTGCTACTGCGCGGGTTTATTGCATTGCCTGGGCGACCTGGCGGTACTGCGCACCTTGCAGGAGTGGCGACTGGCCGGTGGCGAGCTGGACGAGGACCAGGTGGAGCTGTCGCTCAACGAGTTCGGCGCACCGTTCGGTTCGGCCCTGCGCACCCGCTGGCGCTTGCCGCTCGACCTGCGCGAGCTGATCGCCGCGGTGTATCAGCTGGGTGGCGGTGTCTATTCCCGGGAGATCCTGGCGATGAACCTGGCCGGGCAACTGTCGCGACTCAGGCCCAGCGAGGGGCTGGAGAAGATCGCCAGCAGCAAGACGGCGCGGTTGCTCAAGCTGGGGTTGCCGGAGTTGTCGCGGCTGCGCAAGGTGGATCAGGAAGCGCTGGCGCGGGAGGAGGCTGAGCGTCTGGTGGCGGAAACTGCCGAAAGCGGACCGGAGGTCGCTCCCATTGCCCCGGCTAGCGGAGGCGATGGCGAGGAAAAGCCGCTCTGAGAGGGCAGGAAACCCAGCATCTTCCAGGTTTCACAGGCAGGGATCATCCGCGAACGATCTGATTCTTGCCCTGGCGCTTGGCTCGGTACATCGCCGCATCGGCGCGGGCGAACAGGCTGTCCAGAGTCTCGTCTTCGTCTGTCAATCCGGTGAGCCCTTGGCTGATGGTCACGCCATAGGTCTGGTCGTCATGGCTGAAACTCAATCGCTGGATTTCCCGCTGCAGCCGCTCGGCAATCTGTTCGGCCACCTGAGCGGTGCAGCCGGGGAACACGGCGGCGAATTCCTCTCCCCCTATGCGCCCGAACTGATCGCCCCGGCGTAGCACGGCCTTGCCGCTGTCGGCGATGCGCTGTAGCACGTGGTCGCCTTCCTGATGACCATAGCTGTCGTTGATGTGCTTGAAATCATCGATGTCCAGCAGCAGGAAGGCCATCGGCGTGCCGTCCGCGCGGGCGCTGTCGAAGGCCTGCTGGGCGCACTCGAAGAAATGCCTGCGGTTGCTGCTCTGGGTGAGCACGTCGGTGGTGGCCAGCCGCTGCAACTCACCTTCGAGCTGCTTCTTCTCGGTGATGTCCTCGGCTATGCCGACGATGATCACCCGCTGGTCGCCCTCGCGCTGCTGGTTGATATAGCACTTGTCGCTAAGCCAGCGCACCTCGCCGGCGGCGTTGAGGATGCGGTACTCGCGGTCCTCGACGGTGCCCTTGACCAGCACCTGGGCCAGGCTGCGCTCGGCGTACTCCAGGTCATCCGGGTAGATGGCGTCGCGCCATTCGTTGTAGTCGGCCAGCACCAGGCTGGCCGGGCGACCGAAGATGCGTTCGTAGGCGGGGCTGACGTAGAGCACCTGGCGGGTTTCCCAGTCGAAGGCCCAGAGGACGGCGTTGACACTGTCGAGCAGCGAGCTGTACAGCTGCTCGCGCTCGCTTAGACGGGCCACTTCGCCTTGAGCGTGCAACAGGGCGAGCAGGGTTTGAGCAGCTTCGGGGCGCGGGGTGCCGGTAGAGGTGGGTGGGAGATCTTTGGCCATGAGCACGGAACGGTTCTCGACGATGGGCGTGCGGCCACGGTCCGGCCCGCCACGCGGGCGATATGCCGGATTTGAGTCGATTGCAGGGGGGTAAGTTCCGGTCGGCACGCCCCATTGCGGGGCATGCCGATCAACGGTGCTCAGGCGCCGTTGGGGCGCAGCGAGTAAGTCTTGAGCTGGGCGGCGAAGTCACGCAGCGACTGGATGCCACTGGCCTCGGCCTCGTGTACCCAATCCTTCATGGCGGCGAGCATGTCGTGGCCGTTGGCGCTGGTGCGCGCCCAGATCTGCTGCAGCGCCAGGCGCTTTTCGTAGATGGTCTTGAGTGCCTGGCTGTGGGCCAGCAGCGACTCGATGCGTACGTGGTGGCGATCCTGCAGCAGGCTGGTTTCCCGCGAGAGCAGGCGCTTGGCACGGCGGAAGCGGCGGCGTACCGAAGTATCGACCTTGTCCAGCTCCTGCTTGACCAGTGGCCCGATCACCAGCTTGCGGTACTGGGCCATGATCTGGAAGCGGTTGTTGAGGATGGCCATGGCAGTGTCCATGTCCAGCGATGCCTTGCCCTCCACTCGGTGGGCAATGGGCGCCACGCGTTGCACCTTGGCCAGGCGCAGCATGCTCAGCAGGCGGATCCACATCCAGCCCATGTCGAATTCCCAGCGGCGGACCGAGAGCTTCGCCGAGTTGGGATAGGTGTGGTGGTTATTGTGCAGCTCCTCGCCGCCAATGATGATGCCCCACGGCACCAGGTTGGTGGCGGCGTCGCGGCATTCGAAGTTGCGATAGCCCACGGCATGGCCCAGGCCGTTGACCACGCCGGCGGCCCAGAACGGGATCCACATCATCTGGATCGCCCAGATGGTGATGCCGATGGTGCCGAACAGCAGCAGGTCGATGACTGCCATCAGCGCGATGCCGCCGAGCTTGTAGCGGGTGTAGAGGTTGCGCTCGATCCAGTCGTCCGGGCAGTTCTTGCCATATATGCGCAGCGTCTCCTCGTTGCGCGCTTCTTCCCGGTACAGCTCGGCGCCCTTGCGCAGCACGGTGCCCAGGCCCTTGTGTACAGGGCTGTGCGGGTCGTCGGGGGTTTCGCACTTGGCGTGGTGCTTGCGGTGGATGGCGGTCCACTCGCGGGTGTTCTGCGCCGTGGTAAGCCACAGCCAGAAACGGAAGAAATGCTTGAGGCCCGCGTTCAGCTCCAGGGCGCGGTGGGCCGAGTAGCGGTGCAGGTAGATGGTGACGCTGACGATGGTCACATGGGTCATCAGCAAGGTGACGGCGACCAGTTGCCAGGCCGACAGGTCGAGCAGACCGTAATACCACATAACGGGAAATACCCTCGGAAAACAGGCGGAACAACGCAGGCATTATCCTTTGATGGGGAAATAAAACCAGTCGCGCTTTTGGATAGGAAGTCACAGGGTGTTTCAGCCCCTATAATGCCCCTTCTTTTACCATGGGCTCATCCACCCGACATGTCTGTTTCCGTTCGCGACGCCTTGCGCATGGCCGGGCTTTACGTGTTGCTTTCGATTCTCTGGCTGGCGCTGTCCGAGCTGGTCCTGCACGGCATGACCGAGGACCCGCTGGCCCTGGCCGTGGGGCGGCAGATCAATGTCGTGCTCTGGGTCTTGCTCAGTGCCGCGCTGATCTTCGTTTCCCGCGCGCGCCTGCTCGATTTCATCGGCATCGGCGCCCGCCTGCGCAGCGAGGACCGCGAACGCCTGCGCATGGCCGCGGCGGTGTTCGACAGCACCCTGGAAGGGGTGCTGGTGACCGATCGCAACGGCCTGATCGTGCACGTCAACCGGGCGTTCATGCGTATCACCGGCTACCAGCAGGAAGAAGTCATCGGTCAGCGTCCGAGCAAGTTCAAGTCCGGGCGGCATGGCGCGCCGTTCTACCAGCAGATCTATGCCGCGCTGGCGGAGCAGGGCGAATGGAGCGGAGAAATCTGGAACCGCCGTAAAAGCGGGGAGATCTACCCCCAATGGCAGACGATCTGTGCCATTCGTGACGACAGTGGTGAACTCAGCCATTACGTCGCGGTGTTCAGCGACATCAGCGTGATCAAGCACACCGAGCAAGAGCTGGCCTACCTTGTCCATCACGACCCGCTGACCGGCCTGCCCAACCGCCTGCTGTTCAATGATCGCGCCATGCAGGCGATGGCCGCGGCGCAGGCCAACAAGCGTGGCTGCGCCTTGCTGCTGCTCGACCTCGACCACTTCCAGAGCATCAACGATGGCCTCGGCCACACCATTGGCGACCAACTGCTCAAGCTGGTTGGCGAACGCCTGCGGGAGGTGCTGGGCAACGGCGTGACCCTGGCGCGCCTGGGGGGCGACGAGTTCGGCGTGCTGGCCGAGAGCTGCCAGCAGGTCGGCCAGGCCGGCAAGTTGGCGCAATCGATCATCGAACGCTTGAAAGAACCGTTCTGCTTCGAGGGTAACCGCCTGTTCATCAGTGCCAGCATCGGCATCAGCCTGTTCCCCAACGATGCCCTGAGCGCCGAGCAACTGCTGCGCAACGCCGATTCGGCGCTGTTCAAGGCCAAGAGCAATGGCCGCGCCTGCTACGCGCTTTACACCGAGGAGCTTACCGCCCATGCCCAGCAGCGGGTCGAGACCGCCGGTGAATTGCGCCGGGCGCTCGAGCAGCAGGAACTGCGGGTGTTCTTCCAGCCGGTGCACGACCTGTTCACCGCGCGGATGATCGGCGTCGAGGCGCTGGTGCGCTGGCAACACCCTGTGCGTGGCCTGGTTCCTCCCGGGGAGTTCATTCCCATCGCCGAGCGTACCGGGATGATTGCCGAAATCGACGCCTGGGTGTTGTGCCAGGCGTGCCGGCAGATGATGCGGTGGCAGGCCGAAGGGCGGCAGCTGGCGTTCGTGGCGGTGAATATCTCCAGTCGCCTGTTCAGCCAGCGTGACCTGTACCGACAGGTGGCCAATGCGCTGCACGATACCGGGCTGGATCCGTCGCTGCTCGAGCTCGAAGTGACAGAGAGCGCGGTGATGGAAGACCCCGAGGTCGCCCTGGAACAGCTGCATCGACTGCGCGAGCTGGGCGTGACCTTGGCCATCGACGATTTCGGCACGGGTTACTCGTCATTGCTGCGACTCAAGCGCATGCCCGTGCAGAAGCTGAAGATCGACCAAGGTTTCGTCGCGGGTTTGCCCCATGACGAAGATGACATCGCCATCGTGCGGGTGATCATCGCACTGGCGCGGAGCATGGGCATGCAGGTGCACGCCGAAGGCGTCGAGCAGGCTGAGCAGGCGCGGTTCCTGCTGGAGCAGCAATGCCAGCTGGGGCAGGGGTACTGGTTCGGGCGGCCGGTGCCGGCGGCGGAGCTGCACTGGGGCTGACAGCATCGCGGGGCAAGCCCCGCGATAGGCTCAACGCTTGTTCAAACCTTTGGCCAAACGGTCCCCGCCCAGCTGGATCACCGCCACCAGCGCCACCAGCATCACGATCACGGTCAGCATGATCTGGCTGTCGAAGCGCTGGTAGCCGTAGCGATAGGCGATATCCCCCAGGCCTCCGGCACCGATCGCCCCGGCCATGGCCGAAGAGTTGATCAGCGTCACCAGGGTGATGGTGAAGCCGCCGACGATCCCCGGCAGCGCCTCGGGCAGCAGCACGTGCCAGACGATGTGCCAGCGTCGGCAGCCCATGGCCTGTGCCGCTTCGATCAGGCCGTGGTCCACCTCGCGCAGGCTGACCTCGGCGATGCGCGCGAAGAACGGCGTGGCGGCGATGGTCAGCGGCACCACGGCGGCCCACACGCCATAGGTGGTGCCGACCACCAGGCGGGTGAAGGGGATCAGCGCGACCATCAGGATCAGGAACGGGATCGAGCGGAACAGGTTGACGATGGCGCCCAGCACCCGGTTCAGCGCGGCGGCCTCGAAGATTCCGCCCTTGTCGCTGGTGACCAGCAGCACTGCCATCGGTACCCCGACGACCAGCGCGACCAGCGAGGACACGCCGACCATCAGCAGGGTGTCGAGCAAGCCTTGCAGCAGGCGATCAATCCACATGGCCAAGTACCTCCACATCTACGGCCCAGCGGCGGGCGCGTTCGAGCAACTGGTGGGTGTCCAGCGGCGAGCCGCGCACGGCCAGGATCAGTTGCCCCAAGGCATGCTCGCCGATGGTCTCGACGCCGCCCTGGAGCAGCCGCACGCGTCCGCCCAGATCGCTGAACAGGGCGCTCAGTTCCGGCTCGCCCACCAGGTCGAGCTTGAGCACCACGGCCGCGTCGCGGCTGACCGGCTGGGCACGCAGGCTGGCTTGCAAGGCGGCCGGCAGCTTGGTCTGCAGCGGTGCGAGCAGGGTGCGGGTGACGTCGTGGCGCGGTGTGCCGAACACTTGCCAGACCTCGCCCTGTTCGACGATTTCGCCCCGTTCGAGCACCACCACGCGCTGGCAGATATCGCGGATCACCGCCATCTCGTGGGTGATCAGCACCACGGTCAGGCCCAGGCGTTGGTTGATGTCGCGCAGCAGCTCGAGGATCGAGGCAGTGGTTTCCGGGTCCAGCGCGGAGGTGGCTTCGTCGCACAGCAGGATCTCGGGGTCATGCACCAGCGCCCGGGCGATGCCGATGCGCTGCTTCTGCCCGCCCGACAGTTGCGCGGGGTAGACATGGTGCTTTTCCGCCAGGCCGACGAGTTCCAGCAGCTCTCGGACCTTGCGCTGGCGTTCGGCCTTGGCCACGCCGGCCACCTTCAACGGTAGCTCGACGTTCTCCCACACGGTCTTGGCCGACATCAGGTTGAAGTGCTGGAAGATCATGCCGATGCGCCGGCGCAAGGCGACCAGGCGGTCCTCGTCGAACGGCGCGATATCCACCTGGTCGATCAGCACCCGGCCCTGGCTGGGCTGTTCCAGGCGGTTGATGGTGCGCAGCAGCGAAGACTTGCCGGCACCGCTGCGGCCGATGATGCCGAATATTTCGCCGCGGCGGATGTTCAGGTCGATGCCCTGCAACGCCGGCTGGACCTGGCCCGGATAGGTCTTGCCCAGGCCGATGAAGCGGATGTGCGCCTGGTTTACTTCAGGGCGCAGGGCCGTTTCCTCGGCCTTGAACGGTTCGGCGGGCGGGATGGGCGCCCTCAGGGCGCTGGCCTGGGCCATGTCAGCCTTCCCAGCCGGCCTGGTAGAGCTTGCCGTGGGCCTTGTCGAGGGCGGCGCGCACGACCGGCGAGTGTTGGTAGATATCGACGAACTTGGCCAGGCGCGGGTCGTTTTTCTCCTGTGGGCGGATAACGAACTGGATCACGTACTCTTTGTTCTCCAGGCCGTCGAACAGCAGCGCCGAGGTGGCATCAAAGGTGTTGGCCAGGCGGATGTACGCCGGGTAGCCCTGCACCAGGTCGGCGTCGTCATAGGCGCGCACCAGCTGCACCGCTTCTACCTGGAGAATTTTGATCTTCTTCGGGTTGGCGATGATGTCGTCCTCGGTGGCCTTGTAGCCCACGCCCTGCTTGAGGGTGATCAGGCCGGCCTTGGCCAGCAGTTGCAGGCCACGGCCGCTGTTGATCGGGTCGTTGGCGATGGCCACGCTGGCGCCTACGGGCAGCTCGGCAAAGCTTTTGTACTTTTTCGAATACAGCCCAACGTTGTTGATGATCCCCGGTGCATAGGGGACCAGGTTGAAACCGGCGGCGGCCTTGGCGTTTTCCAGGAAGGGGATGTGCTGGAAGTAGTTCACGTCGATGTCGCCGCTGTTGAGGCTGACATTCGGCGCGATCCAGTCGCTGAATTCGATCAGCTTCACTTCCAGACCTTGTTTTTGGGCTTCTGCCACCGCAGCTTCCAACGGGATGGCGAAGGCGGCGGTGGTGCCGATCTTCAGTGGCTGCGCGGCGAAGGCGGCGGCGGACAGGCCGAAACCCAGGGCAATGGCCGCGACGGGCCGGAACAGTTTTTCAAGCATGGTGCAGGGCTCCAGTCGGGGCAGGGGTGGGGGTGTTGCGGTAGGAGGATCCGGGATGGTCGGCGGGCAAGTGCGGATGGTCGCTGGCGAACAGCTTCTCGCGCAGGGTGCCTTCGGCGTAGCCAGTCTTGTAGCGGCCACGGCGTTGCAGTTCGGGTACTACCAGGTCGATGAAGGCCTCGAAGCTTTCCGGGGTGACGGTGCGGGTCAGGTTGAAGCCGTCCAGGCCGGTGTCGTCGAGCCAGCCGATCAGTTGCTCGGCCACCTGCCCGGGGTCGCCGACCAGGGTCACGTAGCGGCCGCCCAAGGCGTGCTGCTCCAGCAGGCGGCGGCGGGTCCAGGCGCTGTCCTGCAATTGGCGGGTGGCGGACTGGATGGCATTGCCCTTGGCGAAACCGATGGGTTCGTCCAGTTCGTAGCGTGAGAAATCGATACCGGTGGAGCTGGCGAAATGCGCAACACCTGCCTCGGCGCTGGCGTAATGCAGGTACTCGGCGTGCAGGGCGTGGGCTTGGTCTTCTGTTGCGGCAACGATTACGGTGATGCCCATGAATACCTTGACCGCCTGCGGGTCGCGACCAGCGGCTTGCGCAGCTGCGCGCACCTTGTCGACCTGGGCGCGGGTGGCGGCCTTTTCCTGGCCGCTGATGAACACGCACTCGGCATGGTTGCCGGCAAAGGCCAAACCGCGCGCCGAACTGCCGGCCTGGAACAGTACCGGTGTGCGCTGTGGCGAAGGCTCGCACAGGTGATAGCCTTCGACCTTGTAGAACTCGCCATGGTGCTCGACCTTGCGCACCCTGTCCGGTCGCGCATACACGCGCTGCGCGCGGTTGGCGACCACGGCATCGTCGGCCCAACTGCCTTCGAGCAGCTTGTACAGCACCTGCAGGTACTCGTCGGCCTGGTCGTAGCGGCGATCGTGCTCGGGTTGCTGTTCCAGCCCCATGGCCCGGGCTGCACTGTCGAGGTAGCCGGTGACGATGTTCCAGCCGACCCGGCCGTTGCTCAGGTGATCGAGAGTGGAGAGGCGCCGGGCGAACAGGTAAGGCGCTTCATAGGTCAGGTTGGCGGTGAGGCCAAAGCCCAGATGCCTGGTAACAGCGGCCATGGCCGAGACCAGCAGCAGCGGGTCGTTGACCGGCAGCTGGATCGACTCCTTCAGCGTCACGTCCAGCGACTGGCCATAGACATCGTAGGTGCCGACGATATCGGCGATGAACAGCCCGTCGAACAGCCCCCGCTCCAGCAGGCGGGCGAGGTCGGTCCAGTAGTCGAGGGTCTTGTACTGGGTCGAAGTGTCCCGCGGGTGGGTCCACAAACCGTGGTTGATGTGCCCGATGCAGTTCATGTTGAAGGCATTGAGCAGGATCTGCTTGGCCATCAGATGGTCCCTCGGCGCGGCGGTTTCTCGTCGTTGAGGTAGTAGTTGCCGATGGCGTGGTACTTCCAGCGTACCGGGTCGTGCAGGGTGTGCACCCGGGCGTTGCGCCAGTGGCGGTCGAGGTTGTGCTCGGCCAGGGTGGCCTGGCTGCCGGCCAGCTCGAACAGGGTGGTGCCGGCGGCCAGGGAGATCTCGGTGCTGATCGCCCGGGCCTCGGCGACGGCAATCGAGGCGGCGGCCAGGGTCTCGGCGTTGCTGTCGGCCTGGGCGATGTCGAGGATTTCACCCGCGCGTTCGAGCAGGGCCTCGGTGGCATGCAGGCGGATTGCCAGATGACCGAAGCTCTTCAAGGTGAGCGGGTCGTCGCTGGCCTTGTCGAGGCCGGAGTCGATCCAAGGTCGGCTGCGGGTACGCACGAAGTGCAGGGCGTCCTCGTAGGCGGCGCGGGCGATACCGGTGTCGATCGCGGCATGGAGGATCTGCGCCAGCGGGCCGACCGTGGTCGGGCGCTCGAAGGCGCTCTGGAACGGCACCACGTCTTCGGCGCGGACCGGCACATGGTTGAACACTACCGAGCCGCTGCCGGTGGTGCGCTGGCCAAAGCCACTCCAGTCATCAATCACCTCGATGCCCTGGCTGTCGGCGGGCACGAAGGCCAGGTGCGATACGCCCTGCTCGTCGATCACCAGGGTCGGGATGCGCTGGGCGTAGATCGCGCCGGTGCAGTAGAACTTGCGGCCATCGATGCGGTAATGGTCGCCGTCGCGGCTCAGGCGGGTGGTGCGCTCGTGGGCGTTCTTCGTGCCGAGCTCGGCCAGCGCGTTGCCGAAGCGCCGGCCAGCGAGGACTTCGGCGTAGAGGCGTTGCTGTTGTTCGGGGCCGCCGTTCACCCGCAGCACTTCCAGGGCGTAGAAGTGGTTCTGCGGGATCTGCCCGAGCGAGGCGTCGGCCTGGGCGATGCGGGCGATGACCTTGGCCAGGGTGGCGCTGGACACGCCGGCGCCGCCAAAGGCCTTGGGCACGCTGATGCCCCACAGGCCGGACTGCACGAAACGTTCGAGTTCGGCATGGGGCAGACGGCGCTCGCGGTCGCGCAGGGCGCTGTCTTCGCGCAGGTAGTGGGCGAGTTCGTCGGCGACGGCCAGGGCCTGGGCGTCGGTGGTTATGATGGATGCAGTCATTGTGCTCTCCAGGTCCCATCGCGGAGCACGCCCGCCCTCACGCGAACGCATGGGAGCGGGCTTGCCCCGGGACGGGCCGATATCAGATCCAGGAATGGCGGGCAGGCAGGGTGCCGTTGAGGTGGTAGGCGCCGACGGCGTGGTACTTCCAGCGCACCGGGTCGTGCAGGGTGTGGACCCGGGCGTTGCGCCAGTGCCGGTCGAGGTTGAACTCGGCCAGGCTGGCGCGGCTGCCGGCCAGCTCGAACAGTTTCTCGCTGGCCTGCAGCGAGATCTCGGTGGTGAGCACCTTGGCTTCGGCCACGGCAATCGAGGCACGGGCCGCGGCGGCGGCATCGATCACGCCGGCGTTCACTTCGTCGAGCACCCTGGCGGCCTTGCGCAGCAGGGCCTCGGCGGCGTGCAGTTCGAGCTTCAGGCGGCCGATATCGGCGATCACATAGGGATCGTCGCTGTTGCGTTCGACCTTGGCCTCGATCCAGGGCCGGGACTTCTCCCGCACGAACTGGATCGTGTCCTCGATGGCCGCTTCGGCGATGCCGGCGTCGATGGCCGCCTGGATCAGCTGCGAGGCGGCGCCCTGGATGCTGGGCTCTTCACGCAGGCGCCAGTTGTCCAGCACCAGGTCGGCGTCCACCGGCACCTGGTCGAGCAGCACGGTGCCGCTGGCGGTGGTGCGCTGGCCGAAGCCGGACCAGTCATCGACGATGCGCAGCCCCGGGCTGCCGCGACGGACAAAGGCCAGGCGTTGCCGGCCGTCATCGTCCAGGGCTTTTACCGCTACCCAGTGGGCGTACAGGGCACCGGTGGAATAGAACTTCTCGCCACTGATGCGATAGCCGTCGCCCTCGCGGGTAATGCGCGCCTTGAGTGTCAGGGTGTCCTTGGTCCCGCGCTCGGGGCCGGCATTGCCGATGCGCCAGCCGTCGAGCACGGTGCGGAAGATCGCTTCCTGCTGCGCCTGGGTGGCGGTAAGGCGCACCAGTTGCAGGATGCCGAACTGGTTCTGCGGAATCTGCCCCAGCGCCGGGTCGGCGGCACTGATCAGGCGGAACACTTCGGCGATGGTTTGGAACGACACCTCGGGACCGCCGAAGGCCTTGGGCACGCTGATGCTGCCCAGGCCGCTGCGGGTGAACTGTTCGATCTCGGCCCATGGCAGCTTGCGCTGCTGGTCACGTTTGGCGGCCTGCTGGCGGGCCACCTCGGCCAGTTCGCGGGCGGCCTGCAGGGCCTCTTCGTCGTTGCGCAGCACCTTGGCCGGCAGCAGCAGCGGCGAGCTGTCGTGATCGCTGTGGAATCGGGTAGTTGGTTGGCTGGACATCAGTACCGCTCCTTGGCTGCACTCAATGCCCTGGCGTTATGCACTGGGGTGATTGTGATCCTGACCATTCCTAACCTCACAAAGTTGAAAGCGTCGCCTCAGCTGATGGCGACAGACGTTTGCTGGTCCGGTGGTCCGGTCGATATACCCTATTCGTTTAGAAAAAGTTTATGAACTACCATTTAGGAATATGAATAGAAGAACTGTGGGGTCGGCCCTATCACCGTAAGCCAGTGACAGGGCAGAAAGGTCAGCGCTGAACCGTTACCACCAGCTTGCCCGCTGCCTGGCGTTGCGCCAGACGTTCGATCGCGGTGCCGCCCTCGGCCAGCGCGTAGGTCTGCGATACCAGCGGTTTCAGCTTGCCCTCGGCATGCCAGGCGAACAGTTGGCGGAAGTTGGCGGCGTTGTCCTCCGGCTGGCGCTGGGCAAAGGCGCCCCAGAACACCCCGACCACCGCCGCGCCCTTGAGCAGCGCCAGGTTCACCGGCAACTGCGGGATCGTCCCACTGGCGAACCCCACCACCAGCAACCGGCCGTTCCACGCCAGCCCCCGTACAGCCTGGTCGAACAACTCGCCACCGACCGGATCGTAGATCACATCCACGCCCTGGCCGCCGGTCAGGCGCTTGATCTCGTCCTTGAGGCTGGCCTGGCTGTAGTCGACCAGCTCGTCGGCCCCGGCCGCCTTGGCGATCGCCAGCTTCTCGGCACTGCTGGCCGCCGCAATCACCCGTGCCCCGAGGGCCTTGCCGATTTCCACCGCTGCCAGGCCGACGCCACCTGAGGCACCGAGCACCAGCAGGGTTTCACCGGCCTTGAGTTGGCCGCGTTGGGTGAGGGCGTGCATCGAGGTGCCGTAGGTCATGCCGAACGCGGCGGCAGTGGTGAAGTCCATGCCCGCCGGGATCGGCAGCACGTTGTAGAACGGCACCGCCACTTGCTCGGCGAAAGCGCCCCAGCCGGTCAGGGCCATGACCCGGTCGCCGACCTTGAACGCACCGGCCTTCTCGCCGACCGCGGCCACCACGCCGGCAGCTTCCGCCCCCGGCGAGAACGGCAACGGTGGCTTGAACTGGTACTTGCCCTCGATGATCAGGGTGTCGGGGAAGTTGACCCCTGCGGCGTGCACGTCGAGGAGTATCTCGTTCTTCTTTGGCACGGGGCTGGCGACCTCTTCCAGGACCAGGTCCCGCGCCGGGCCCAGGGCTTTGCACAACAAGGCTTTCATCAGGGCTATTCCTTTGCGTGTGGTGGCCGATAAGTGTAGGAGGGCCACCCCTAGGGTCAACGAGCA
The DNA here is from genome assembly GCF_026343815.1 of Pseudomonas sp. BJa3. Lineage (NCBI taxonomy): Bacteria > Pseudomonadati > Pseudomonadota > Gammaproteobacteria > Pseudomonadales > Pseudomonadaceae > Pseudomonas > Pseudomonas sp. BJa3. The sequence continues at coordinate 44,406 of NZ_JAOXMC010000001.1, read as the reverse complement.
TGGTCGGCCCTGATGAGCTGGCATAAGCCCGGGCTTGGGTTTGGCCGGCGCGCTGGGTAAGCTGGCGGCAACTGTATTGAGGAGCGAATTCGTGAAAGCGTGGATCTTGATGGTGCTGGCCCTGATGCTGCCGGTGGTGGCCATGGCCGAGGAAAAGGAAGGCGAGCCCAAGGTCGCCTATATCAACCTCAGCCCGCCCTTCGTTGGCAACTACGCCCTCGACGGCGGCCCCAAGCTGCGCGTGTACAAGGCCGACGTCGCCCTGCGCGTGACCGGGGATGCCGCCGCCACGGCGGTCAAGCACCACGAACCGCTGATCCGCAACCAGCTGGTGGCGCTGTTCACCCAGCAGGGCGTGGACAACATGAGCAACGTCGAAGCCAAGGAAAAGCTGCGCCAGGAAGCCTTGAAACAGGTGCAGCAGGTGATGGAGTCCGAAGAGGGCAAGCCGATCGTCGAGGACCTGCTGTTCAACAACCTGATCGTGCAGTGATCAGGCGGCGAGGCTGCGGCGAAAGCGCGCCAGGGCCACCCCGAAGAACACCAGGCCGATCGCGGCCAGCGCCGCGACGTCCGGCCACACCACGCTCAGCCCGGCGTCGCGGAACAGGATCGCCGCGCCGAGGCTGACGAAGTGGGTCGAGGGCGAGCCCTGCATGACCCACTGCAGCCACTGCGGCATGCTGTCCAGCGGTGTGCTGCCCCCCGACAGCAGCAGCATCGGGATGATCACCGGGATCGCCAGCAGGCCGAACTGCGGTGTCGAGCGCGCCAGGGTGGCGAGGAAGATGCCCAGTGCCGTGCTGGCGAACAGGTACAGCGCAGTCACCCCCAGGAACAACCCCATCGAGCCCGCCAGCGGCACGCCCAGGGCGCCCTTGACCACCACTTCCAGCGATATCCAGGTACAGGCCACCACCACCAGGGCGTTGCTGGCGATTTTCGCCAGCATGATTTCCAGTGCCGTCAGCGGCAGCACCAGCAGGTGGTCGAGGGTGCCGTGCTCGCGTTCGCGCAGCAATGCGGTACCGGTTAGGATGATGGCCAGGATGGTGATGTTGTTGACGATCTGGATCACCGCCAGGAACCAGCCGCCTTCGAGGTTGGGGTTGAACAGCGCCTTGGGATTGAGCAGTGCCGGGCTGCTGGTGCTGCGGCCTGCGTATTCGAGCAGCTCGCGTTCGAAGATCCGCCCGATGTAGCCCGCGCCCATGAAGGCCTGGCTCATGGCCGTGGCATCGACGTTGACCTGCAGCTCCGGTGAGCGCCCGGCCAGCAGGTCGGCCTGGAAATTTACCGGCACGTTGATCACGAAGGTGTACTGGCCGCTGTCCATGGCCTGATCCAGGCGATCGGCCGGCAGTGCCACGGCGGGCTGGAATTCGGGCGGTTGCAGCGACTCGGCGAGCTTGCGCGAGATGGCGCCGTGGTCTTCGTCGACCACTGCGACACTGGCGTTGTGCACGCCTATTACCGAACCTGCGGCAGGCATGTAGATCGCCACGCTGAACGCGTACAGCAGGAACAGCAGCAACACGCTGTCATGGCGCAGGCTGGTGAGTTCCTTCAGGCCCAGGCGCAAGGTGTGGGAGAGCCGGCTCATTTCAGGCCTCCTGCTTTTTCAGCATGATCAGGCTCAGCCCGGTGAAGGCGGCGAAGAAGCCCAGCAGCGCCAGGCACTGCGGCCACAGCTCGTGCAGGCCCAGGGCCTTGGTGAAGGTGCCGACGGCGATGTCGAGGAAGTAGCCGGCAGGGAACAGCTGGCCCATCAGCGCCGCCGCGCCCTCCAGCGACGAGCGCGGCACGATCAGCCCGGAGAACTGGATGGTTGGCAGGCTGGTGATGATCAGGGTGCCGAGGATCGCGGCGATCTGCGTGCGGGTGAACGCCGAGATCAGCAGGCCCAGGCTGGTGGTCGCCAGCAGGTAGGCCAGGCCGCCGCAGGCCAGGGCCAGCGGGCTGCCCTTGAGCGGCACGCCGAACAGCCAGCGGTTCATCGCCACCAGCAGCGCCAGGTTGACCAGGCTCACCGCGAGGTACGGCGCCTGCTTGCCGAGCAGGAACTCCAGGCGGGTCAGGGGCGTTGCGTAGAAGTTGGTGATCGAGCCCAGCTCCTTTTCCCGCACGATGCCCAGCGCGGTGAGCATGGCCGGGATGAAGGCCAGGATCAGTGCCATGACGCCGGGGCCGATGGCGTTCACGCTGACCACGTCCTGGTTGTAGCGAAAGCGCGTTTCCAGGCGCACCGGTTGCTGGCGCGAGACTGGGTTCGGGCCGAGGGCCGCGAGCTGTTCAAGGTTGGCCTGGTGCACGGCCTCGACATAGTTGCGGCTGGTCTCGGCGCGAAACGGCATGCCACCGTCAAGCCAGGCCGCAACCACCGGCTGGCGCCCTGCATGCAGGTCGCGGCCAAAGCCCGGAGGGATCTCCAGGGCCAGCTTGATCTCCGAGCGCTGCAAGCGCTGGTGCAGCTGGCGGGCATCGCGGATCGGCGGCCGCTCGGCGAAATAGCGCGAGCCACGGAAGGCCTCCAGGTAGGCGCGGCTCTGCGGGCTCTGGTCCTGGTCATAGACGGCGAAGGCGAGGTTTTCCACATCCAGCGAGATGCCATAGCCGAAGATCACCATCATGAACAATGCCCCTGCCAGGGCGAAGGCCAGGCGCACCTTGTCGCGCAGCAGCTCTTTGCCTTCGCGGCTGGCTACGGCCAGCAGGCGGCGCAGACTGAAGGCCTGGCGCAGAGCGGGCGCTGGGGCAGCGGCCTGCTCCAGCGTGGCGTCGGCTTGGGCCTGGGTGGGCGCGTCCTGGGCCTGTTCGAGGCAACGCACGAAGGCGTCTTCCAGGGTGTCGCCGCCGAACTGGATTTGCAGGGCCTGCGGTGTGTCGCAGGCCAGCACCCGGCCGGCGTGCATCAGCGAGATACGGTCGCAGCGCAGGGCTTCGTTCATGAAGTGGGTGGACAGGAAGATGGTCACGCCCTGCTCGCGGGACAACTCCACCAGCAGCCGCCAGAAGTCGTCGCGGGCCGCCGGGTCGACGCCCGAGGTTGGTTCATCGAGGATCAGCACTTCCGGGCGGTGCAGCACCGCCACGGCCAGCGACAGGCGTTGGCGCAGGCCCAGGGGCAGGGCGCCGGAAGGCTGGTCGGCGATGGCGCCAAGGTCGAAGCGCTCGATGAGTTCGGCGATGCGCGGTGCGCTGTCGGCCTTGGCCAGGTCGAACAGGCGAGCATGCAGCTCGAGGTTCTGCCGGGCGCTCAGCTCGCCGTACAGGGAATAACTCTGGGACATGAAGCCGACCCGCTTGCGCGTGGCCAGGTCGCCGGCATCCACCGGGCGGCCAAGCAGGCTGGCGCTGCCTTCGCTGGCCGGCATCAGCCCGGTGAGCACCTTCATGGTGGTGGTCTTGCCGCAGCCGTTGGAACCGAGGAAGCCGAAAATTTCGCCGCGACCGATGGCGAAGCTGACCTTGTTCACCGCGGTGAAGTCGCCGAAGCGCAAGGTCAGATCGTGGGCCTCGATGGCGATCGGCCCGTCGTCGGCCTGGCGTGGTGGAATGCGCAGCGGCTCGGTTTGCTCTCGGCCGGCGCCCTGGAAGTGGGTGAAGGCATCGTCGAGCTTACCACTGGGCGTGGTCGCAGCCAGCTCACGGCTCAGGCCTGCAGCCAGCAGGCGACCGGCATCAAGCATCAGGCAGTGCTCGAACTGCTCGGCTTCCTCCATGTAGGCGGTGGCCACCAGCAGGGTCAGTTGCGGGCGCTGGGCGCGCACTTGCTCGACCAGTTCCCAGAAACGCCGCCGTGACAGCGGGTCGACGCCGGTGGTCGGCTCGTCAAGAATCAGCAGGTCCGGCTCGTGGATCAGCGCGCAGCACAACCCCAGCTTCTGCTTCATGCCGCCGGACAGCTTGCCGGCCGGCCGCTCGGCGAAACGTTCCAGGTCGGTGGCGCGCAGCAGGCTGGCCATGCGTTGCTCGCACTCAGCGCGGCCGAGGCCGAACAGGGTGGCAAAGAAGCGGATGTTCTCGCGGATTGACAGCTCCGGGTACAGGTTGTTGCCCAGGCCCTGGGGCATGAACGCGACCTTGGGGTACAGCGCGGTGCGGTGGCGACGGTGGCGGATCGAGCCGCCGAGCACATGCAACTCACCCTGTTGCAGGCGCTTGACCCCGGCAATCAGCCCGAGCAGGGTCGACTTGCCGGCGCCATCCGGGCCGATCAGGCCGCAGCGGGTGCCGGCCGGAAGGCAGAACGCGAGAGGGTACAGGGCCTGCAGATCGCCATAGCAGTGGCTGACGCCGTCGGCCTGCAGCGCTGTCGCCGCGTTCATTGCAGACTGGCCGGCCAGCCCACGTCGGCGGTGCGCACATAACCGGCGCCGGGCATGCCCGGCTTGGCCTGGGGCACGGCGCTCGGTTCGGTCAGGCGCAGCTTGACCCGGAACACCAGCTTTTGCCGTTCGTCACGGGTCTCGACCTGTTTCGGGGTGAACTGCGCCTTGGCCGCGACAAAGGCGATCTTCGCCGGTAGGGCCTGCTCGGGCAGGGCGTCGAGCACGATCCGCGCCTGGTCGCCTACGGTCAGCCGGCCGGTGGTGGCGGCGGGCAGGTAGAGATTCATGTACTGGTCGCTGGGGTCGATCAGCATCAGCACCCGGCCACCGGCACCGAGCACCTCGCCAGGCTCGGCCAGGCGCAGCTGGATGATGCCGTCGATGGGGGCACGCAGGCTGCTGTCGTCGATTTCGCTGGTGAGCTGGGCGACCTGGGCTTCGGCCGCGCCGATGGCGGCCTTGATCGCCGCCAGCTGGGCGCGGGCGGCGACCACGGCAGAGGTGGCGGTGTCATAGCGGGCCTGCTGCTGGTCGAGCAGTTGCTGGCTGGCGAACTTGCGCTGGTAGATTTCGCGCACCCGCTTGAGCTCCTGGCTGGCCAGCAGCAGTTCGCTCTGGCGCAGTTGCACGCTGGCCTGGGCGGCGGCGTAGTTCTCGCGGGCGCGCAGCACTTCGGCCTCGGCCTGGCTGCGCTGGGCCTCCATCGTGCGGGTATCGATGCGCGCGAGCAGTTGGCCGCGGGTGACCTTGTCGCCTTCATCGACCAGCACCTCGGCCAGGCGCCCGGGGACCTTGCTGGCGATCTGCACTTCGGTGGATTCGAGGCGCCCGTTACCCATGCTCAGGCCTTCGGGCAGGCGGTCGTGAAGGGACTTCCAGTAACCCAGCCCGCCGGCCGCCAATAGCAGCAACACCAAGGCGGAGGCGAAGATTCTGGGGGCTTTTCGATTCATCGGTCTGCATCCTGCGGCTTGCACGCCTTATCCTGGCGCGACGCGCATCCTGGCGCGTTGATATTGGTCAAACCCCTGACAATAGACGCACAATCAGCTCAGCGCGAGGATCGCCGCCCATTGTTCTGCGGTCACCGGCATCACCGACAGGCGGCTGCCCTTTTGCACCAGTGGCAGTTCCTCCAGTGCCGCCTGCTGCTTGAGCAGGCCCAGGCCGAGTACCTGGCGGAAGGTCTGCACATGCTCGACATCCACCGCGCTCCACGGGTTCTTCTCGGCGCTGGCCTTGGCATCGTGGTAGTGGCTTTGCGGGTCGAGGGCGGTCGGGTCCGGGTAGGCCGCGGCGCTGATCCGGGCAATGCCGGCGATCCCTGGTTGCGGGCAGCTGGAGTGGTAGAAGAAGAACTCGTCGCCTATGCTCATGGCCCGCAGGAAATTGCGCGCCTGGTAGTTGCGTACCCCGTCCCAACGGGCACTGCCCAGGCGTGCCAAGGCTTCGATGGAGAGCTCGTCGGGCTCGGATTTCATCAGCCAGTAGGCCATGGATGCTGCTCCTGAAAGAGTTTGAAATAACTCGTTGCATGAAACCGACAGTCGGTTGGCGTCAACGTTTGCCTAGCGACTCATGTTGTCGGAAAATGCGCCGATTTTAAGCTATACGCTCCGGCAGCCATCAAGAAAGCCGCCGAGCCTGGACAGTTGTTCTTGGGGGGGCAATCAATGAAACAACGTAAACCGGACCTGCTCTGGATCCTGGCCTTCATCTTCGGCCTGGGCGTGGTCACCACCGGTTACGCGCAAGGTTTGTGGGAGCGCAAGCTCGATGCCGCCTATCAGCAGGCGCCCGTCGATCCGGCGCAGCAACAGCACCGCTGATCGTGGGTTCACTTCGCTGCCAAGTACCAACCACGGTCTGACACCGTGCCTTGCAACGGTACATCCCAGCTTGCCTGGTTGAGCCGCTCCACCTTCTGGCATTCATGCGCCAGCCCCAGCAGCAATGGTTTTTTCCAGGCCTTGCGCCGGCCCTGATAGGCCAGGCTGCGGTCATAGAAGCCCCCGCCCATGCCTAGGCGCCCCCCCATCTCATCGAAACCGACCAGCGGCAGCAGGATCAGGTCCAGCGCCCAGATCGGCCTTTGGCGTTTGCGCTCGACTACAGGTTCGGCGATGCCGAAGCGGTTGGGTCGCAGCTTTTCCCCTGGCTCGAAACGCTGGAACACCATGCGTGTGGCGGGCCAGGCGTGCAACACAGGCAGGTAGACGTGCTTGCCGCGCCTGTGCGCCTCGCGCAGCAGCAGGCGCGGGTCGATCTCGCCATCATTGGGCAGGTACAGGGCGATATGCCGGGCGCGGCGGAACAGTGGATGCTGCGCCAACTGGCGATAGAGGCCTTCGGCGGCCTGGCGTTGCTGGGCGGGTGTGAGGGCGCGGCGGGCATTGCGCAGGAGGCGGCGAAGCTGGGGGCGGGTAAGCGGCGCGGTGTCGGTCATGGCACGGGCGATCCCTGAAGAAACGAAAAGCCCGCCGTGGAAGGCGGGCAGTTCTGAAAGCAGGCTCCCCGACAAGACCGCTATCGGTGTAGCCCTTGAACCCGAAAGTTCAAGGTGGAGATTGCAGGGGGCGTTAAGGCTTTCCGTCGGGCGGACATGCACACCTGCCCCAGCGTGCAACCCCCGTGGTTGTGCGTATCGGCTCAGGGACATAACCGACTGGCGCATCCCCCAGGGAGTGGCGCCAGTATACCAATCTCAGTCGCTTTTGCTAACCGGATCGTCGGAGAGGGCCTGGTCGACCCGTTCCAGCAGGTCACGCACCTGTTCGCGGGTGGTGCCGCCGCTGGCCACTTCGGGGCGTTCCTGGCGGTGCAGCAGCTCGTGGGTGATGTTCAGCGCGGCCATCACCGCGATACGGTCGGCGCCGATCACCTTGCCGCTGCTGCGGATCTCGCGCATCTTGCCATCCAGGTAGCGGGCGGCACCGACCAGGTTGTTGCGCTCCTCGGGCGGGCAGATGATCGAGTATTCCTTGTCGAGGATCTGGACGGTGACGCTATTGCTTGAACTCATGAGTCTTGCTCCAGGGCCTTGAGGCGCAGGATCATCGATTCGATCTTGCGTTTGGCGATCTCGTTCTTTTCGATCAGGTGGGCGCGCTCCTCGCGCCAGGATCGTTCCTGAGCTACTAAGAGTGCGTTTTGCCGCTTTAGTTGCTCGACCCGTTCGATCAGCAACTCGAACCGGCTCATCAGCGCTTGCAGGTCGTTCTCTTGCATGGATTGCACTCGATTCCTTGACTCGCCTGGCGATCATGCCTGCCCCAAGGGCGCGACGGCCAGTGCCGATGGTCTTGGCGCGCCTGCCGGTGCTAGGATACAAGGTCTCCATTCTAGTCATTGCGCCGTCTGGCGCCTAGCTGCCCATGCCCAATACCCAATCGCCCTACATTGCCTTCGCCATGTTGCTTTCGAGCAATGGCCACCCAGTCACCCCCGCCGAGCTGCACGGTCTGCTGATCGGCCGCAGCTGCGCCGGCGCCGGTTTCGATGCCGATGCCTGGCTGGCCGACGCCGCCCAACTGCTCGAGACCGAGCCCGGTGACACTGTCCGCAACGCCCTGGTCGGCCTGCAAGAGATGGTCAAGGCCGAGCTGACCGGCGACGACGTCGCCATCGTCCTGCTGCTGCCTTCCGATGATGCCGCACTCAGCGACCGCGCCACCGCGCTGGGCCAGTGGTGCCAGGGCTTCATCACCGGTTTCGGCCTGAACGCCGGTGGCAAGGACTTGTCCACCGATGCCAAGGAAGTGCTCCAGGACCTGGTGGCCATTTCGCAGGTCCAGGAAGCGCTGGAAGAATCCGAGGACGGCGAAAGCGACTACATGGAAGTCATGGAGTACCTGCGCGTCGCCCCGCTGCTGCTGTACACCGAGCTGGCCAAGCCCGAAGCGCCCGCGCCAAAGCCATCGCTGCACTGATCTGATCGGGGTCGTTTGCCCATGAGCCACATACCCAAGGCGGAGTACGCCCGTCGGCGCAAGGCGCTGATGGCGCAGATGGTCCCCAACAGCATCGCCATCCTGCCCGCCGCCGCAGTTGCCATCCGCAATCGCGACGTCGAGCATGTCTATCGTCAGGACAGCGATTTCCAGTACCTGAGCGGTTTCCCCGAGCCGGAGGCTGTGATCGCGCTGATCCCGGGCCGCGAGCATGGCGAGTACGTGCTGTTCTGCCGCGAGCGCAATCCCGAGCGCGAGCAGTGGGATGGCCTGCGGGCCGGCCAGGAAGGCGCGGTGCGTGATTTCGGCGCCGACGACGCCTTCCCCATCAGTGATATCGACGAGATCCTGCCGGGCCTGATCGAGGGCCGCGAGCGGGTCTACAGCAACATGGGCGGCAATGCCGAATTCGACCGCCGGCTGATGGAGTGGATCAATGTGATTCGCTCCAAGGCCCGCCTGGGCGCTCAGCCGCCGAACGAGTTCGTTGCCCTGGATCATCTGCTGCACGACATGCGCCTGTATAAATCGGCGGCGGAAGTGAAGGTCATGCGCGAGGCCGCGGCGATCTCCGCCCGTGCCCATGTGCGCGCCATGCAGGCCTGCCGCGCTGGGCTGTACGAGTACAGCCTGGAAGCCGAGCTGGACTACGAGTTCCGCAAGGGCGGGGCGAAGATGCCGGCCTACGGCTCGATCGTCGCCGCCGGGCGCAATGGCTGCATCCTGCACTACCAGCAGAATGATGCGCCGCTCAAGGACGGTGACCTGGTGCTGATCGACGCCGGTTGCGAGATCGACTGCTACGCCAGCGACATCACTCGCACCTTCCCGGTCAGTGGGCGCTTCTCGCCCGAGCAGAAAGCCATCTACGAGCTGGTGCTCGCGGCCCAAGCTGCGGCGTTCGCCGAGATCGCCCCGGGCAAGCACTGGAACCATGCCCACGAGGCGACCGTGCGGGTGATCACCGAAGGGCTGGTGGCGCTGGGCCTGCTCAAGGGCGAGGTACAGGCGCTGATCGACAGCGAGGCCTACCGTGCCTTCTACATGCACCGCGCCGGGCACTGGCTGGGCATGGACGTGCACGATGTGGGCGAATACAAGGTCGGTGGCCAGTGGCGCGTGCTCGAGCCGGGCATGGCGTTGACGGTCGAACCGGGCATCTATATCGCGCCCGACAACCAGGCCGTGGCGAAGAAATGGCGCGGCATCGGCGTAAGGATCGAGGACGACGTGGTGGTAACCAGACAAGGCTGTGAAATCCTCACTTCGGGTGTGCCACGCACGGTCGCCGAGATCGAGGCGCTGATGCACGAAGCGCGTAAGAACGCCGCATGAACCGGGTCAACCTGGCGATCATCGGTGGCGGCCTGGTGGGCGCCAGCCTGGCCCTCACGCTGCAGGCCGCAGCCAAGGCGCGTGGCTGGACGATCCTGCTGATCGAGCCGTTTGCACCGGGCGACAGCTTCCAGCCCAGCTACGACGCGCGTTCTTCGGCGCTGTCCTACGGCACCCGGCAGATCTATGAGCGGCTGGGGCTGTGGCAGGCCATCAGCCGCCGCGCCGAGCCGATCCGGCAGATCCAGGTGTCCGACCGTGGCCGCTTCGGCGCCACGCGCCTGGATGCGCTGGAGGAAGGCGTGCCGGCGCTCGGCTATGTGGTGGAGAACGCCTGGCTCGGCCAGTGCCTGTGGCAGGCCATCGACAACGAGGTGGTCAGCTGGCGCTGCCCAGCGCAAGTGCAGGCGATGCAGGCCATCGCCGGTGGCTATCGGTTGCAGCTGGACGACGACACCGTGTTGGAGTGCGACCTGGCGGTGCTGGCCGATGGTGGCCGTTCGGGCCTGCGCGAGCAGTTGGGCATCCATGTGCGCCACACGCCGTATGACCAGAGCGCGCTGATCGCCAACATCACCCCAGGCGAGGCCCATGCCGGGCAGGCGTTCGAGCGCTTCACCGAGCAAGGGCCGATGGCCCTGCTGCCGCTGGCAGACAACCGCTGCGCGCTGGTCTGGACCCGCCAGGGCATGGATGCCAAGCGCCTGGCCGAGCTCGACGAGCGCAGCTTCCTGCGCGAACTGCAGGAAGCATTCGGCTACCGCCTCGGCGCCCTGCGCCAGGTCGGTGCCCGTCATCTCTATCCGCTGTCGCTGGTGGAGGCCGAGGAGCAGGTGCGCCCGCACCTGGTGGTGCTGGGCAATGCTGCCCACAGCCTGCACCCGATCGCAGGCCAAGGCTTCAACCTGTCGCTGCGCGATGTGCAGTCGCTGGCGGACGCCTTGCTGGCCGGCCCGGCGCTGCCGGGCGATCTGCCCACGCTACAGGGCTATCACCAGCGCCAGCGCCTCGACCAGGCCTTGACCATCGGCTTCTCCGATCAGGTCACCCGTGTGTTCGGCAGCAGCCAGCCGCTGCTGGCGGCCGGGCGCAACATCGGCCTGCTCGGGTTGGACTTGCTGCCGCCGGCGAAAAGCTGGTTCGCCCGCCAGGCCATGGGCCTCGGTACTCGCCCCGATCCGCGGGGCCGCCCATGAGCGCTGCGCGCCGGCTCGCACGGCGAGCGCGGATGCTGCGCTGGTTGCTGAACTTCTACCCGCCCTACCTGGGCGCCGGCATCCACATCCAGGAAATCAGCCCGGACATGCGCAGCGTCAAGGTGCGCATGAAGCTGACGCGGTGGAATCGCAACTACGTCGGCACCCAGTTCGGTGGCAGCCTGTACGCGATGGTCGACCCGTTCTACATGCTGCTGCTGATCGAGCAGCTGGGGCGCGAGTACATCGTCTGGGACAAAGCTGCCTCCATCGATTTCATATCGCCGGGCAAGGGCCCGGTGTATGCCGAATTCCACGTCGACGACGCGCTGCTGGACGAGATTCGCCAGCAGACCGCCAGCGGCAAGAAGTACCTGCCGCGGTTGCAGGTGGAGATCCGCGATGGCGCCGGCGAGCTGGTGGCGCGGGTCGACAAAACTTTATACGTGCGGCTCAAGCCGCAAGCGAGGCAGGCGTAAGGCATGGAAATGCGCGCAGATCTGTTGATTGTCGGTGCCGGCATGGTCGGCAGCGCCCTGGCCCTGGCCTTGCGCCACAGTGGCCTGGAGGTGCTTCTGCTCGACGGTGGGCCGTTGTCGGTCAAGCCGTTTGACGGCGAGGCGCCTTTCGAACCAAGGGTCAGTGCCCTGTCGGCGGCCAGCCAGCGCATTCTCGAGCGCCTGGGGGCCTGGGAGGGCATCGCCCGGCGCCGTGTCTCGCCGTACTCGGACATGCACGTGTGGGATGGCAGCGGCACCGGCGAGATTCATTTTTCCGCGGCCAGCGTGCATGCCGAGGTGCTGGGGCATATCGTCGAGAACCGTGTGGTCCAGGACGGCCTGCTGGAGCGCCTGCACGACAGCGATGTCGGGCTGCTGGCCAATGCCCGCCTGGAACAGTTGCGCCGCTCCGGTGACGAATGGTTGGTGACCTTGGCCGATGGTCGCAAGCTGCGCGCGCCGCTGGTGGTCGCCGCTGACGGCGCCAATTCGGCTGTACGTCGCCTGGCCGGTTGCCAGACCCGTGAATGGGATTACCTGCATCACGCCATCGTCACCAGTGTGCGTTGCAGTGAGGCGCACCGCGCCACGGCCTGGCAACGCTTCACCGACGAAGGCCCGCTGGCGTTCCTGCCGCTGTCGCGTGATGGCCGCCAGGACTGGTGCTCGATCGTCTGGTCGACCACGCCGGAGCAGGCCGAGCAGGCCATGGCGCTGGACGATACGGCGTTCCGCAAGGCGCTTGAGCGTGCCTTCGAAGGCCGTCTGGGTGACGTGCTCGAGGCTGATCCGCGGGTCTGCGTGCCGCTGCGCCAGCGCCACGCCAAGCGTTATGTCGATGAAGGGTTGGCGCTGATCGGCGATGCCGCCCACACCATCCATCCGCTGGCGGGGCAGGGGGTCAACCTGGGCTTCCTCGATGCCGCCGTGCTGGCCGAAGAGCTGGTACGTGCCAGCGAGCGCGGCGAGCGCCTGGCCGATGTGAAGGTGCTGAGCCGCTTCGAACGGCGGCGCATGCCGCACAACCTGGCGCTGATGGCGGCGATGGAGGGCTTCGAGCGGTTGTTCCAGGCCAACCCGTTGCCGCTGCGCTGGTTGCGCAATAGTGGGTTGAAGTTGGTGGAGCAGATGCCGGAGGCCAAGGCGCTGTTCGTGCGCCAGGCATTGGGGTTGTCCGGGGACCTGCCGGATTTGGCCAAGGCCTGAAGGTTGCTGGGGCTGCGCAGCAGCCCCTTGCAACATCCGGTAACGGCTAAGCAGATGAGTAGGAAAATGGGATTCACTACCATTTGCACCTCTCAACCCAGCGAGGAGTACCCCCGATGTTGCCCCGCAAGCCCCTACTGGCCGCCCTGGCCCTCACTCTGTTCGGCGGCACCGCCCAGGCGGCGGAAGAAGTGGTGGTGTACTCCTCGCGCATCGACGAGCTGATCAAGCCGGTGTTCGATGCCTACACCGCCAAGACCGGCGTCAAGATCAAGTTCATCACCGACAAGGAAGCCCCCTTGATGCAGCGCATCAAGGCCGAGGGCGAGAACGGCGTGGCCGACCTGCTGCTCACCGTCGATGCCGGCAACCTCTGGCAAGCCGAGCAGATGGGCATCCTGCAACCGATCAAGTCGGCCACCATCGACCAGAACATTCCGCCGCAATACCGCGCCTCGTCCCACGACTGGACTGGTCTGAGCCTGCGCGCACGGACCATCGCCTACTCCACCGACCGGGTCAAACCCGCCGAGCTGACCACCTACGAGGCCTTGGCCGACAAGCACTGGGAAGGCCGCCTGTGCCTGCGCACGGCGAAGAAGGTCTATAACCAGTCGCTGACCGCCACCCTGATCGAGAACCACGGCGAGGCCGAGACCGAGAAGCTGATCAAGGGCTGGGTCAACAACCTCTCCACCGACGTGTTCTCCGACGACACCGCAGTGCTTCAGGCCATTGCCGCCGGCCAGTGCGACGTGGGCATCGTCAACACCTATTACTACGGGCGCCTGCACAAGGAAAAGCCTGATCTGCCGGTGAAGCTGTTCTGGCCCAACCAGGGTGACCGCGGTGTGCACGTCAACCTGTCGGGCATCGGCCTGACCAAGCATGCGCCGCATCCCGAAGCGGCAAAGAAACTGGTGGAGTGGATGACCGGCGAAGAGGCGCAGAAGCTGTTTGCCGACATCAACCAGGAGTTCCCGGCCAACCCGAAGGTGAAACCATCGGCGGAAGTGGCGGCCTGGGGTAGCTTCAAGGCCGACAGCATTCCGGTGGAAGTCGCTGGCAAGCGCCAGGCCGAAGCCATTCGCTTGATGGATCGGGCTGGCTGGAACTGAGTACCGCCTTATCCTTGAGAACCGATCGCGGGGCAAGCCCGCTCCCACGAACCATGCGGACGTGGGAGCTGGCTTGCCCCGCGATGCTATCGCACAGCCATCGAGATTTTCGATTTGCCCCATTATCCCCAACGCCGCTGGTACCTGCCGGTCTTCCTGGTCGCTGCCCTGGTCTTGCTGCCGCTCAGTGTCTTGCTGTTGTCATGGCAGTCGGTCGACACCCAGATCTGGTCGCACCTGCTCGACACCCAGATGAGCCGCCTGCTGGGCAATACCCTGACCCTGGTGCTGGGCGTGGGTATCGGCGTGAGCGTGCTGGGGGTTAGCCTGGCGTGGCTCACCAGCCTCTGCGAATTCCCTGGCCGGCGTTGGCTGGATTGGGCGCTGATGCTGCCGTTCGCCATCCCGGCCTATGTGCTGGCTTTCGTCTTCGTCGGCCTGCTCGATTTTGCAGGCCCCGTGCAGACCGCGCTGCGCGAGGTGTTCGGGCCCATGCGCCTGCCCAGGGTGCGCTCCACCGGTGGTGTGATCACGGTATTGGTGCTGGTGTTCTACCCCTACGTCTACCTGCTGGCGCGCACGGCCTTCCTGGCCCAGGGCAAGGGCTTGATGGAGGCGGCGCGGGTGTTGGGGCTGTCACCGCTGCAGGCCTTCTGGCGGGTGGCCTTGCCCATGGCGCGGCCGGCCATCGGCGCCGGCATCGCCCTGGCACTGATGGAGACCCTGGCCGATTTCGGCGCGGTGGCAGTATTCAATTTCGACACCTTTACCACAGCCATCTACAAGACCTGGTACGGCTTCTTCAGCCTCTCCAGCGCGGCGCAACTCGCCAGCCTGCTGCTGCTGGCGGTGATGCTGGTGCTGTATGGCGAGCGCCGGGCCCGAGGCGCCAGCCGCAGTGGCAACGAACGCCCGAGGGCGCAGGCGCTTTATCACTTGCGGGGGATCAAGGCGTTGGCTGCCAGTGGCTGGTGCCTGCTGGTGTTCGCCTGTGCCTTCGTCATTCCGATGCTGCAGTTGCTGGCGTGGTTCTGGCAGCGCGGGCGGCACGACCTCGACGAGCGCTATCTAGGCCTGGTCATGCACACCCTGTACCTGGGGGCCATGGCGGCGCTGATCACGGTCAGCGTGGCCATGCTTCTGGCGTTCGCCAGGCGGCAGGCCCCGACTGCCGGTATCCGCGCCGGGGTTGGATTGGCCAACTTGGGTTACGCCTTGCCCGGCTCGGTGCTGGCCGTGTCGATCATGCTGGCGTTCAGCTACCTGGACAACCAGCTGGTAGTGCCGCTGTCCCAGTGGTTTGGCGGGGTGGGCAAGCCGTTGTTGCTGGGAAGCTTATCGGCATTGTTGCTCGCCTATCTGGTGCGGTTCATCGCCGTGGCCTATGGTCCGCTGGAGAGCAGCCTGGAGCGGATCCGCCCATCGCTTCCGGAAGCGTCGCGCAGCCTCGGGGTCGCTGGCCCAGGATTGTTTTTCAAGGTGTATCTGCCGTTGCTGGTGCCCGGCGCCCTCAGTGCCGCCCTGCTGGTGTTCGTCGATGTACTCAAGGAGATGCCGGCGACTTTGCTGATGCGCCCGTTCGGCTGGGATACCCTGGCCGTGCGCGTGTTCGAGATGACCAGCGAGGGCGAATGGGCGCGTGCTTCGCTGCCAGCGTTGACCCTGGTACTGGTCGGCCTGCTGCCGGTGATCGGCCTGATCCGCCGCTCGGCCCATCGTCCGGGGCATCCGCGCTGAAGGTGTCATGCGGCTCCCTTGCGGCTACAATGCGCGGCATTCGCAGCGACGGGTCTACAAGAACAGGTGATGATTGAAAATCGCCGACCGCCGCCGCCTCGCCACGCCCGGAAGGAGAAACCCATGGGACAGCGTACGCCTCTGTATGACCTGCACCTGGCGCTCGGCGCCAAGACGGTCGATTTCGGCGGATGGGACATGCCCCTGCACTACGGCTCGCAAGTCGAGGAGCACCACCAGGTGCGCAGTGACTGCGGGGTGTTCGATGTTTCCCACATGACGGTCATCGATATCGATGGCTGCGCCGCCACGCCCTGGCTGCAACACCTGCTGGCCAACGACGTGACGCGCCTGGAAAGCCCCGGCAAGGCCCTCTACAGCCCGCTGCTCAATGCCGAGGGCGGGGTCATTGACGATCTCATCGCCTACCGCACCGAAGACGGTTATCGCCTGGTGGCCAATGCCGCCACCCGCGACAAGGTGCTGGCCTGGCTGGAGGCCCGCAGCGAAGGCTTCAAGGTGAATTTCAAGGCACGGCCTGAACTGGCCATTCTCGCCATCCAGGGGCCTCACGCCCGAGAAAAGGTCGCTGCCCTGCTCAGCGCCTCGCGGGCCGCGCTGATCCGCGAGCTGCGCCCCTTCGAAGGCCTCGCCGACGGTGACTGGTTCATCGCTCGCACCGGCTATACCGGGGAAGACGGGCTGGAAATCATTCTTCCGGGCGAACAGGCCCCCGCGTTCTACAACGACCTGGTCGGCGCCGGTATCGCCCCGAGCGGCCTGGGCGCCCGCGATACGCTGCGCCTGGAAGCCGGCATGAACCTGTATGGCCAGGATATCGATGAAGCCCATACTCCTTTGACCTCCAACCTGGGCTGGAGCGTCGCTTGGGAGCCGGTCGGGCGCGAATTTATCGGCCGCAGTGGCTTGCTCGCTGAAATCGAACAGGGCGTGAAGGAAAAACTGGTCGGTCTGGTGCTTGAGGAGCGTGGCGTATTGCGCGCGCATCAGGTGGTCCGTGTATCCGGGATTGGCGAAGGGGAGATCACCAGTGGTAGTTTCTCGCCTACGCTGAGCAAATCCATTGCCTTGGCCCGCGTGCCCATGGCCACCGGTGACCGAGCCGAGGTGGAAATCCGCGGCAAGTGGTACCCGGTGCGAGTGGTAAAGCCGACCTTCGTGCGCCATGGCAAGATCCTGATCTGAACATTAACGGCGGGCCGTCCGCTGACCCATTACGAGGAATACAAGACAATGAGCCAAATCCCCGCCGACCTGCGTTTTGCCGAAAGCCACGAGTGGGCTCGCCTGGAAGCCGATGGCACGGTGACCGTGGGCATCAGTGACCACGCCCAGCAAGCACTGGGCGACGTGGTGTTCGTCGAGCTGGCCGAAGTCGGCAAGGTGTTCGCCGCCGGCGACGCAGCTGGCGTGGTCGAGTCGGTCAAGGCCGCCTCGGATATCTATGCGCCGGTGGGTGGTGAAGTCATCGCGGTCAACGAAGAACTGGCCGACAGCCCGGAGCTGCTCAACGAAGAGCCTTACGAGTCGTGGATCTTCAAGCTGAAGCCGAGCGACAAGTCCGAGCTGGACAAGCTGCTGGATGCAGCAGGCTATGAAGCGCTGATCGGCGAGTAACAGGGCCGCCCTCATCGCGGGGCATGCCCGTTCCCATAGTGTGTTCCTTGTGGGAGCGGGCTTGCCCCGCGATAAGGGCTGCACGGCAAACGCAATAATCCCCGCACATTCGGCAATCCTTCCTAGACTTGTAAGTCTCCATGAGAGCTGGTCCAGGAAGAGATCGTCGCCATGTCCCAGTCGCCATCGCTGAGCCAACTGCAAGAGTCCAACCCTTTCCTGCGTCGCCACCTGGGGCCCGATGCCCAGGAGCAGCAGGCTATGCTCGACGCCCTCGGCGTCGCCAGCCGCAGTGAACTGATCGAGCAGACGGTGCCGCCGGGCATCCGCTTCAATCGCCCACTCGACCTGCCGTCGGCCCTCGATGAGCAGGCCGCACTGGCCAAACTCGCGGGCTACGCTGCGCAGAACCAGCTGTGGACCAGCCTGATCGGCATGGGCTACCACGCCACCATCACCCCCACGGTCATCCTGCGCAACGTGCTGGAGAACCCTGGCTGGTACACCGCCTACACGCCCTACCAACCGGAGATCGCCCAAGGCCGGCTGGAGGCGCTGCTGAACTTCCAGCAAATGGTCATCGACCTTGCCGGCCTGCCCCTGGCCAATGCCTCGCTGCTAGACGAGGCCACCGCCGCGGCCGAGGCGATGGCCCTGGCCAAGCGCGTGGCGCGCAGCAAGAGCAACGCCTTCTTCGCCGACGAGCACTGCCACCCGCAAACCCTGTCGGTGCTCAAGACCCGCGCCGAGGGGTTCGGCTTCGAGCTGATCGTCGATTCGGTGGATAACCTGGGCCGGCACCAAGTGTTCGGCGCGCTGTTGCAATACCCCGATACCCACGGCGAGGTGCGCGACCTGCGCCCGCTGATCGACCAGCTGCATGGCCAGCAGGCCCTGGCCTGCGTCGCCGCCGACATCCTCAGCCTGGTGGTGCTGACGCCGCCCGGCGAACTGGGTGCCGACGTGGTGCTCGGCTCGACCCAGCGCTTTGGCGTGCCCATGGGCTATGGCGGGCCGCACGCGGCCTACTTCGCCTGCCGCGACGACTACAAGCGCGCCATGCCCGGGCGCATCATCGGCGTATCACGTGATGCCCGTGGCAACACCGCGCTGCGCATGGCCCTGCAGACCCGCGAGCAGCACATTCGTCGCGAGAAGGCCAACTCCAACATCTGCACGGCCCAGGTGCTGCTGGCCAACATCGCCGGCTTCTACGCCGTCTACCATGGCCCCGAGGGCTTGCAGCGCATCGCCCAGCGCGTGCATCGGCTGACGTCCATCCTCGCCGCCGGCCTCGAAGCCAAAGGCATCAAGCGCCTCAACCAGCATTTCTTCGACACCCTGACGCTGGACGTCGGCGGCACCCAGGCGGCGATCATCGAAAGCGCCGAGGACGCCCGCGTCAACCTGCGCATTCTCGGTCGCGGGCACCTGGGGCTGAGCCTGGACGAGACCTGCGACGAAGCCACGGTGCTGAAGCTGTTCGATATCTTTCTTGGCGTCGACCACGGCCTGGACATTGCCGCCCTCGACCAGCAGGCCCTGCCCGAAGGCATCCCCGGCGCGCTGGTGCGGCGCACACCGATCCTGCAGCACCCGGTGTTCAACCTGCACCACAGCGAGACCGAGATGCTGCGCTATCTCAAGCAGCTGGAGAACAAGGACCTGGCACTCAACCAGTCGATGATCCCGCTGGGCTCGTGCACCATGAAGCTCAATGCCACCAGCGAGATGATCCCCATCACCTGGCCTGAATTCGCCCAGCCGCATCCGTTCGCCCCGGCGGCGCAGGTGCAAGGATACAAGGCGATGATCGATGAGCTCGAAGCCTGGTTGTGTGCCATCACCGGCTTCGATGCGATCTGCATGCAGCCCAACTCGGGCGCCCAGGGCGAGTACGCCGGGCTGATGGCGATCACTCGTTATCACCAGAGCCGCCACCAGGCCGGGCGCACGATCTGCCTGATCCCGTCCTCGGCCCATGGCACCAACCCGGCGTCGGCGCAGATGGCCGGCATGGAAGTGGTGATCGTCGAGTGCGACGAGGATGGCAACGTTGACCTCGATGATCTCAAGGCCAAGGCGCGCCATGCCGGCGAGCGGCTGTCATGCCTGATGGTGACCTACCCATCTACCCATGGGGTGTACGAAGAGGGCATCCGCGAGATCTGCGAGGTGGTGCACCAGCTTGGCGGGCAGGTTTACATGGACGGCGCCAACCTCAATGCCCAGGTGGGGCTGACGCGGCCGGCGGACATCGGTGCCGATGTCTCGCACATGAACCTGCACAAGACCTTCTGCATCCCCCATGGCGGCGGTGGCCCGGGCATGGGGCCCATTGGCATCCGGGCACACCTCAAGCCGTTCGTGGCCAGCCACCCGGTGGTGCCGGTGCCGGGGCTGGACCCGAACAACAGCGCGGTGAGCGCGGCGCCGTGGGGCAGCGCCAGCATCCTGCCGATCAGCTGGATGTACATCGCCATGATGGGGCCGCAGCTGGCCGATGCCAGCGAGGTGGCGATCCTGTCCGCCAACTACCTGGCCAGCCAGCTGCGCGATGCCTTCCCGGTGTTGTATCGCGGGCGCAACCAGCGCGTGGCCCATGAATGCATCTTCGATCTGCGCCCGCTCAAGGCGTTGACCGGCATTACCGAGGAGGACGTGGCCAAGCGCCTGATGGACTATGGCTTCCATGCCCCGACCATGTCGTTCCCGGTACCGGGCACGTTGATGGTCGAGCCCACCGAGAGCGAGTCGAAGGCCGAGCTGGACCGTTTCGTCGAAGCGATGCTGGCGATCAGGGCGGAGATTGCCGAAGTCGAGGAAGGCAACTGGCCGGCCGAGGACAACCCGCTCAGGCACGCGCCGCATACCCTGGCCGATGTACTGGCGCCGTGGAGCCGGCCATACAGTCTCGAGCAGGGCATCGCCCCCAGCGCTCACGCCCGCCAGCACAAGTACTGGCCGGCGGTGAACCGGGTCGACAATGTGTATGGGGACAGGAATCTGTTCTGCGCGTGCGTGCCGGTGGAGGCGTATCGTTGAGCTAGCGATCCACCTCCACTGGTTGAGCTAGCGATCCACCTCCACTGCAGGAATGGACTTACTCGGCCACGGCGTTCTTGGCCAGGATCGCGTTGGCCAGTTCCATGTCACTGGCCTGCACGCCCGGATTGTCCGCGCGCACCTGGCGGATCGCTGCTTCCAGGAACGGCCCGCGAATGGCGCCCTCACTGGCAACGAAGCTGCCGGCGTCGTCCTGGGCGGCGACGATCAGCTTGTGGTCCTTGAAGGTCAGGTAGGTCGAGGCGGTGGTCGCACCGGAGGAGATGATATTGCGCCAGAACGTGTCGGCCATGGCGGAGCCAAGGGGCAGCGAGAACAGGACGGTGGCTGCGATGGCTGTTTTGAGACGCATGATGAATCACCTCGGTGTATGAGGGCGGTTGAGATGCCGATTTGATCGTTGCCCATGGCCCCAAGTTCCCGGCTACAAAGGAGATTTCTTGGTTATCCACAGACCCGCAGGACCTCTTCGGTACAGGTTCTGCCCTGGGCGACCCGCTCCCCACCGTGCCGTCGAAGGTCACGCAGCCCGTCTACCTTGGCCTGTTGCCGCAGGGCTGCGAGGTCGCTGGCGGGGGTGATCCGTTCGCGCAACGCGGTGCTGACCTGGAGCAGTTCGAACAGCCCGGTACGCCCATGGAAACCCGTGCCCCTGCATTGCCGGCAGGCCTGGCGATCCTGCGGGCGAAGCTCCAGACATGCGCGACATAGCGTGCGCACCAGGCGCTGGGCCATGACCCCGAGCAGAGTCGCCCTGATCAAGTAGTCGGCGACACCCAGCTCCAGCAGGCGGGTGATCGCGCCGCAGGCGTCCTGGGTATGCAGGGTCGACAACACCAGATGCCCGGTGAGGGCCGCCTGCAAGGCCACCTGGGCGGTTTCCCGGTCGCGGATTTCGCCGATCATGATGATGTCCGGGTCCTGGCGAAGCAGGGCGCGGGCACCGCTGGCGAAGTCCAGCTCCAGGCTGGGTTGGACCTGCAACTGGTTGATCATCGGTTCAAGGCGCTCGATCGGGTCCTCGATGCTGCACAGGTTGACCTGGGGGCTGGCCAGGTGCCGGAGGCTGGCGTACAGGGTGCTGGTCTTGCCCGAGCCGGTCGGCCCCGTCACCAGCAGGATGCCCTGACGTTGTTGCAGCAAGGCCAGCCACTGCTCCAGCAACGCGCCCTCCAGGCCCAGGGTTTCGAGGCTGTCGTGCAATTGTTGAGGGTCGGACAGGCGCAGCACCAGCTTCTCGCCGAACGGGGTGGGCAGGGTGGACAGGCGCAGCTCCACCTCGGCGCCGCTGGGCAGGCGGGTTTTCAGGCGGCCGTCCTGTGGCCGGCGCTTCTCGGCGACGTTCATGCGGCCCAGGTGCTTCAGCCGGCTGACCATTGCCAGGGTGACGCTGGCCGGGAAGGCATACACCGCGTGCAGCAGGCCATCGATGCGCAGGCGCAGATGGCCTTGTTCACGGCGGGGCTCCAGGTGGATATCGCTGGCGCGCTGCTCAATGGCGTACTGCAGCATCCAGTCGACGATGTGCACGATATGGGCATCGTCCGCGCTGGCCTGGGTTTGCCTGGCACCTAGTTCGAGCAGTTGCTCCAGCTCGCCGAGGCGGGGCAACTGGCCAAGGCCTGCGCCGCGCACGGAGTGGGCCAGGCCCAGGAAGGTCGGGCGCAGCTGGCGCAGCTGTCGCGGACTGGCCAGCACCCGGCGCACTGCCTTGCCCAGGCTGCGGCTCAGGTCTGCCTCCCATTCGCGTTGATAAGGCTGGGCGCTGGCCACCGTGACACTGTGTTCATCCACGGCCACGGCGAGGATGCCATGGCGCTGGGCGAAGGCGGCGGACATCAACCCGGCCACGCGCACCAGGTCGACCTGCAAGGGGTCGATTGCCAGAAATGGCTGGTCAACCCGGTCTGCCAACCAACGGCACAGGGCATCCAGCCCCAGCGGGTGGCCGATGGCGGCGATCAGCTCCAGGGGATGTTCGCCAGGGTGGGCCTTGGCGCGCTCGAGAGCCGCGAGCGCGGCTTCGGGGGCGATCCGCTGCTCCGCCAGCAAGGCGTCCAGCAGGCGATTGAGGTCGAGATCAAGGTGGTCGTTGGCGAGCATGCAAGCGTCCTTGCCGGGCTTCAGAGGCTTGGGCAAGGCTAGTCGTGCAGGACGCACGGCGTCGGTGCAAAGGGTTTCCGGACATTGCCTGCCGGTTTCAACGGCGGGCGACCTCCGCAAGCTGTGGCAGGTTCGCCAGGCACACTTCGCTAACGCAGACCAGGTTGCGCAGTTTCTGCGCGATCACTTCGGCTCGGTGCCAGCTCAGGCCGCCGACGCCGATCGCCACGTCCAGCAGATCGTCGCACTGGCTCACGTTGACGCTGTGCGGGGTGAGGAACTGCAGGGCGAACAGGTTGAGCACGCGACACAGGCTGTCCGGCTCGGCGTCGGCCTGCAGGCGGTAGTGCACAGTGCAGTGGACAGTGTTGGCGGCCCAGGCGTCGAGGCGGGGCAAGTTGAGGGGCCGTTCGAGTGCGTTCATGCTGGGTCTCCGCGAAAGTGGAGAAATTCTTGCACGTCAGACGGGGCATTTTTTCGCTATGATTCGCCAATATCGCGCTACTGCGAATTTTTTAATTCGCAAAAATGCAAATTGGAGAATTAATAATGCTTGGCGAATTGGACGCTTATGACCGGCGCATTCTTGAACTGCTGCAAGACGACGCCTCGCTGTCCAGCGCGCAGATTGCCGAGCGTGTGGGCCTGTCGCAGTCACCTTGCTGGCGGCGCATTCAGCGCCTGAGAGAGGAGGGGGTGATTCGCGGCCAGGTGACGCTGCTGGACCGCAAGAAGGTAGGGCTGAACACGCAGATCTTCGCCGAAGTGAAGCTCAACGCCCATGGCCGTTCGAACTTCGCCGAGTTCACCGAGGCGATCCGCGGTTTTCCCGAAGTGCTGGAATGTTATGTGCTGATGGGGGCGGTGGACTTCTTGCTGCGTATCGTCACCTCGGATATCGAGGCTTACGAGCGGTTCTTCTTCGAAAAGCTGTCGAACGTGCCGGGTATTCAGGAAGTCAACTCGATCGTGGCGTTGTCGGAGATCAAGTCGACCACGAGCCTGCCGCTGAGGCCCTGAAGAGCCAATCGCGGGGCAAGCCCGCTCCCACGAGTGCAGGAGCGGGCGGCCACTCAGGCCTTGAGCAGGTGCTTCCAGGCGCGGTTCTGCTCGATGGCGCGAGCCTGCTCGATGCGGGCTTCGAGCAGTTCGCCCTTGTCTTCCTCCAGTAGCGGCAGTTCAGCCAGCTCGTGCAGCTTGTTCAGCTCGCCGTAGAGGCGGTCCTGCTGTGGCAGGTCGAGCACCTGGCGGGCGTGGTGCAGCCAGGTCTGCACGGTCTCGATGCGCGGCAGTTGCTCGGCCAGGTCCTCTGGACGCTGCACATACAGCGGCAGCTTCAGGGCGCGGGCTTCCTCGCCCAGCAAGTGCTGCAGCCAGCTGGCCAGCTGCGCCTTGCCCTGGCGCTCGCCACGGCCCTTGCGCTCGACGGCCCAGGCGCGGGCGGTCAGCCAGCGTGCGGTCTCCAGGGAGAACTGGCCCCAGCGCGGATCTTCCAGCTCTTCGGCGAACTGCTCGGGGGCGGCGCGACGGATGTCCTCGTCGTCATTGCCGGCCAATACCAGCGGGCGCCAGTCTTCCAGCAACGCATCGAGGCTGGCGCGCAGGGCGCGGGTGGTCGGGCGCGGTGCCGCCTGGCCGAGGCTGGCGGTTAGGGCGCGCAGTTCGGCCAGACAGCGAACCCAGTCCTGCAGCAGGCGCCAGTGGCCATTGTGGCGATACTGCTCGGCCAGGCGCTGGCTGCTGCCCAGCAGTTGCCAGGCCAGGGCGGCGTAGGCGTCGTCCATCGGCATCTCGGCGTGCAGCTCGGTCACCGGCAGGCCCAGCTCGTAGCTGTCCGGATCGAGCAGGCGGTAGCCGCGCTCGGCCTTGCTGATGTCGCAAGGCATCAGGGCGAGGCTGGCAGACAGCTCGGCGGCCAGTTCCAGCAGCGCCTCTGGGGCACCTTCACGCAGTTCCAGTTCCAGCTCGCAAATTTCTTCCTTGCGCTTGCCGGCGATCACGAAGCCCTGGTCGATGGCCGCTTCGATCACTACCTTGGCCTTGCCGCGGCCCCAGGCGATCTCGGCGTACTCGCGGGTGAAATCGGTGGTGAACAGCGGTTTGATGGCCTTCTTGTCCAGCCCGGCCAGTTGCTCGGGCCAGCAGGTGCCATCGAGTTTCTTCAGGTCGAGCTTGACCTTGTCCAGGTGCCATTCGAACTCGTTGCGCTCGGACAGGCCGGCCACGCTCTGGCCGCGGCATTTGAGGGTCTGGATGATGACCTCGCCGTCGCGGCGCAGGCGCAGGGCGACACGGGCGGCGGACAGGTCGCGCTCCGGGGTGTCGAAGTACTGGTTGAGCAGTTCGCGGGTCTGCCAGCCGGACTTGTTGCGCTTTTTCAGCAGCGGGTGCTCGCGCAGGGCGGCAAGGGTCTCGCGACTGGCGCGGAGTTTGAGTTCGGTTTCTGTGTGCATCGCGGGCTCGGAAGGAGGGGCATCGTGATTGGGCAGTCTACAGCACTTGCGGCTTGAATCCTTGCTTGTGGGCGCGCGCTTGCCTTGCGGGTCTTTTGCATTGTTATGATGCCCCTCACGCCTCCGAGGAATCCGCGCATGCCGTTGCCATCGCTGAAAGACCAGTTTGCCGCCCTGATCGCCGCACCTTCGGTCAGTTGCACACAGGCTGCGCTGGACCAGTCCAACCGAGCCGTCATCGACCTGCTGGCCGGCTGGTTGGGTGACCTGGGTTTCACCTGCGAGATCCAACAGGTCAGCCCTGGCAAGTTCAACCTGCTGGCCAGCCGCGGCACCGGCCCGGGCGGGCTGGTGCTGGCCGGGCACAGCGACACGGTGCCCTTCGACCCGCAACTGTGGAGCAGCGACCCGCTCAGGCTCACCGAAGTCGATGGCCGTTGGGTCGGCCTGGGCAGTTGCGACATGAAGGGCTTCTTCGCCCTCGTCATCGAGGCGGTGATCCCGCTGCTCGAGCACGATTTCAAGCAGCCTCTGCTGATCCTCGCCACCTGCGATGAAGAAAGCTCGATGTCCGGGGCCCGGGCCCTGGCCGAGGCCGGCCAGCCCCTCGGGCGGGCGGCGGTGATCGGCGAGCCCACCGGGCTCAAGCCGATCCGCATGCACAAGGGCATCCTCATGGACCGCATCGACATTCTCGGGCGCAGTGGCCATTCGTCGGATCCGAACCTGGGCCGCAGCTCCCTGGAGGCCATGCATGCGGTGATGGGTGAGCTGATGGCGCTGCGCCGCAGCTGGCAGGAGCAGTACCGCAACCCCCAGTTCACGGTGCCTGCCCCGACCCTGAACTTCGGCTGCATACATGGCGGCGACAACCCCAACCGCATCTGTGGTCAATGCGCCCTGGAGTTCGACCTGCGCCCGTTGCCAGGCATGGATGTGGAGCAGCTGCGCGCAGCGATCCGCGGCAAGCTCACCCCGCTGGCCGAACGTCATGAAGTGCGTATCGACTATGCGCCGCTGTTCCCGGAAGTGCCCCCGTTCGAGCAGGCTGCCGACAGCGAGCTGGTGCGCCTGGCCGAGCGCCTGACCGGCCATCGCGCCGAAGCAGTGGCCTTTGGTACCGAAGCGCCTTATCTTCAGCAGCTCGGTTGCCAGACCATCGTGCTGGGGCCCGGGGACATCGCCTGTGCCCATCAGCCCGGCGAGTACCTTGAAATGTCACGTATCGAGCCTACCGTGCGTCTATTGCGTGACCTGATCCGGCACTATTGCCTGAACCATTGAGCTTTCCTGAGCAGAGGAGACCGCGCGTGACCGCAAGCCTGTTCCGACGATGACTTTCGAACGTTGTGCGCCTTTTCGTTCTCCGTTCACTTATCCACAGGCCTTGTCATGCCCGATTACGTCAACTGGTTGCGCCATGCTTCTCCCTACATCAACGCCCACCGCGATTGCACTTTCGTGGTCATGCTCCCCGGTGATGGCGTCGAGCACCCGAACTTCGGCAACATCGTCCACGATCTGGTGCTGCTGCACAGCCTGGGCGTGCGCCTGGTGCTGGTCCACGGTTCACGTCCGCAGATCGAGAGTCGCCTCGCCGCGCGCGGCCTGACCCCGCACTATCACCATGGCATGCGCATCACCGATGCGGCCACGCTGGACTGCGTGATCGACGCTGTCGGCGCCCTGCGCCTGGCCATTGAAGCGCGCCTGTCGATGGACATGGCGGCCTCGCCCATGCAGGGCTCGCGCCTGCGGGTGGCCTCCGGCAACCTGGTCACGGCACGGCCAATCGGGGTGCTTGAAGGGGTCGACTATCACCATACCGGAGAAGTGCGCCGCGTCGACCGCAAGGGCATCAATCGCCTGCTCGATGAACGTTCCATCGTGTTGCTGTCGCCGCTGGGCTATTCGCCGACCGGCGAGATCTTCAACCTCGCCTGCGAGGATGTGGCCACCCGCGCCGCCATCGAGCTGGGCGCCGACAAGTTGCTGCTGTTCGGGGCCGAGCCGGGTCTGCTGGACGAGCGTGGGCAATTGGTGCGCGAGCTGCGCCCGCAGCATATCGCGCCGCACCTGCAGCGGCTGGGCAGTGACTACCAGGCCGAGCTGCTGGATGCCGCCGCCGAGGCCTGCAAGGGCGGTGTGGCACGCAGTCATATAGTCAGTTATGCCGAGGACGGCGCGCTGCTGACCGAGCTGTTCACCCGTGGGGGCGGTGGCACGCTGGTGTCCCAGGAGCAGTTCGAGGTGGTGCGCGAGGCGACCATCGAGGATGTCGGCGGCCTGCTGGAGCTGATCAGCCCGCTGGAAGAGCAGGGCATCCTGGTGCGCCGTTCACGGGAGGTGCTGGAGCGGGAGATCGAACAGTTCAGCGTGGTCGAGCGCGAGGGCATGATCATCGCCTGCGCGGCGCTTTACCCGATTGCCGATTCCGAGGCGGGGGAGCTGGCGTGCCTGGCGGTAAACCCGGAGTACCGGCATGGCGGGCGTGGTGACGAACTGCTCGAGCGCATCGAGGAGCGGGCGCGCACGCTGGGGCTCAATACCTTGTTCGTGCTGACGACCCGGACCGCACACTGGTTCCGTGAGCGCGGCTTCTCGCCCAGTGGCGTGGAAAGGCTGCCGGCGGCGCGGGCTTCGCTGTACAACTACCAGCGTAATTCGAAGATCTTCGAGAAACCGCTCTGATGCCGAGGCAATGAAAAACGCCGCCCTTGTGGGCGGCGTTTTCGTTTACACGGTGTGCAAGTACCAGTTGTACTCGAGGTCGGAGATCGAGTGCTCGAACTCCTCCAGCTCGCTTTCCTTGCACGCGACGAAGATGTCGATGTACTTCGGATCGATGTACTTGTTGAGGATCTCGCTGTCGTCCAGCTCGCGCAGTGCATCGCGCAGGTTGTTCGGCAGGCTCTGCTCCAGCTGCTCGTACGAGTTGCCTTCGATCGGCTCGCCCGGTTCGACCTTGTTGGTCAGGCCATGGTGCACGCCGGCCAGTACCGCAGCCATCATCAGGTACGGGTTGGCGTCGGCGCCGGCCACGCGGTGCTCGATGCGCACGGCATCCGGCGAGCCGGTCGGCACGCGCAGCGCCACGGTACGGTTGTCCAGGCCCCAGCTCGGTGCGTTCGGCACATAGAACTGCGCGCCGAAACGGCGGTACGAGTTGACGTTCGGGCAAAGGAACGCCATCGAGGCGGGCAGGGTCTCGAGCACACCGCCGACAGCGTGACGTAGCGCGGCGTTCTGCTCGGGATCCTCGCTGGTGAAGATGTTGTTGCCATCTTTGTCCAGCACGGAAATGTGTACATGCAGGCCGTTGCCTGCCTGGCCCGGGTAGGGCTTGGCCATGAAGGTGGTGTCCATTTCATGGTCGTAGGCGATGTTCTTGATCAGGCGCTTGAGCAGCACCGCATAGTCACAGGCCTTGAGCGGGTCGGCGACGTGGTGCAGGTTGACTTCGAACTGCGCCGGGGCGCTTTCCTTGACGATGGCGTCGGCAGGAA
This sequence comes from Pseudomonas sp. BJa3, assembly GCF_026343815.1. Lineage (NCBI taxonomy): Bacteria > Pseudomonadati > Pseudomonadota > Gammaproteobacteria > Pseudomonadales > Pseudomonadaceae > Pseudomonas > Pseudomonas sp. BJa3. The sequence goes on along the minus strand of NZ_JAOXMC010000001.1, from coordinate 16,267 downwards.
TGCCTTGCTCCTTCGCACCTTCGAGGATGTCCTGCAGGCAGTCGGCGTATTCGTCGAGGTCGTCGATCAGGTATACCTGGGTCGACTGCGGGCGCTTGCCGGAAATCGGCGAGCGTGGCGGCTGCGGGCGGCCGTTCACGTTCTCCTGGTCGATCAGGTAGAACTCCAGCTCGAACGCGGCGCAGATGGTCAGGCCCAGGTCGGTGAACTTGCTCACCACCTGGCGCAGTACTTCACGGGGGTCTGCGAAGAACGGCTCGCCTTCGATCTCGTGCATGGTCATCAGCAACTGCGCGGTCGGGCGCTTCTGCCAAGGCTCGTTGCAGAGAGTGTCGGGGATCGGGTAGCAGATACGGTCGGCATCGCCGATGTCCAGGCCCAGGCCTGTGCTTTCGACGGTTGAACCGTTGATATCCAGGGCGAAGAGGGAGGCCGGCAGGTTGATGCCTTTCTCGTAAACCTTGTGGAGGCTGGTGCGCTCTATGCGCTTGCCGCGCACCACACCATTCATATCTGCAATCAGAAGGTCAACGTAGAGAACCTCAGGATGTTCCTTAAGGAACGCGTTCGCTTCGTTAAGCTGAACGGCACGCGGGGGTACCGACATGATGCAACACCTTTGTTGTTAAAAATATCAATCAAGGGGGGCTTGCAACCCCAGTCAATCGGAAAGACCAGGTTAAGTCAAGCCAGTACCCTGATGCCCTTAAATGGCACATCTACGGCAGATTTGCTGCATCTCGGGGCGTGCCATTATCCGCTATTTTCGACTTGAAGGGTTATCCCGAGCGGGGCGTGTTTTATTTTTTACGGGGGAGTTGTGTAAAAAAATGAACGAGGCTAAGCTCGGCATCAACCCAGAACACAATAATACGAGGGTCACATGGTCCGCCTGTCGAGACCTGCCAGCGCCGCATGCACGGTGCGTTCAGGTACATCTCCCGGTTGCCGTCCGGTCACTGCACGCCTGCTTCGAAGGGGCGCCGCGCTGGCCGCAATAATTGACGGTTCGCTTGAAAAAGCCATGCCTCGTAACGCTTTAGCGCAACACCTCCTTTCCTTCTGCCCTTCGTTTTCTATCCGGACGCGCGCCCATGGCGTGTATCCATTGTCGTCCTGCGCGAGGGTTTTTGCTTTAGCCATGCACAGCATCCAGAATCAAGGCGCGGGCCTGTCCTGGCCCCTCGGCGCGCTGCGCGCCGACTTTGTCCGACGCTTGGCGTCAGTGGCCGCCGGTTGCCGCCAACCGCGCCACATTACCTCCTGAGGTATTTATGAGTAACAACCTCGACCAGCTCACCGATTGGTTGAAAGAGCACAAGATCACCGAAGTGGAATGCCTGATCAGCGACCTGACCGGTATCACCCGCGGCAAGATCTCGCCCACCAACAAATTCATCGCCGAAAAGGGCATGCGCCTGCCCGAGAGCGTGCTGCTGCAGACCGTGACCGGCGATTACGTCGACGATGACATCTATTACGAACTGCTCGACCCGGCCGATATCGACATGATCTGCCGCCCCGACGAGAACGCGGTGTTTCTCGTGCCATGGGCCATCGAGCCGACCGCCCAGGTGATCCACGACACCTACGACAAGAAGGGCAACCCGGTCGAGCTGTCGCCGCGCAACGTGCTGAAGAAGGTCCTGAAACTCTACGCCGACAAAGGCTGGCAGCCTATCGTCGCCCCCGAGATGGAGTTCTACCTGACCAAGCGTAGCGAAGACCCGGACTTTCCGCTGCAGCCGCCGGTGGGCCGTTCCGGCCGCCCGGAAACCGGCCGACAGTCGTTCTCCATCGAGGCGGCCAACGAATTCGACCCACTGTTCGAGGACGTCTACGACTGGTGCGAGCTGCAGCAGCTGGACCTCGACACGCTGATCCACGAGGACGGCACCGCGCAGATGGAAATCAACTTCCGTCATGGTGACGCCCTGCACCTGGCCGACCAGATCCTGGTGTTCAAACGCACCATGCGCGAGGCGGCGCTCAAGCACAACGTGGCCGCCACCTTCATGGCCAAGCCGATGACCGGCGAGCCGGGCAGCGCCATGCACCTGCACCAGAGCGTGGTAGATGCCGTCACCGGCAAGAACATCTTCTCCAACGCCGACGGCAGCATGAGCGAGTTGTTCCTCAATCACATCGGCGGCCTGCAGAAGTTCATCCCCGAGGCGCTGCCGCTGTTCGCCCCCAACGTCAACTCGTTCCGCCGCTTCCTGCCGGACACCTCCGCGCCGGTGAACGTCGAGTGGGGCGAAGAGAACCGCACCGTCGGCTTGCGCGTACCGGATGCCGGGCCGCAGAACCGCCGGGTCGAGAACCGCCTGCCGGGCGCCGACGCCAACCCGTACCTGGCCATCGCCGCCAGCCTGCTGTGCGGCTATATCGGCATGGTCGAAGGCATCGAGGCCAGCGCGCCAGTCCAGGGCCGCGGCTACGAGCGCCGAAACCTGCGCCTGCCGCTGACCATCGAGGACGCCCTCGAGCGCATGGAAATCAGCCGTGCGCTGGAGCAGTACCTGGGCAAGAAATTCATCACCGGCTACGTCGCCACCAAGCGCGCCGAGCACGAGAACTTCAAGCGCGTCATCAGCTCCTGGGAGCGAGAGTTCCTGCTGTTTGCTGTGTGATCAACCCTGAGGCCGCCAGGGCGCGGCCACCGGACCATGGAGAAGCACATGAGCGTCAACAACCCGCAAACCCGTGAATGGCAAACCCTGAGCGGCGAGCACCACCTTGCACCTTTCAGCGACTACAAACAGCTGAAGGAAAAGGGGCCGCGCATCATCACCAAGGCGCAGGGTGTGCATTTGTGGGACAGCGAGGGGCACAAGATCCTCGACGGCATGGCCGGCCTGTGGTGCGTGGCGGTCGGCTATGGCCGTGAAGAGCTGGTACGGGCGGCGGAGCAGCAGATGCGCGAGCTGCCGTACTACAACCTGTTCTTCCAGACGGCCCACCCGCCGGCGCTGGAGCTGGCCAAGGCGATCACCGACGTAGCGCCTGCCGGCATGACCCATGTGTTCTTCACCGGCTCCGGCTCCGAGGGCAACGACACCGTGCTACGCATGGTCCGCCACTACTGGGCGCTCAAGGGCAAGCCGGGCAAGCAGACGATCATCGGTCGCATCAACGGTTACCACGGTTCCACCGTCGCCGGTGCGAGCCTGGGCGGCATGAGCGGCATGCACGAGCAGGGCGGCCTGCCGATCCCGGGCATCGTGCATATCCCGCAGCCGTACTGGTTCGGCGAGGGTGGCGACATGACCCCGGATGAGTTCGGCGTATGGGCCGCCGAGCAGCTGGAGAAGAAAATTCTCGAAGTCGGCGAGGACAATGTCGCCGCCTTCATCGCCGAGCCGATCCAGGGCGCCGGCGGGGTGATCATTCCGCCAGACACCTACTGGCCGAAGATCAAGGAAATCCTCGCCAAGTACGACATCCTCTTCGTTGCCGACGAAGTGATCTGCGGTTTCGGCCGCACTGGCGAGTGGTTCGGCTCCGACTACTACGGCCTTGAACCCGACCTGATGACCATCGCCAAGGGCCTGACTTCCGGTTACATCCCCATGGGTGGTGTGATCGTGCGTGACACTGTGGCCAAGGTGATCAGCGAAGGCGGCGATTTCAACCATGGCTTCACCTACTCCGGCCACCCTGTGGCGGCAGCGGTGGGCCTGGAAAACCTGCGCATCCTGCGTGACGAGCAGATCGTCGAGAAGGCCCGCGATGAAGTGGCACCCTACTTGCAAAAACGACTGCGTGAGCTGCAGGACCACCCACTGGTGGGCGAGGTGCGCGGCCTGGGCCTGCTCGGCGCGATCGAGCTGGTCAAGGACAAGGCCACCCGCAGCCGTTACGAGGGCAAGGGCGTGGGCATGGTCTGCCGCAACTTCTGCTTCGACAACGGCCTGATCATGCGCGCCGTCGGCGACACCATGATCATCGCGCCGCCGCTGGTGATCAGCCGCGAAGAAGTGGACGAGCTGGTGGAAAAGGCGCGCAAGTGCCTGGATTTGACGTACGAAGCGATTAAATGACGGTCTGCTAGGCTGGCGAGGTGACATTAAGTCCGTTACAGGCGCTGCTTTTGTTGAAACAGCGCCTTGTAACTTGCCAGACTAACGGCTGTTTCAGTCGCCCAGCGCGTGACCCGTGGGACCTGGCTGCTGAACAGATGGCTTGATAATAAATTCTGGAGCATTACGCATGAAGAAATTGGGCAAGACGCTGCTGGCCGCCGCCCTTATGGGTGCCATGGCCACCGCTGTTCAGGCTGACGACAAGGTGCTGCACGTCTACAACTGGTCGGACTATATCGCCCCGGACACCGTGGCCAACTTCGAGAAAGAGACCGGCATCAAGGTCGTCTACGACGTCTTCGACAGCAACGAGACTCTTGAAGCCAAGCTGCTGGCGGGCAAGTCGGGTTACGACATCGTCGTGCCGTCCAACAACTTCCTGGCCAAGCAGATCAAGGCCGGTGTCTATCAGGAGCTGGACCGCTCCAAGCTGCCGAGCTGGAAAAACCTCGACCCGGCCCTGCTCAAGGCGGTCGGCGATGCCAGCGACCCGGGCAACAAGTTCGCCTTCCCCTACATGTGGGGCTCCATCGGCATCGGCTACAACCCGGAGAAGGTCAAGGCCGCGCTGGGCATCGACAAGATCGACTCGTGGGACGTGGTGTTCAAGCCAGAGAACATCGCCAAGCTCAAGAGCTGCGGCGTGAGCTTCCTCGATGCGCCGACAGAGATGATCCCGGCCGCGCTGCACTACCTGGGCAAACCGAGCGACAGCACCAAGAAGGAAGACCTGAAGGCGGCCGAGGACCTGTTCCTGAAAATCCGACCTTCGATCACCTACTTCCACTCTTCCAAGTACATCTCGGACCTGGCCAACGGCAACATCTGTGTGGCCGTGGGCTACTCGGGTGACCTGGAGCAGTCCAAGGCCCGTGCCCACGAGGCCGGCGACAAGGTCAAGCTGAGCTATGTCATTCCGAAGGAAGGTGCCGGCACCTTCTATGACATGGTCGCCATCCCGAAAGATGCCGAGAACGTCGACGCCGCCTACAAGTTCATGGAATACCTGCTGCAGCCGAAAGTGATGGCCGGTATTACCAACGCCGTGCGTTTCCCGAACGGTAACAAGGCAGCCACCGAGTTTGTCGACAAGGACATTACCAGCGATGCGGCAATCTACCCTTCCGACGAAGTGAAGGCGCAGCTCTACGCGATCAAGGCGCCCGAGAAGACCGCCCAGCGCGAGATCACCCGCAGCTGGACCAAGATCAAGTCGGGCAAGTAAGCCCGATGCGGCAACCTCTGGGCCGGGCTTTTCCGGCCCAGAGGCCAGTAACGGCAAATAAGTTTGCGGCATCCACGCCGTGAAGGTAAGTTGCGCGCCGGTTTTGCGTGTGCGGCCGAGGTTTACTGCCCGCAAAGGCACTGATTGTGAGGACCACCCACTTGTCTATTTCTTTTTTTCGCCAGGCCTTGATGGCCGGAGCGGGTCTGACGCTGGCTTGCAGCGTCCAAGCGGCGCCCACGGTGCACATCTACAACTGGTCCGACTATGTCGGCCCCACCACGCTCGCCGATTTCCAGAAGGAAACCGGGATCGAGCCCAAATACGATGTCTTCGACAGCAACGAGACGCTGGAAGGCAAGCTGCTGGCCGGGCGCACCGGCTATGACGTGGTCGTGCCGTCCAACCATTTCCTCGGCAAGCAGATCAAGGCGGGCGCGTTCCAGAAGCTCGACCGCGACCTGCTGCCCAATTATGCGAACCTCGACCCGGCGCTGATGAAGCGCCTGGAGAAGAACGACCCGGGCAACCAGTACGCCGTCCCCTACCTGTGGGGCACCAATGGCATTGGCTACAACGTCGAGAAGGTCAAGGCGGCGCTGGGCACCGACAAGATCGATTCCTGGGCGGTGCTGTTCGAGCCCGAGAACATGAAGAAGCTCAGCAAGTGCGGCGTGGCCTTCCTCGACTCCGCCGATGAGATGCTGCCGGCGGTGCTCAACTACATGGGCCGCGACCCCAACAGCAGCAACCCCAAGGACTACGCCGATGCGGAGAAGAAACTGCTGGCCGTGCGTCCCTACGTGACTTACTTCCATTCTTCGAAGTACATCACCGATCTCGCTAACGGCGACATCTGCGTGGCCGCCGGCTTCTCCGGCGACGTGTTCCAGGCCAAGGCCCGCGCTGAAGAGGCGAAGAAGGGCGTGAAGCTGGCCTACGCCATCCCCAAGGAAGGCGGCAACCTCTGGTTCGATGTGCTGGCGATTCCCAAGGACGCCAGCAACGTCAAGGAGGCCCATGCCTTCATCAACTATTTGCTGAAACCTGAGGTTATCGCCCAGGTCAGTGATTACGTCGGTTACGCCAACCCGAACCCCAAGGCTGGCGACCTGATGGACCAGGCCGTGAGGACTGACGCCGCGGTTTACCCACCGCAGGAAGTGCTGGACAAGATGTTCGTCAACGCCGAGTTGCCACCCAAGGTGCAACGTTTGATGACCCGCAGCTGGACCAAGGTCAAGTCGGGCAAGTAACAATCCAGGCCCGCCAGCGCAGCGGCGGGCACACAAATCTTGTTGGGAGTTTCACTCATGGCAGTTGCCTCCGGTGCCTATAAGAAAGCCCTCGAGGGTGGCCAGCAACCCAAGCAGGTGCTGGTCAAGATCGACCGGGTCACGAAAAAGTTCGACGAAACGGTAGCCGTGGACGATGTGTCCCTGGAAATCCGCAAGGGCGAGATTTTCGCCCTGCTGGGCGGCTCCGGTTCCGGCAAGTCCACCTTGCTGCGCATGCTGGCCGGTTTCGAGCGTCCGACCGAAGGGCGGATCTTCCTCGATGGCGTCGACATCACCGACATGCCGCCCTACGAGCGGCCGATCAACATGATGTTCCAGTCCTACGCGCTGTTCCCGCACATGACCGTGGCGCAGAACATCGCCTTCGGCCTGCAGCAGGACAAGATGCCCAAGGCCGAGATCGAGGCCCGCGTGGCCGAGATGCTCAAGCTGGTGCACATGACCCAGTACGCCAAGCGCAAGCCGCACCAGCTGTCCGGTGGCCAGCGCCAGCGCGTGGCCCTGGCCCGATCGCTGGCCAAGCGTCCCAAGCTGCTGCTGCTCGACGAGCCGATGGGCGCGCTGGACAAGAAACTGCGCTCGCAGATGCAACTGGAGCTGGTGGAGATCATCGAGCGCGTGGGCGTGACCTGCGTGATGGTGACCCACGACCAGGAAGAGGCCATGACCATGGCCCAGCGCATCGCCATCATGCACCTGGGTTGGATCGCCCAGATCGGCAGCCCTATCGACGTCTACGAGACCCCGACCAGCCGCCTGGTCTGCGAGTTCATCGGCAACGTCAACCTGTTCGAGGGAGAGGTGGTCGACGACGCCGAAGGCCACGCGATCATTGCCAGCCCGGAACTGGAGCGCAAGATCTACGTCGGCCACGGTGTCACCACCTCGGTCGAGGACAAGCACATCACCTACGCCTTGCGCCCCGAGAAGCTGCTGGTCACCACCGAGCAGCCGACCTGCGAGCACAATTGGTCGCGCGGCAAGGTCCACGACATCGCCTACCTCGGCGGCCACTCGGTGTTCTACGTCGAGCTGCCCAGCGGCAAGATCGTCCAGTCGTTCGTCGCCAACGCCGAGCGCCAGGGCACCCGCCCGACCTGGGACGACGAAGTCTACGTGTGGTGGGAAGACGACAGCGGCGTGGTACTGCGGTCATGAAAATCCGCAAGCTCAAGCGAGCGTTCCAGCGCCTTGTCCCGGAGGGGCGGCACCTGGTGATCGGCGTGCCGTTCATCTGGCTGTTCCTGTTCTTCATGCTGCCGTTCTTCATCGTCCTGAAGATCAGCTTTGCCGAAGCCGATGTGGCCATCCCGCCGTACACCGAGATCTACACCTACCTGGAAGGCAAGGTCCAGCTGGTGCTGAACCTGGCCAACTATGGCCTGCTGACCGAGGACGAGCTGTACATCGCGGCCTACCTCGGCTCGCTCAAGGTGGCCTTCTTCAGCACCTTGCTCTGCCTGCTGATCGGCTACCCGATGGCCTACGCCATCTCCAAGGCCAGGAAAGAGTCGCAGACCGTCCTGCTGCTGCTGATCATGATGCCGACCTGGACTGCGATCCTGATCCGCGTCTACGCCTGGATGGGCATCCTCAGCAACAACGGCCTGCTCAACAGCTTCCTGCTGTGGCTGGGGCTGATCGACCAACCGCTGCAGATCCTCAACACCAACCTGGCGGTGTATATCGGCGTGGTCTATTCGTACCTGCCGTTCATGATCCTGCCGTTGTACGCCAACCTGGTGAAGCACGACGAGAGCCTGCTGGAAGCTGCATCGGACCTCGGTTCGAGCACCTTCAACAGCTTCTGGAAGATCACCGTGCCGCTGTCGAAAAACGGCATCATCGCCGGCTGCATGCTGGTTTTCATCCCGGTGGTGGGCGAATTCGTGATTCCTGAACTGCTCGGCGGCCCGGAAACCCTGATGATCGGTAAAGTGCTGTGGCAAGAGTTCTTCAACAACCGTGACTGGCCGGTGGCATCCGCGCTGGCGGTAGTGATGCTGGCGATCCTGATCGTACCGATCCTGCTGTTCAACCGCAGCCAGGCCAAAGAGATGGAGGGCCGCGCATGAAACGCTTCAGTTTCTCCAAGCTGATGCTGGTGCTCGGCTTGCTGTTCATCTACCTGCCGATGCTGATTCTGGTGATCTACTCGTTCAACGCCTCCAAGCTGGTGACGGTATGGGGCGGCTGGTCGGTGAAGTGGTACGTCGGCCTGCTCGACAACACCCAGCTGATGGGTTCGGTGATGCGCTCGCTGGAGATCGCCTGCTACACGGCAGTGGCCGCGGTGGCGCTGGGTACCCTGGCGGCCTTCGTGCTGACCCGGGTCACCCGCTTCAAGGGCCGCACGCTGTTCGGTGGCCTGGTCACCGCGCCGTTGGTGATGCCCGAGGTGATCACCGGTCTGTCGCTGTTGCTGCTGTTCGTGGCCATGGCGCAGATGATCGGCTGGCCGCAGGAGCGTGGCATCGTCACCATCTGGATCGCCCACACCACATTCTGCGCCGCCTATGTGGCGGTGGTGGTGTCGGCACGCCTGCGCGAACTGGACCTCTCCATCGAGGAGGCGGCCATGGACCTGGGGGCCAAGCCGTGGAAGGTGTTCTTCCTGATCACCATCCCGATGATCGCGCCGTCGCTGGCAGCGGGCGGCATGATGTCCTTCGCCCTGTCGCTGGATGACCTGGTGCTGGCTAGCTTCGTCTCCGGCCCAGGCTCGACCACCCTGCCGATGGAAGTGTTCTCGGCCGTGCGCCTGGGCGTGAAGCCGGAGATCAACGCCGTGGCCAGCCTGATCCTGCTGTCGGTGTCGCTGGTGACTTTCATGGTCTGGTACTTCAGCCGCCAGGCCGAGGAGCGTCGTCGTCGGGCGATCCAGCAGGCCATCGAGGAGGGCGCCGCGGCGAACGTCTCGCAGCCGCAGGTACGTCGTCCGGCCCAGGCCGCCGCGCAGGCCTGAGCCCTCGCATCGCGGGGCAAGGCGCATCGCCGGTGTGCCGATGCGCCTTGCCCCGCGGTCTTTTCAGCCTTGGTCCGGCCAGTTCCAGGCCGGTTCATCCAGCATCCCCTGCCCGACGATACCGGTCTGCCCCAAGGTCTTCTCCAGGTGGATCGAGTTACAGTCTTCATCCTCCTCCAGGGCCGCCACCAGCCGCGGCGCGTGCGACACCACCCAGACCTGACATTCTCGCGCCGCGCGGCGGATCAGGCGTGCCAGTGCCGGCAACAAGTCCGGATGCAGGCTGGTCTCCGGCTCGTTGAGCACCATCATGCTCGGTGGGCGCGGCGTGAGCAGGGCAGCCACCAGCAACAGGTAGCGCAAGGTCCCGTCGGACAGCTCGGCAGCGCTCAGCGGCCGCAACAGCCCGGCCTGGTGCAAGCGCAGGCCGAACAGGCCGCCGGGCTGGGCGTCGACCGCAAGCCGGGCGCCGGGAAAGGCGTCAGCCACTGCATCCTGCAGGGCCTGCAGGTCGCCGATCTCGTCGATGGTCTGCAGGGCGGCGGCGAGGTCGCGGCCATCGTGATGCAGCACCGGCGTGCGCGTTCCCAGCCGCGATTGTCGGGCGGGCGCTTCGGCATCGGTACGGAAATGGTCGTAGAAGCGCCAGCTGCGGATCTGCTCGCGCAGATGCGGCACCTCGGGGGAGCCCTGGAGACTGCCGACCTGGTCGAACAGGCTGTCGAACTCGGTCATGTGCTGGTGCAGCACCTGCCATTGGCGCCCATCGCGGGCCCTGACCATCCCCGCGTTGCGCTGCACCAGCTGGCTGGCGGGTCGGCACAGGGGGCCGGCCCAGATCGTCTCCTGCTTGATCTGCGGGTCCAGGGCGAACTTCGACCGGCTGGGTTCGGGCAGGCCGAGGCTGATCGCGTAGCCGAAGTCTTCGCCAGCGAAGCCCATCTTCAGCCGCCGGGCTTGCTGGCGTGGCCCGCCTTCCACTGGCACCTCGCCATTGAGCATGCGCCGGGTGAGCTTCTCGGGGCCGGCCCAGAAGGTCGATTCCAGCCCGCCCTCGGCAGCCAGCGCGTTGACCACGCCGCCGCGCGCGGTCTCTGCCAGCAGGCGCAAGGCCTTGTACAGGTTGGACTTGCCACTGCCATTGGCTCCGGTAATCACGTTCAGCCGCCCCAGCGGCAGCACCAGCTGGTTGATCGAGCGGTAGTTGGCAATGGCCAGGGTGGTGAGCATAGGCGGCATCCTTGAGCGGTCGGACGGCAGTATCGCCGATACCGCCTCGCTTTGTTGAACCCTGGCCAATGCCGTTTGTCGATCACTGATCTACGCTTTCAAACGCATCCCTTTTACCTGAGAGAAGCAAGGAGCCTGCATGACGCTAGAGCGTGCGCCGCTGGTCGTTTGCCTGGGGTTGCTTTCCCTGCTATCAGGCTGTGGCAAGGAGGAGGTTGGTCAGGTGCTGCCCCGGGTCGCGGTGCAACAGGTGCAGCCCACCGATTTTGCCGCCCGGGTCACCCTGACCGGTGACGTGCAGGCGCGGGTGCAGACGGATTTGTCGTTCCGCGTGGGCGGCAAGATCATCGCCCGCAGCGTCGATGTCGGTGACCATGTCAAGGCCAACCAGGTACTGGCGCGTCTTGACCCCAAAGACCTGCAGAACAACGTGGATTCGGCGAAGGCCGAGGTGTTCGCCGAACAGGCCCGGGTCGCCCAGACCAGCGCCGCGTTCGCGCGTCAGCAGAAGCTTCTGCCCAAGGGCTACACCAGCCAAAGCGAGTACGACTCCGCCGAGGCCGCGCTGCGTAGTAGCCAGAGCGCGCTCAAGGCCGCTCAGGCGCAATTGGCCAACGCCAACGAGCAATTGGGCTACACGGCATTGGTTGCCGAAGCCGACGGCGTTATCACTGCGCGTCAGGCCGAGGTCGGCCAGGTGGTACAGGCGACCATGCCGATCTTCAGCCTGGCCGTCGATGGCGACCGTGACGCGGTGTTCAATGTCTACGAATCGCTGCTGGTGGCGCCCAGCAGCGAGAGGGACTTGACGGTAAGCATGATCGACAACCCCACCATCACCGCCCAGGGACATGTGCGCGAGATCACCCCGACGGTCTCGGCCCAGAGTGGCACGGTGCAGGTCAAGGTGGCCCTGCGCGATGTGCCCAAGGGCATGGCCCTGGGCGCGCCGGTGACCGTTTCGGCCAGTGCACACGGCAAACCGAGCGTCGAGCTGCCCTGGTCTGCCCTGACCAAGGCGCTGAGCGAGCCCGCCGTGTGGGTGGTTAGCGAGGGTGACAAGGCGCAACTGCGCAAGGTCCAGGTGGCGCGCTACCTGACCGGCAAAGTGGTGATCAGCGAGGGTCTCGAGGCCGGTGAGGTGGTGGTGGTCAGTGGTGGCCAGCTGCTGAACCCAGGTATTCAGGTCGAAAAGGTCGACGCCAAAAGCGGGGGAGTCGCGCCATGAGGCCGTTGCTGCCGATATTGTCTGCCTGTGCGTTGCTGGCTGCCTGTGGCAACGAGGACGTCCAGCCCGAACCCGTGCGCCCGGTGCTGTCGACCGTGGTCGAGCCCCAGATGCAAGCGCAGCTTGGGCGTTTTGCCGGCAACATCCAGGCACGTTTCGAGAGCACCTTGGGTTTCCGCGTGTCTGGCCGCATCGCTCGGCGCTGGCTGGATGTCGGGGCCCAGGTCAAGCCGGGCGACACCCTGGCGACCCTCGATCCGACCGACCAGCAGAACCAGCTGCGTGCCGCCGAAGGCGACCTTGCGCGGGTCCAGGCCCAGTGGATCAATGCCCAGGCCGATGCCCGCCGCCAGCAACAGCTGTATGACCGCGGGGTCGGCGCCCAAGCCCAGCTAGACATTGCCCAGACCAACCTGAAGACCACTGGCGCGTCACTGGAGCAGGCGCGCTCGGCGGTCAGCCAGGCCCGCGACCAGCTCGGCTACAGTACCCTGCGTACCGACCATGCCGCGGTGATCACGGCCTGGCAGGCCGAGGCCGGGCAGACCGTCAGCGCCGGCCAGGCCGTGGTCACACTGGCGCGCCCGGATGTGAAGGAAGCGGTGATCGACCTGCCGATCGCTTTGGCCGAACAATTGCGTCACGACCTCACCTTCACCGTCGCCTCGCAGCTCGACCCTAGCATCAACACCACCGCCACCTTGCGCGAGCTGGAGCCCCAGGCCGATGCCACCACCCGTACCCGCCGCGCCCGCCTGACCCTGGCCAGCACCCCGGACGCCTTCCACTTGGGGACTGCGATCAGCGTCACCTTGACCTCGGCGGTGACGCCGCGCAGCGAGTTGCCACGCTCCGCGCTGCTTGAACGCGATGGCAAAACCCAGGTGTGGGTAGTCGACCCGCAGGGCAAGACCGTGGCCACCCGTGACGTCACCCTGGCGGAGCGTGGTCCTGACAGCATCATCCTGTCCTCCGGTGTACAACCCGGCGAACGCGTCGTCACCGCCGGCGTCAACAGCCTCAAGCCTGGCCAGAAGGTCATATTCGACGAGGACGCACGATGAAAGGAAGCTTCAACCTCTCCGAATGGGCGCTCAAGCACCAGTCTTTCGTCTGGTACCTGATGTTCGTCGGGCTGCTGATGGGGGTGTTTTCCTACTTCAACCTGGGCCGGGAAGAGGATCCGTCCTTCACCATCAAGACCATGGTGATCCAGACACGTTGGCCGGGGGCGACCCAGGCCGAGACACTGAACCAGATCACCGATCGGATCGAGAAGAAACTTGAGGAGCTCGATTCGCTCGACTATGTGAAAAGCTATACCCGTCCCGGCGAATCCACGGTTTACGTGTATCTGCGCGATACCACCAAGGCCAGGGACATTCCAGCTATCTGGTACCAGGTGCGCAAGAAGATCCAGGACATCCGCGGCCAGTTTCCCCAGGGCGTGCAGGGGCCGGGCTTCAATGACGAGTTCGGCGATGTGTTCGGCTCGATCTATGCCTTCACCTCCGATGGCCTGACCTTGCGCCAGCTGCGCGACTATGTGGAGCTGGCCCGCGCCGAGGTGCGCGAGGTGCACAACATCGGCAAGATCGAGCTGATCGGCACCCAGGACGAAGTGCTCTACCTGAATTTCTCCACCCGCAAGCTGGCGGCCCTGGGCATCGACCAGCGGCAAGTCATGGAGGCGCTGAAATCGCAGAACGCGGTGACCCCTGCGGGGGTGATCGAAGCCGGCCCCGAGCGCATCTCGGTGCGCACCACAGGCCAGTTCGCCTCGGAGAAGGACCTGGAGACGGTCAACCTGCGCATCAACGACCGCTTCTTCCGCCTGGCCGATATCGCCGACATAGAGCGCGGCTACGTCGACCCGCCGTCACCGATCTTCCGCTACAACGGCCAGCCGGCCATCGGCCTGGCCATCGGCATGAAGGCCGGCGGCAACATCGAGGTGTTCGGCGCTGCACTGAAGAAGAAGATGGATAGCATCGTCAGCGAACTGCCGGTCGGGGTCGGCGTACACACCGTGTCCGACCAGGCGGTGGTGGTCAAGCAGGCGGTTGGCGGCTTCACCAGTGCCTTGTTCGAAGCCGTGGTGATCGTACTGGTGGTGAGTTTCGTCAGCCTGGGCGTGCGTGCCGGGCTGGTGGTGGCCTGCTCGATTCCGCTGGTGCTGGCCATGGTGTTCGTGTTCATGGAGTACAGCGACATCACCATGCAGCGGATTTCGCTGGGTGCGCTGATCATTGCCCTGGGCCTGCTGGTGGATGACGCGATGATCACCGTGGAGGTGATGGTCACGCGCCTGGAAATGGGTGAGACGAAAGAGCAGGCGGCGACCTTCGCCTACACCTCGACGGCCTTCCCCATGCTGACCGGAACCCTGGTGACCGTGGCCGGTTTCGTGCCGATCGGCCTCAATGCCAGCTCGGCCGGTGAATACACCTATACCTTGTTCGCGGTGATCGCCGTGGCGCTGCTGGTGTCGTGGGTGGTGGCGGTGTTCTTCGCCCCGGTGCTGGGCGTGCATATTCTCAGCAGCGAAAAGCTCAAGCCCCACGAGGCCGAACCTGGGCGGGTGGGCCGGGCGTTCGAGCATGGCCTGCTGTGGTGCATGCGCCACCGCTGGGTGACAGTGATCGGCACCATCGTGCTGTTCGCACTGTCGGTGGTGGGCATGCGCTTCGTACAGAACCAGTTCTTCCCATCCTCGGACCGCCCGGAGATCCTGGTCGATCTCGACCTGCCGCAGAACGCCTCGATCGAGGAAACGCGCAAGGTGGTGGATCGCCTGGAGGCGAAGATCAAGGACGACCCCGACCTGGTGCGCTGGAGCACTTACATCGGCCAGGGGGCGATTCGCTTCTACCTGCCCCTCGACCAGCAATTGCAGAACCCCTATTACGCCCAGCTGGTGATCGTCAGCAAGGGCTTCGAAGAGCGCCAGGGCATGATCGAGCGCCTGCAGAAACTGCTGCGCGAAGACTTCGTAGGCATCGGCAGCAACGTGCAGTCGCTGGAGATGGGCCCGCCGGTTGGCCGGCCGATCCAGTACCGGGTCAGCGGCAAGGACATCGACCAGGTGCGCCGCTATGCCATCGAACTGGCCACGGTGCTCGACAGCAACGAGCATATCGGCGACATGATGTACGACTGGAACGAGCCCGGTAAGGTGCTGCGCATCGAGATCGCCCAGGACAAGGCGCGTCAACTGGGGCTTTCGTCCGAAGACGTGGCCAATGTAATGAACAGCATCGTCAGCGGCGTGCCGGTCACCCAGGTCAACGACAACATCTACCTGGTCGACGTCATTGCCCGGGCCGAGGACAGCGAGCGGGGCTCCCCCGACACCCTGCAGAACCTGCAGATCGTCAGCCCCAGTGGTGTGTCCATCCCTCTGCTGGCGTTCGCCACCGTGCGTTACGAGCTGGAGCAGCCATTGGTGTGGCGGCGCGACCGCAAGCCGACCATCACCATCAAGGCCTCGGTGGTCGGCGATATCCAGCCGACCAACCTGGTGGCGCAACTCAAGCCGAAGATCGACGAATTCGCCGGCAAGCTGCCGCCCGGCTACGGCGTGGCCACCGGCGGTACGGTGGAGGAGAGCGGCAAGGCCCAGGGGCCGATCGCCGATGTCATTCCGTTGATGCTGTTCCTCATGGCGACCTTCCTGATGATCCAGCTGCACAGCGTGCAGAAGCTGTTCCTGGTGGTCAGCGTCGCGCCGCTGGGGCTGATCGGCGTGGTCCTGGCCCTGGTGCCCACGGGCACGCCCATGGGCTTCGTGGCGATCCTCGGCATCCTCGCCCTGGCCGGGATCATCATCCGTAACTCGGTGATCCTGGTGACCCAGATCGACGAATTCGAAGAGCAGGGCTACACCCCCTGGGACGCGGTGGTGGAAGCGACCAACCACCGCCGCCGGCCGATCCTGCTGACGGCGGCGGCGGCAAGCCTGGGCATGATCCCGATTGCCCGGGAAGTGTTCTGGGGGCCGATGGCCTACGCCATGATCGGCGGCATCATCAGTGCAACGCTGCTGACGCTGTTGTTCCTGCCGGCGCTGTACGTGGCCTGGTACAAGATCCGCGAGCCGGAAAAGACTTCCTGAGAACCACGCGCATCCTGTGGGAGCTGGGGTTGGCGCGGGAGGAGCGGGGCACCCACCCCCCCCAAAACACTCAAACAACCGGCCCCCCCGGGGCAGTGTGTGGATGAATGTGTTTTTATAAA